>CANGQZ010000032.1 GCA_947455865.1 Sphingomonadaceae bacterium
CTCAGCGATGTCGAACATTCTGGCGCAGCCGGTGGCGCTGCCGTGCGGCGCGGTGCTGCCCAACCGGCTGGCCAAATCGGCAACGCAGGAAGGGCTGGCGACGCCGCAAGGCCATGCCTCTTACGCCAATCTCACGCTGTATCGGCGCTGGTCCGAAGGCGGCGCCGGGCTGCTGATCAGCGGCGACGTGATGGTCGACATGAGCCACCGCGAACGGCCGGGCAATATCGTGATCGATGGCAATGGCGGGATGGCCGAGCTGCGCGCCTGGGCCAAGGCCGGGCAGGAGGCAGGCAATCATTTGTGGATGCAGATGAACCAGCCCGGGCGCCAGACCCCGGCCGATATCCACCCCGAGCCGATGGCCCCGTCCGCGACGTTGGACGGGTTGCCGCCCGCTGGCTTCGCGATGCCCCGGGCGATGACCGAGGCCGAGATCCTTGACCTGATCGCGCGCTATGGCCGCACCGCCGCGACCGCGCGCGAAGCCGGGTTCAGCGGGGTGCAGCTGCATGCCGCGCACGGGTTCATGGCATCATCGTTCCTCAGCCCGCTGGCCAACCGGCGGACCGACGACTGGGGCGGCAGCCTGGAAAACCGGGCGCGGTTCCTGATCGAATCGCTGCGCGCGATGCGCCGCGCGGTGGGTGCGGACTTTCCGCTCTCGCTCAAGATGAATTCGGCCGATTTCCAGAAGGGCGGGTTCACCATGGACGATTCGATCCGGGTGGTCGAACTGCTGGGCGGCGAAGGGATCGACCTGCTGGAGATTTCCGGCGGAAACTACAGCGCGCCGGTGATGATCGGCGCCGACCAGAGCGAGGGCGATGCCCCGGTAGCAATGGTGGGCGGTGACAATCCCCTCGCCCGGGCCAAGGCCAAATCGACGCTGCGGCGCGAAGCCTATTTCCGCGAATATGCGGCGCGGGCGCGGCCGATGGCAAAGATGCCGCTGATGATGACCGGCGGCTTTCGTGACGTGGCGGTGATGGAAGAAGCGATCACGTCTGGCGATACCGATGTGATCGGGTTTGCCCGGCCATTTTGCGTTTCGACCGACTTCTGCGCCCGGCTGCTGGATGGATCGCGCGACGAGGCGCCGGCGGTGGAAGAACTGCTGATGCTGGACCGCGCGGCCTGGCCCGAGCTGGACGACCGCGCCTTCAATTTGTTCGAATCCGATCACCAGCTGGCGTGGATGTATCTCCAGCTGGTGCGGCTGGGCGACGGGCTGGAAATCGACTGGGACCTGCCGCTGACCGAGGCACCCGAACGCTTCGCGGCTTCGGAAGCGGCGCGTGAAGTGGCCCGGCGCGAGGCGGCGGCGATGACGCCAGCCTGACGCGCTCAACTGCTGGCGGCGCGAACCATGCGGTAATAGGCGAACCCGATCAGCGCGGCGAACAGGCCCAAGCCGAGCGGGACGGTGAGCGCCGAGACCGGAACGATGGCGAGAATATCGGCGTTGCCGGTGCCGGCGACGACGCCGGCGTAGACCACCTGAAACAGGCTATCGCCGACAATCAGGCCCGTAGCGGTCAGCACGCCGATGCGTTCGGCGAAGGCGGGGTCGCGGCGGCGGACGGCCCAGCGGTTGTAATAGTGGCCGAGCACCGCGCCGGTGACGACCATGATCGCCGCCGACATCGGCAGGTACATCCCCATGCCGACCGCGAGCGGAGGCAGCCCCATCCGGCCCGAGCCGCGCAGCACTTCATCGAGGCCGATCGCCATCAAGCCAATGACCGCGCCACCCCCGACCAGTTGCCAATCGAGCCCACTGCCGAGCACCCCTTGCGCGATCGCTGAGATCAGCGCGGCTTGCGGTGCGGCGAGCGCATTCGGCCCGGCGCCGGCAGCGCCCTGAAAGCCGAACGTGGTGTTGAGCAGATCGAGCACCGGGGGGATCACCAGCGCGCCGAACCCGACCCCGAGCAAGAGCGCGACCTGCTGACGCCACGGGGTTGCGCCGACCAGCTGGCCAGTCTTGAGATCCTGCAGGTTGTCATTGGAAATGGTGGCAACGCCGAAGACGATGGCGGTGACGAACAGCGCGAGCGCAACCAGCCCGCGCGTCGCCTCGGCATCGCCGCCGCGACCATGGAGCGCAAGGAGCAGCAGGGCCATGCCGAGCACGGCGAGAATGCCGATGCCCGAGACCGAGCTGTTGGACGCGCCGATCAGCCCGGCCATATAGCCGCAGACCGCCGCGATCATCACCCCGGCAACGACGACATAGAGCACGGCGGCGAGTACGGTGAGCCCGCCGATGCCGGGGGCAAAGCCCCAAATCAGGGCGGCGATGGGTAGGAGCGTGGCGAGAATCGCGCCGCCGACGACGCCGATCGGGAGATCGCGCTCGGTCAATTCGAGCGCACCGTATCCGCCAGCTGCGCGCTCGCGGTTGGCGGCGATGGCCCCGGCGATGCCGCGCACGATCGGGCCGATCACCTTGAGCAGGGTCCAGATCGCGGCGACGCCGATCGCGCCGGCGCCGATGAAGCGGACCTTCTGGCGGAACACCCCGCCGACGAAATCGGCCAGTTCGGCGCCGGCAGGCGCGCCGCCCACGGTCATCAGCGGAAGCAGCACCAGCACGCCAAGCATCAACCCGGTGAGCAGCGCGCGCCCGACGGCAAGGCCGACGAGGTGGCCCACTCCGATCAGCGCGAGCGAGAGATTGGCCGAAAGCGACGTGGCCCCCGCCCCGACGCGGAAGCTGGTTGCCGCTTCTTCCGCGACCAGCCGGAGCTTGGCAAGGAGCGGGAACAGCGCCGCAATTACCGAGCCGAACACGACAGCGGCAAGGCCCTTGCGGTTTTCCTCAATCCCGCCGACCCCGGCACCGACCTTGAGCACTTCGGCGGCGGCGACGCCTTCCGGGAACGGCAGGTCCGAGCCGGTGACGAGCGCGCGGCGCAGCGGCACCGAATAAAGCACCCCGAGCACCCCGCCGAGCGCGATCACCCCGACCGATTCCCAATAGGGAAACCCGCTCCACCAGCCGACCATAACAAGGCCGGGCAAGACGAACACGATCGCCGAGAGCGTCCCCGCCGCGCTGGCGATGGTCTGGACGATGTTGTTTTCCTGGATGGTCGCGCCGGAGAAGAACCGCAGCACCGCCATCGAGATGACGGCGGCGGGGATCGAGGTGGCGAACGTGAGCCCGACGCGCAGCCCGAGATAGACATTGGCGGCGGTGAAAACGGCGGTGAGCAGCGCGCCGAGGATGACGCTGCGCAGCGTCAGTTCACGCGGGCTATCACTCATCGATTATCATCTTCCCCGCCAGCTGGTATCGCGCGGTGATGGCACCGATTGTGCCCGGGGCCAACGGCTTATCGGCGGCCCTGAAACAGCGGAAAGGGATTGAGCGCCGCCGCTGATTCCCCCCACCCCGCTTCGGGCCGAGTGATAAATACCGCGAAATGGAGATGCGGCGCCGCTGGATTGGCATTGCCGGTACTACCGACCCACCCTAGCGGATCGCCGACGCGGATGGCACGACCTTCGGCCAGCCCGGGGGCATATCCGGCAAGATGCGCATAATAGAACAACAGCCGACGATCGGAAGAGCGGACATAGACGGTGTTGCCGCCTTCGCGGGACAGAAAGAGCCTTTCAACCTGCCCCGCTGACGCAGCGACGACCGGCGTACCTTCTGCAGCCATGATATCGATCGCTTCGTGCTGGCGTGCCCCGGCGGCACGCACATCGCCAAATGTATCGACCAGCCGATCCGCGGTGATGCCGAGCACCGGCACCTGCAGTTCCAGCCCCGCCAGCCCGGGTGGCAACGCCGTCGCAGGGGGAATCGCCCGGTCCGGGCCCGGTGTAAAGGGAGCAGGCCGCGCGGCGAGCGGCGCTGACAGCGGCAGCCCGCCGAGCGCCGGCACACCCGCTGGTACGGTGCGCACGAGGAGGAAGGCCAGCAGGGCGATGCAGACCAGTGACGTCAAGAGGACAGTCGACCCGACAACGCGCCATGTTTGCCCGCGCGCCATGCTCATTGTTCGAAATGGACGCGCGTACCCGGCTTGACCATCAAAGCGAGGCGTGCGGCATCCCAGTTGGACAGCCGCACGCAACCATGGCTTTCGGCGCGGCCGATCGTTTCGGGGCGAGGCGTGCCGTGGATCCCGTAATGCGGTTTTGACAGATCGATCCAGACCACCCCGACCGGACCGTTCGGACCCGGCGGGAGGGTGGCCTTGGCGTCACCCGGCCGCGCATCCCAGAACAGCGCCGGGTTGAAGTGAAACCTGGGATTGCGGGCGAGGCCGTTGACCTTCCAGTCCCCCAGCGGCAGCGGATCGTGCGACGAGCCCATCGTGGCAGTGAATACCGCGACCAGTTTGCCCGCCGCATCATAGCCCTTTAGTACGCCGCGCGATTTGCTGACCACGATCCGTTCAACTTGCGGTTGATTGCTGCCGACGCCGAGCGATACCAGCGTTCGCTGCCAATCGGCATCGCCGCCAGTGGCCGGATCGACCTTGTCGTTGCCGATGTTGGGCACGCGCAGTTGCTGTCGAGCATAGTAGTGGGCCGCTGCCACAGGAGCCGCGCTGCCCGACCTCTGGGCCGAGGCCGGCGGCTGCGCAACGGCTTCGGCTGGCGCCGCTTCTGCTGACCCGGCAGGAACCCCGCCGGGATTGAGGCTGCGCAGCACCGCCGGGGTGGTGTGGAAGCGTTCGGCGACCTTTTCCTCGAGCGAGGCATAGCCCAGCGCGGGCATTCGCGCCTGATCCGCTGGCCGCGCCGGAACCAGGACAAACGGACCGGCGGCGAAATCGGCCGGAATCGTTACCACCCGGGTGGCGGGGACGGTGGCCCATTGCCCGAGTTTCTCCCGCGTGGGCGCATCGAGATCACCGGTGACCGGGAGCCCGTTCGCTTCCTGAAAGCCCGCCAGCGCGTTGCGTGTGGACAGGCCCGAGGCCCCATCGATCACCCCAGGGGTGAAGCCGAGGCGATCGAGCACGACTTGCACCTGCATCATCAAGCGCGATTCGGCATCATGGATGGCCTGGGTATCATCGTTCGCAGCCAATGGGTCTTGCGCCGCCGCCGAAGCCGCGAGCGTGGCCGTTTCAGCGGGTTCCGGCGCGCGATTGCCGCAGCCGGCGAGCAGCAGCAGACACAGCGGCAAGGCCGGGCGGACAAATCGCATGACATCTCCCAGAATGCGCGGCAACACCTCGGCCGCTGGGAGATAACGCGCGATGCGGTCGGGGTTTCCCCCTTAGCCTTCAGCCAGCGCGGCGATGAAGGCGCGCACTGCCGCGGCCTCATCCCCGCCCCACACCGCATGCGAGACCGCGATGAAATCGGCCCCGGCGGCGGCAAGCGCGCCGCAAGTTTCCGGGGTTATGCCGCCGATCGCCACGCAGGGCAGTTCGAAGAAGGTCTGCCACCATTCGAGCAGCTCCGGATCGGCGCGGTGCGCGGCATCCTTGGTGGCCGAGGGAAAGAACGCGCCGAACGCGACGTAATCGGCCCCTGCCTCCCCCGCTTCGAGCGCGAGATGGCGCGAGGCGTGGCAAGTGACGCCGATCTGGGCGGTGCGGCCAAGGCGTTCGCGCGCATCGGCGACCGTGCCATCGTCCTGCCCGAGATGGACCCCGTCGGCCCCGAGGCGGCGGGCGAGCGAGACCGAATCATTGACGATAAATGCCACGTCGGCATTGGCGCAGAGCTTTTGCAGCGGCTCTGCCAGCAAGGCGGCGGCGTGCTCGTCGACACCCTTGACCCGGAACTGGAACGCCGCGACCGGCCCGGCATCGAGCGCGCGGGCGAGCCGGCCGGGAAACGGGCCGCCGACATCGAGCGGCGAGATCAGATAAAGCTGGGTCGGGATACGGGAACGCGGTTCGGCCATGCGGGGGGTCTAGAGCAAGTTATGGGGAATGGGAATCGCCGATGGACTCAGCACTTCTTGTCATCCTGAACTTGTTTCGGGATCCATGGCGCGTTTTGATCCGGTGGCTGCGGCTTGGGTGGTGTTCGGTCTGCCAGCGCCGGGAATGGCGGAGCGATGGACCCTGAAACAAGTTCAGGGTGACGCAATAAGTGCTAGCTACATTGGTGGAACAATCCGCCGGTGACGTGGAACTTAGCGAGGTGATGATGCGTAAAGCCGCGGTGCTGTTTCTGCTGCCGGCGCTGGCCGGGTGCATATCATTCCACACTGTGAACGACGGGATCGCGCGGGCGCGGATCGGCGAGACGGTGGCGGTGGGCGCGGCATCGGTGACGCCGGTGCGGGTTATCGAGGACAGCCGGTGCCCGACCGGGGCGCAGTGCGCTTGGGCCGGGCAGGTGCGGATCTCGGTGACGCTGGCGGATGGCAGCGCGGCGGAATTGACCGAGGGCGCGCCGGCGGCGGTGAGCGGCGGGACGGTGACGCTGGTGGAAGTCTATCCCGAGCGGCGCAAGGACTGGGCGATCTATCCCGATGAGTACCGGTTCGGGTTTCGCTGGGCGGCGACGGGGAGATAGAGGTCGCGAGGGTTTGGCAGGGGGCCCACCCCGCTGCCTTATTCCCCTGCGAGCCTAAGGATATAGTCCCATTCTCCGGGCCGGATTTCGGCCACCGACAGCCGGCCCAGCCGGACCAGTTCGATCTCGGCCAGTGCCGGATCGGCCTTGATCGTGGCGAGAGTGACCGGGTTGGCCAGCTTGCGCAGCGGCTTGACCCGGACGCAGGCCCACTTGCCATCGGGATCGGTCGGGTCGGTCAGCCCGGTCTGGCTGATCACGGCGATGCCGACGATCTCCTTGCCGATGTTCGAGTGATAGAAGAACGCCTGATCGCCGACCTGCATCGCCCGCATGTTGTTGGCCGCGCGGTGATTGCGCACGCCGTCCCACGTCCCTTCCCCCTCGGCGACGAGATCGTCCCAGCTATAGGCATCGGGTTCGGACTTCATCAGCCAGCGGCGCGGGGGCGATTCGTTTTTGCTCATGAAAAGCGGCTCCGTTACGGCTATGCCGGGCCCCTATCCGAAAACCGGGGACGCCTGACAACCATGGATCTTGCCGCGCTGCCCGTGCTTTCGCTGGCCGACGATGCCGCCACTTTCGCGCCGCAGATCGATGCCTCGCTGCGCACCTTCGGGTTTGCGCTGGTGCAGGACCACGGGATCGACCCCGCGCTGGTGGCCGAGGCGTGGGCGCTGAGCGCCGTGTTCTTTGCCCTGCCTGAGGCGGAGAAGCGAGGATACGTGCTAGCGGGGAGCGGCGGGGCGCGCGGGTATACGCCGTTCGGGATCGAGATCGCCAAGGGCGCGGCGGTGCACGATCTCAAGGAATTCTGGCACGTCGGGCGCGAGGAGCCGGGCGCCGAGACGATGATGGCGAACATCTGGCCAGACCGGCCGGCGGGGTTTCGCGAGACGTTTGCCGCGCTCTACGATGCGCTCGACCGGGCGGGCGCGGCGCTACTGGCGCGGATCGCGCCGGGACTGGGGCTGGCCGAGAACTGGTTCGATCCCGTGATCGCCGGGGGCAATTCGATCCTGCGGCTGCTGCACTATCCGCCGCTCGCCGCCGATGCCCCGGCCGGGGCGATCCGCGCCGGGGCGCACGAGGACATCAACCTCATCACCCTGCTGCTTGGCGCAGAGGAGGCCGGGCTGGAACTGTTGGGCAAGGACGGGCAGTGGCTGCCGGTGGACCCGCCGGCCGGCGCGCTGGTGGTCAACATCGGTGACATGCTGCAGCGGCTGACCAACCATGTGCTGCCATCGACCACGCACCGGGTGCGCAACCCGGACGGGCCGCGCGCCGGGTTCAGCCGCTATGCGCTGCCGTTCTTCCTCCACCCGCGCAGCGATTTCGTTATCGAGACGCTGCCGCAGTGCATTTCACCGGCGAATCCTGACCGCTATCCGACACCAATTACCGCTGACGCTTACCTGCAACAGCGCCTGCGAGAAATCTGTCTGAAATCATGAATTTGGTTACGCTCTAGGGACTTCGGGGCAAAAGTAAGCAGCGCCGAGACTACGTGTTAACCGAAATTCAACTCTGTTCGGACACAACCTGCCAATCGGGTCACCAGAGGACACGCTGTTGGGCGGAATATCAAAATTTACGCGGTGGAGGACCGCTACCGCCGAGCGGGTGGGGCGCGCCGATCGCGACCTGTTGGTGCTGACCATCGGCATGACGGCGATTGTCATGTTCGTAAACACCGGCGGGAACATCATGCCGCAAGTGGTCCGCTCGCTCGCCGGGATCGGGCTGCCGCCGGACCGGCTGCTCTCGACCGCGTTCTTGCTCAATATCGCGCTGGTGATCTTCGGCTGGCGGCGTTACCGCGATCTGGCCGAGGAAGTGGCCGAGCGCAGCCGCGCCGAGGAGCGCGCACGCGAACTGGCCGAGACCGACCCGCTGACCGGGTGCCTCAACCGCCGTTCGATCGCGCCCGCCACCGAAGCGCTGATCGCCGCATCGAGCGAGCGCGGCGAACTGGTGGCGTTCATCATGATCGACATCGACAATTTCAAGCGGATCAACGACGCCAACGGCCACGGGGTGGGCGATCTGGTGCTGCAGGAATGCGCCCGGCGGATCGAGGAACTGCTGCCCGAGCGTGGGCTGCTGGCGCGGCTAGGCGGCGACGAGTTCGCCTGCGTGGTGCCGTTCCACGCCGGGATGGCCGAGCGCATCGACGAATTTGCCGAACGCATCACCGGCGCCGTGGCCCGGCCGGTGCCGCACGGCGAGCAGACGATCGAGGTGACCGTTTCGGTCGGCGTCGCCCGTTCCGACGGGGCCTGCGATCCCGAACGGCCAGTGGATGCGGCGGAACTGCTGCACATGGCCGACGTGGCGATGTATCAGGCCAAGAAGGCCGGCAAGAACCGCTTCTTCTGGTTCGAGCGGCCGATGGAAAGCGAACTGCGCTTTCGCAGCGAGCTGGAAACGGCGATGCGTGCGGGCATCCGCAAGGGCGAATTCGTGCCCTATTACGAACAGCAAATTGACCTTGAGAGCGGCACCATCTCGGGCTTCGAGATGCTGGCGCGTTGGCAATCGCCGCGGTTCGGGCTGGTTGGCCCCGAAGCGTTCATCCCCATCGCCGAGGATATCGGGGTGATCGGCGAACTGTCCGAGCGTCTGATCGCCGAAGCGCTGCGCGACGCGCAGGGCTGGGATCCGCGCCTGACGCTGGCGGTCAACATCTCGCCGGTGCAGCTGCGTGATCCATGGTTTGCGCAGAAGCTGCTCAAGCTGCTGATCGAGGCCCGCTTCCCGCCGAGCCGGCTGGAAATCGAGGTGACCGAAAGCTGCCTGCAGGAAAACATCGGACTGGTCCGCTCGCTGATCACCAGCCTGAAGAACCAGGGCGTGCGTATCAGTCTCGACGATTTCGGTTCGGGCTACAGCAGCCTTGCGCAATTGCGCACACTGCCGTTCGACCGGATCAAGATCGATCGCAGCTTCGTCACGGCGATCCCCGGCAACCGCGACAGTGCGACGATCGTTGAGGCGATCAACTCGCTGGGCGAAGGGCTGGGCCTGCCGATCACCGCCGAGGGGGTGAAAAACAAGGCCGTGGTCGAGGCGCTGAAGCAGATCGGCAGCTTCACCGCACAAGGCTATCTCTATGGGCGGCCGGAACCGGCGGCGATGATGCGCAAGCGGCTTTCGGCGCTGGACCTGCTGTGTGACGAGCCAGCGGCGGCAGCGCAGGAAGCCACCGTTCCGCTATCGGGCGCGGCCTGAGCGGTACTGGACTGCGCTGGGCACAGCGCCTAGATCGCGGGCGATGCAGATGTCGCCGAACCGCGTTCCTTTTGTCAAAATGCACGGACTGGGCAACGACTTCGTCGTGCTCGACGGGCGCGTGGATGCGCTGCCGGCAATCGATGCGCAGCTGGCGGCGGCGCTGGCCGACCGCCACACCGGGATCGGCTGCGATCAGCTGATCCTGCTGGAGCGATCGGCGATCGCCGATCTGAAAATGCGGATTTTCAATGCCGATGGCAGCGAGGTTGAGGCTTGCGGCAACGCCACGCGCGCGGTCGGCCTGCTCCACGGCAAGGCTGCGCGGATCGAGACGGCGGGCGGGATCGTTGCCGCCGCGCCCGATGCCGCCGGGATCGCGGTCGACATGGGCGTGCCGCGCTTTGCGTGGGAAACGATTCCGCTGGCCTATGCGCTCGATACGCTTTCCATGCCGGTGGGGTGGGAGGCGCTGGAAACACCGGTGGCGGTCAATGTCGGCAATCCGCACGCGGTGTTTTTCGTCGACGACTGCGACGCGGTCGATCTCGCGCGGCTGGGCCCGCTGATCGAGCGTGATCCGCTGTTTCCCGAACGGGTCAACGTCAATGTCGCCACGGTGACCAGCCGCGCGGCGATCCGCCTGCGGGTGTGGGAGCGCGGCGCGGGGCTGACACTGGCCTGCGGCACCGGAGCCTGCGCCACGGCGGTGGCAGCGATGCGGCGCGGGCTGACCGAACGCACGGTGACGGTGACACTGCCGGGCGGGCCGCTGCGCATCGCGTGGGGCGAAGACCAGCGGATCACGATGACCGGACCGGCCAGCGAGGCCTTTCGCGGCAGCTTCGATCCCGCCGCTTACGGTGCCTCTGCGTGAGCCCGGAGGTGATTTCACTGGGCTGCCGAATGAATCTGGCCGAGAGCGAGCAACTGCGCGCGATGCTGGCGGGCGCAGGCGACGTGGTGGTGATCAATTCCTGCGCGGTAACCGCAGAAGCGGTGCGCCAGACCCGGCAGGCGATCCGCAAGGCGCGGCGGGCGCGGCCGGATGCCCGGCTGATCGTGACCGGCTGCGCCGCAGAGACCGAACGCGCAGGCCTGGCGGCGATGCCCGAAGTCGACGGGTTGGTGAGCAACCTGACCAAGCTGGATGCGCGGGCGTGGAACGTGACCCCTGCCCTGCCCCGCGCCGTTCATTCGGCGGCTTATACCCGCGCTTATGTGGCAGTGCAGACCGGGTGCGACCATGCCTGCACCTTTTGCGTGATCCCGCAGGGGCGCGGCCCCAGCCGTTCCAGCCCGGTGGCCGAAGTGCTGCGCGAGATCGCCGGGCACCTTGCGCTAGGCACGCGGGAGGTGGTGCTGACCGGCGTCGACCTCACCGCGTGGGGGCTCGATCTGGCCGACACATCAGCCAGTGGTTCGGGGCGGCTGGGCGCGCTGGTAGCGGCGATCCTGCGGGAATTTCCCGAGCTGCCCCGACTGCGCCTGTCTTCGCTCGACGGGGTCGAGATCGATGACGAGCTGTTCGAGCTGATCGCGGGCGAAGCGCGGGTGATGCCGCATGTCCATCTCTCGCTGCAACACGGGCATGACCTGATCCTGACACGGATGAAGCGCCGCCACCGGCGTGCCGATGCGTTCGCGCTGGTGGACCGGCTGCGCGCGCGGCGCGGCGACATCGCGATCGGCGCGGACCTGATCGCCGGGTTTCCGACCGAGGATGCGGCCATGCACGAAGCCAACCTGTCGCTGGTGCGCGAGCTGGGGATCGTTCACGGCCATGTCTTTCCCTATTCGCCGCGCGGCAACACTCCGGCGGCAAGGATGCCGCAAGTGGCGCCGGCAGCGGTGCGCCAGCGCGCGGGCGCGCTGCGTGCGGCGGTGGCCGAGACGCGCAGCACGTGGCTGGCCGGATTGATCGGCACGCCGATGCAGGTGCTTGCCGAACGCGGCGCGAGCGGCCATGCGGAAAACTTCGCCCGGGTGCGTCTGGCCCCCGGCACCGTGCCCGGAACGATCCTGACCGTGACACCTGCCCGCATAGTCGAAGGCCTGCTGGAATGAGCGCGGAAAGCCGGAGCGCCAATAACTGGTCGGAACGCCTGCTCGGCGGGCTGCGCAAAACGTCTGAGCGGCTGGGCGAGAATCTGAGCGGGATCGTCGGCAACACCCGGCTCGACAGCGCGCAGCTGGACGAGCTGGAAGACGCGCTGATCCTGTCCGACCTTGGCCCGCGCGCCGCCGCCCGCATCCGCGAGCGGCTGGCGAACGAGCGGTTCGAGCGCGGGGCCGACGAGGCCGCGATCCGCGCGGCAGTGGCCGAGGAAATCGCCGCGATCCTGCGCCCGGTGGCCAAGCCGCTGGAGATCACCGCGTTTCCGCGCCCGCAAGTGATTCTGGTGATCGGGGTCAACGGATCGGGCAAGACCACCACCATCGCCAAGCTGGGCCACCTGTTTCAGGAGCAGGACTATTCGGTGATGTTCGCCGCGGGCGACACCTTTCGCGCCGCCGCGATCGGCCAGCTGGGGATCTGGGCCGAGCGCATCGGCGTGCCGCTGGTCAAAGGGCCGGAGGGCGGCGATCCCGCCTCGATCGTGTTCGACGCGGTGAAGCTGGCCACCGACACCGGGATCGACGCGCTAGTGGTCGATACCGCCGGGCGCCTGCACAACCGGCGCGAGCTGATGGACGAACTGGCCAAGATCCGCCGCGTGCTGGGCCGGATCAACCCAGCGGCGCCGCACGACGTGGTGCTGGTGCTGGATGCCACCAATGGCCAGAACGCGCTTCAGCAGATCGAGATCTTCAAGGAAGTGGCGGGCGTGACCGGGCTGATCATGACCAAGCTGGACGGGACCGCGCGCGGCGGGGTGCTGGTGGCGGCGGCCGAGCAATACGGGCTGCCGATCCACGCCATCGGGGTGGGCGAGACGATTGACGATCTGCGCCCGTTCGACCCGGATCTGGTCGCGCGGGTGATCGCAGGAGTGGTGTGATGGCGGACGACGCAGCGGCCAAAGTGCCGGCCCAGAAATCGGACCAGAAGAAATCAGGCTGGATCAACCTTGCGCTCGATTACGGGCCGATCGTGTTGTTCTTTCTGGTCTATCGCCATTTCGCGCCGGCCGGACACGAGGAGCCGCTGCGCGAAGTGACCGCGGTGATCGCCGGGACGATGGCGTTCATGGCCGGAGCGGTGATCGCGGTGGTGGTGAGCCTGGCGAAATACCGCCGGGTTTCGCCGATGCTGATGCTTTCGACCGTGCTGATCGTGTTCTTCGGCGCGCTGACCGTGCTGCTGCGCGATGCGTTCTATATCCAGATCAAGCCGACCGCGATCTACCTGCTGTTCGGGACGGTGCTGCTGGGCGGATGGTGGCAGGGCAAGGCGCTGCTCAAGACCCTGCTGGAGGCGGCGTTCGAGGGGCTGGACGATGCCGGGTGGCTGCTGCTGTCACGCAACTGGGGCTGGTTTTTCCTGTTCCTTGCCGCGCTGAACGAGGTGATGCGCCACTTCTATAACACCGCGAACAACAATTTCGGGACGTGGATCGCGCTCAAGCTGTGGCTGTTCCTGCCGCTTTCGTTCCTGTTCACATTCGCCCACATGCCGATGCTGCTGCGCCACGGGCTGGCGGCGGAGGCCGAGGACGAAGTGGCAGCCACGCCCCCGCCGCCGGAGTGAGCGGCACGGGTGATCGCAGCAGATGCCCGCTTCATCGCATGAAAGCGGGTGACAAGGCTGCGATCCTGTCGCATTAACGGGCCAACGCCGGAGTGGCAGACCCGCCTCGGCAGAAAATCATCGCAAGATCAAAGGGGTAAGCAATGGCCAAACTGTTCGGTAACCTTCATCTGGTGCTTGTCGCCGGGCTGGTGTTCGCCATCGTGGTGATCGCCGCCTTCGCCGGCTCGGTGCCGGTCACCTCCGGCGCGGTGCTGCGCTGGCTGCACGTGTTCTTCGGCATCCTGTGGATCGGGCTGCTCTATTACCTGAACTTCGTGCAGGTGCCGACGATGCCGAAGATCCCCGCCGAGATGAAAGGCGCGATCACCGGCCATATCGCGCCAAAGGTGTTCTTCTTCTTCCGCTGGGCGGCGCTGCTGACGGTGGTGACCGGGCTGGGGATCGCGAGGGCGAGCGGCTATGCGCACGAAGCGATGACCTTAGCCGGCGAAGGTGCGGTGAAGCTGATCGGTCTGGGCATGTGGCTGGCGCTGATCATGGCGTTCAACGTGTGGTTCATCATCTGGCCGGCGCAGAAGAAGATTCTGGGCATCGTGGAAGCGACCGCCGAGGAAAAGGCCGCCGCGGCTCCGCGCGCACTGATCGCCAGCCGGACCAACCTGCTGCTGTCGCTGCCGATGCTGTACTGCATGGTCAGCGCCAACCTGGGCGCATAATAGCCGCCCCCAAGGGCTGAAACGGCGCGGTGCCCCGGTGGGTGCCGCGCCGTTTTTTGTGCGCGTTACGCCAGCAGGCCGAGCAGCGGCTGCAGCGCGAGGTGGGCGGCGATGTGGCCGGTGACGCCGGCAAGCCAGCCGTGGCGCCAGTAGAGCCAGCCCCACAGCGTGCCCGCCGCGCCGTGCAGCGCCACTTCGCGGGCCACGGTGAGGCCGGTCCAGTCCAGCTGGCGGAAATAGCCGAGTGCACCGAGCGGATAGAGGACGAAGGCGGTGAGCAGGATCGCCGGCCAGAACAGCGCCGGGCCGCGCCGCAGGCCGAGCCGGGCCAGCAGCCAGACCAGCGCGGTCATCCCGAACAGGCGGTAGAGCACTTCATCATAGAGCGCGCCGGGGACGAAGCGGACCAGCCGCTGGGCCAGCGTTAATTGGTCCAGCAGGACGTGCTGGACTTGCGGCACGGCGCTGCGAAACACGGCGGTATCGGCGAGCGCCATGTAGGCCCCGAACGCCAGCCCGCAGGCGGCGCCGATCAGCAGCGAGCGCGCGCCACGGCGTAAGCCGAGGTGCAGGCCGAGGCTGCGAAGATCTGGCGCCCGGGCCGGCTGCGCCAAGCGCTCAGATCTCGACCTGGCTGCCGAGTTCGACCACGCGGTTGGTCGGCAAGCGGAAGAATTCCATCGCGCTGGCGGCGTTGCGCAGCATCCACGCGAACAGCTTTTCGCGCCAGATCGCCATGCCCGGCTTGGACGAGGGGATCAGGGTCTGGCGGGAGAGGAAGAAGCTGGTCTTCATCATCTCGAACGGTTCGCCGCACAGATCCACCGTGGCGAGCGCGGCGGGAACATCGGTTTCCTCAAGGAAGCCGAAGCGCAGGGTGAGTTTGTAGAACCCTGCCCCGAACGGCTTGCAGGTGGCCCGCTCTGCCGCATCGACCACCGGCACATCCTCGATCGCGACGTTGAGCACGATCACCCGTTCGTGGAGCACCTTGTTGTGCTTGATGTTGTGGAGCAGCGCCGAGGGCACGCCGCCGCGCGTGGAAGACATGAAGATCGCCGTGCCGGCCACCCGCGCGGCACTGGAATGCGCGCTTTTGGCGAAGACTTCGAACGGGATTGAACCTTCCGACATGCTTTGGCGCATCAGCATCCGGCCCTTTGACCAGGTGGTGAGCATCGTGAAGATGGCGAGGCCCATCACCAGCGGGACCCAGCCGCCATCGGGGATCTTGGTGAAGTTGGCCGAGAGGTAAGCCGCATCGAGCGCGAAAAACAGCGTGAGCAGCGGCGCGGCCTGCCACCATTTCCAGTTCCACAAGTGAAAGAGGACCACCGCCAGCAGGACGTTATCGATCAGCATCGCCCCGGTAACCGCGATGCCATAAGCGGCGGTCAGGTTCGACGAACGTTCGAACACCAGCACCAGCAGGATCACCGCGACCATCAGTGCCCAGTTGATCATCGGAATGTAGATCTGCCCGGCGGTGACGCTGGTGTGCTTGATCGACATGCGCGGAATGAAGCCGAGCTGGATCGCCTGCTGGGTGACCGAGAACGCCCCCGTAATCACCGCCTGCGATGCGATCACCGCCGCCGCGCTGGCGATGGCGAGGAGCGGCCACTGAAACCAATCGGGGGCGAGCAGGTAGAACGGGCTGACCAGCGCATCGGGATGGCGCACCAGCAGCGAGGCCTGCCCGAGATAATTGAGCACCAGCGCGGGCAGCACGAACACGAGCCACGACAGCCGGATCGGGGCGCGGCCGAAGTGGCCCATATCGGCATAGAGCGCCTCTGCCCCGGTAACCGCCAGCACTGCCGAGCCCATCGCGAGAAACCCGCGGGTGGGATCGGCGAGGAACATATTGACGGCATGATGCGGGCTGAGCGCGCCGAGCACTTGCGGATGCTGGGCAATGCTGATCACCCCGAGCACCGAGATCACCGCGAAATAGACCAGCATGACCGGGCCGAACCATGCGGCCACCCGGGCGGTGCCGCGGCTCTGGATGAAAAACAGGGCGACGAGGATCGCCACCACCATCGGCACCACCGCCGGGGCCATGCCCGGCTGATAGACCGCCAGACCTTCGATCGCGCCCATTACCGAGACCGCCGGGGTGATCATCGAATCGCCATAGAACAGCGCGGTGGCGAAGACCCCGAGCAGGATCACGCTGCGCGCCCAGCGTTTGCCGGTGCTGCGCTGGTTGATCAGCGCGAGCAGCGCAAGGCTGCCGCCTTCGCCCTTGTTATCGGCGCGCATGATCACCGAGACATATTTGAGCGTGACGATCACCATCATCGACCAGAACATCAGGCTGACGATGCCGTAGATGTGCAGGATATCGAGCGGCAGGCGGTGATGCCCGGCAAAGGTATCGCGCAGCGCATAGAGCGGGCTGGTGCCGATATCGCCGAACACCACGCCGATCGCGCCGACCGCGAGCCGGGTGAGCCCGGTGCCGCGCTGATCAGACGCGGGGGGCGAGATGGCTGCGCTCATCGGATTGCATTGCTGGTCAAATGGCCCCGATTCGCCGCCGGTGCGGCAAGGTGCCGCCGCTTAGCAGCGGCCCGGCGCCCCCGCAACGCGCCGGATGCGATCACGGTGCGGGCGATTCCGGAGGTGCGGCGGCGGGCGGCGCCATCTCGCCGCCGCTATCGGGCGCGCCCTGCTGGCTGGCGAGAAAGCCATCGAGTTCGCCGAGCCGCTTTTCCAGATCGCTGCGCCACGGGGCCTCTTTGGGACTGCGCGCGAGCAGATCGGCCCACAGCGCGCGGCCTTCGCCCAGCCGGCCCGACTGGATCAACGCCAGCCCGAGGAAGAACGGCGGCCCCGGACTGTTGGGCGCGACTTGCGCCGCGCGGCTATAGGCGAAAATAGCGGCCGGGGAGATGGTGCCTTCGGCATGGCCGACGAGGGCGTTGCCCATTGCCAGCCACGCTTCGGCATTGGCCG
Source organism: Sphingomonadaceae bacterium (assembly GCA_947455865.1). Taxonomy (GTDB): domain Bacteria; phylum Pseudomonadota; class Alphaproteobacteria; order Sphingomonadales; family Sphingomonadaceae; genus Novosphingobium. Next base: position 17,113 of record CANGQZ010000032.1, read on the forward strand.
GATCGCGCTCTACCGCGCCGCGCAGCACTTCGGCAGCATCGGCGAACTGGCCGTGGCGGGCGAGCGCATCGGCGATGACGAGGTGTTTGTCCGCCATCGGCGCTTCCTTGCCGAGCGCCTCGCGCGCGGCGATGCTCGCGGCAGCATCGGACCCGGCGATCTTTTCCGCTGCCACCTTGGGCGCTCCGGGCTGGCTGGGCGCGCCTTGCAGGGCATAGCCGGCGACCCCGAGCAGCAGCGCCGCACCAACCAGTTCCCAAGAGGCGCGCGGGGCGCGCAGGACAAAGGCGATCGCGCCGAATGCGACCAGCGCGAGCAAGGCGACGAGCAGCCAGGTCATGCCGTGCCGCTCCGCCCGAACCGCTTGCGCAGCAGCAGGCCGGCCATCAGCAGGATCGCCAGCGGCGCGGCAAACAGCGGCCAGGTCAACGAAGTGACCCGCGGCGTGTAGGAGATGTAATCGCCGTAGCGCTGAACCAGCCAGGTACGGATTGCTTCCGGCTGTTCGCCCGCAGCAATCCGTTCGCGGATCTGGCTGCGCAGATCGCCGGCCATCGAGGCATCCGAATCGGCGATCGACTGGCTCTGGCAGGTGAGGCAGCGGATCGTCTGCATCAGCGTCTGCGCCTTGGCTTCAAGCGCGGGATCATCGAGCTGGCGATACGCGTAAGGCGCGGGCGGCATGGTATCTTCGGCGGCGAGCGGCGCGGTGAGCGCGAAAAGCACGGCAAAGAGGGCGAGCAACAGACGCATCATTGGCTAGCCTCGCGCAGCTTGGCCAGGATTTCGGGCACATCGTCGGCGGTGATATCGCCGATGTGCTGGTGGCGGATCACGCCTTTGCCATCGATCACGAACGTCTCCGGCACGCCCGAGGAGCCGATCGCGAGCTGGACGGTGCTGCGTTCATCGGCGCCGATGCGCGAATAGGGATTGCCGTAGCGGGCGAGGAAGGCCGCAAGATCGGGCTTCTGATCGCGCACTGCGACGCCTTCGATCTCCACCCCGGCAGCTGCGAGCTGGGCCAGCTGCGGCGCTTCGGCGGCGCAGGGGATGCACCAGCTGGCGAAGACGTTGAGCAATTTGGGCCGGCCCACCGCAAGATCGGCGCGGGCCAGACCGGGCTTGCCATCCGCCGCGGGCGGGAGCGAAAATTCGGGCAGCGGCTGGCCGACGAGGCGGCTGGGTACGTCCTTGCCGGCGGGAAAATAGAGCCCCCAGGCGACGAGTGCGACGAACAGCGCGAACAGTGCCAGCGGCAGCCAGCGAGTCCAGCCGGCGCTGCGCGGAACGGGGGCGGTCATGCGCCGCGGCCTTGCCGTTCGCGGCGATAGGCGATCTTGCCGCGCGCGAAAATGCGCCGCAGATCGGCGGCCACCCGGCCCAGCAGCGCGAGGAAGCCGCCGAAGCCGATCAGCGCCCCGCCGCCCCAGATTAGCGTGACGAACGGTTTCCACCACAGCCGCAACTGCCAGCGACCGCCTTCGGCCTCTTCGCCCAGCACGGTATAGAGCTGGCCGTTCCAGCGGGTGAGCAGCGCACTTTCGGCGGTGTTCTGCACGGGCGCCCAGAAGCTGCGCGCCTGCGGATGGGTGGAGACCGGGGCGCCGCCGGCGTAGCTGGCCTTGAGTTCCGCTTCGAGCGCGGTCCAGTTCGGGCCGGCGACCGGGCTGATCGACGCCAGC
>CANGQZ010000033.1 GCA_947455865.1 Sphingomonadaceae bacterium
GCATGTGCTTGCTGCAGTTGTCAGGCGGCGTCCACCCGCAGACGGCGAGCCATGGCCTCGGCCTCAGCCAGCTTGGGTGAAAGGAAATACCCGGCGGCATTTTTGATCGGGTCACCCGAGTAGTAGCGTTCATAAAGCGCCTGCCGCGCTCCAAACTGCTCACCAGTTATGTCCCAAACGAGTTTCATCACCTTCAGCCGCTCGTGTGCGTCCATCGCGGCACCTTTGACATAGCGATCAATCAATCCCCGGATCTCGGGCTGTTCGTAATCGCGTTCGGAATAGATCAGCGCACCGCTGCCGCTGATCATGCGCAGATGGTCCAGACAGGTCCGGGAGGCGTTAGGGAAGAACGTAACAATCGAGGCATTGCCGACCTTGGGGAACGTTGCCGGTTCGCCCGGGCGATCGCTCGTCCACATCGGCTTACCGTCGCGCTGAGCGCTGACCTGAGCCAGGATTTCCAACGCTGTCGCCTGCTGCAGCCCTTCCCCGATGTGGACCAGCGTCGTCATCTCACCCAGCATTTCCTGATATCGCGCCATCTTGTCGCGGCCGGTAGCCTTCGCCGCAAGCGCAGCAATGCCGGTCAGCAGGCGCAATTTGGCGGCAGATCGCGTGACGGCCTGCAACATGACATAGCCCGGGAAGTTGGGCAGGAGGCTGTTATAGACCTCCACGTCGCCGGCCACGATCACGCGATCGTCGGGAACGAACACGTCGTCGAAGATGAGAATGGCGTCACCTTCGTCAAAGCGGGAAGACAGCGGGCGATCGGTGCGACTGCGCCCATGGTCATAGCCTTCCCGGCACACGATCTTGAGACCGGGCGCGTTCATCGGCAGGCCGAAAATCAGGCACTTGTCCTGCTCATCGGGGCGCCGGGGCATGAACGGCCCGATGTAGACCTCGTCTGAAACCGGCGCGAGCGTTGACAGTAACCGGGCGCCGCGCACGACGATGCCGTCGCCGCGACGCTCTACAAGGCGCACCGCCTCATCCGGCGCATCGACCTTCGAGCGGTCAGTTTGCGGATCGATCAGGGCATGGGTCAACACAAGATCGTTATCTCGGACAAAAGCGTGATATCGCTTGCTCCGCGCGGCCGCCTCATCATTGCCCGTGAACTCGAACGAGGCGATCGAATCTGTAAGCCACGCGCTCATGAAGTCGGTCAGGCGTCCCATCACGCCGAATGTGGCATCGGCCCGCGCATGATAGCAGCGCAGGAGCGCCATCATCTCGTCGTGCGTCGTTGCTCGGTAGTAGCTGCGGCAGACCTGCTCACCGGTCTCTGGCAGCACATGGGTCCAGCCCCGAGGCGCTCGCATAGTCGGCCAAAGCGGCTTCAAATTGCTTTAGATTGGCCTTGGCATTTCCTCGACTATCGAATGTGACTGCGGAGGGCTTGATTGCGATGGCCCGATCCAACGAAGCAATCGCATTCGCAGAGTCACCCTGCGCCAGTTGGATCCGGCCGATGTTTTCCCACGGTTCCGCCCCCCGTGGTGCAGCGCCTGCGGCGGTGGCGTAAGCGATGAGCGCCTCGCCCAACCGGTTGAGCTTCTCGAGAGTTACCGCCTGATTTATGAGAAATGATGCGTTGCCCGGGGATAGCGCTATTGCCCGCTCCGACGCAGCAAGCGCTTCCTGCAAGCGACCCGCCTCGCGCAGCGCTGATGCTCGTGTGTTATAGGCGCCGGACCAGCCTGGCCGCAGCGCGATGGCGCGATCACAATCCGCCAGCGCACTATCGAGTTTCTCGTCAACGGCAATGCGACATTGCAGGCGCGCCGCCTCGGCAGATGTGGCAGGCGCGGCCGACAAGATCGCTTTCGCAGCGGTGCGATCCCCGTTGGCGCGGTGCATATAGGCCACGCTCACTGCACCCCGCGGATCTCCGTTGGCGGCGCAAAGTTTTGCCGCCGCCATGGCCGCTACCAGATCCCAATCTTCCATAAGGGTGTCGCCATTGGGATCAAGCTGAGCCTGCACCGCGCTGCAGACTCCAATATCGTCAGCTGCACTCGGAGACCCTGACATGGTGGTGGCCGCTGCAAACAACACCGAGACAAATGCAAACATAGGATTCCCCTTCGGCAGATCCTGTCGACCAAATTCGTCGACCATTCATGGCGACCTACCAAGCGATAACGCTAATGCGCAAGCGTCACGAATTACGTTGACGGTGTAGACGGAATTACTGTGACAGGACGGAATTGCGGGAATTGCGGTGGGGAATTGCGTTGACGGGTGCAACAACCCCCAAATACCCCCGCTCCCGGCTTGGCTTTCCTACACAGCCAGACCGTGCCACGCTGCTTCGGCGCGGGCTCATGCAACTGGGCGCACGAATGCCCGCAAACCGGAAGAACAGCCCCGCGCGCCTGTATTTCATCAACCAACTCACGCTAACCTGCTGAATTGCCAGTCCATCGCACTCCGCCGTCATCGCCCATCAAGCACTATATCCACCGTCCACCGCGATCACTTGCCCGCTGATATAGGCTGCTTCCGGCGACACCAAGAAGTCGACCAGCGCGGCGACTTCAGCGGGGGTGCCCATCCGGCCCAGCGGGGTCTTGTTCAGGCAATCGGTGATGACGTTCATCGCCGTTTCGGTCACCGCGAACGAGGAGTGGACGATACCCGCGTCGATCACGCCGGGGGCGACGCCGTTGCAGCGGACGTTGGCCGGGCCCATTTCGCGCGCGGTCTGCTTGAGCAGCGCGGCGACGGCGGTCTTGGGCCCGCCGGACATGCCATCGTTCTCAAGCGTGCGCAGCACGGCGGTGGTCAGGAACGCGACGATGGCGCCGCCGCCGCCGTCCTTCAGCACTTGCGCACCATGCCTGAAGACGTTGAACGAGCCGAGTACATCGGCCTCATAAATTCGGCGGAAGTCCGCCTCGCTGACTTCGGAGAGCGGGCAGAGCGGGATCGCCGGCCCGGTGGCGGAGACGATGGCGGCAAGCCCGCCCCACCGGGCCGCGGCGGTGCGCAGGAACGCTTCGACCGAAGCGCCATCGGCAATATCGACCTGCGCGATATCGGCCGTGCCGCCCGCGCCTCGGATTTCCTCGGCCAGCGCCTGTGCCTTGGCTTCACTGGTGCGGAAGCCGATGGTGACGGGCGCACGAGCGGCGAGACGGCGAACGACGGCTTCGCCCAGCCCGCCGGTTGCTCCCAGAATGGCAATACCGGTCATGCTCTCTCCTCTGGTTGTCTTGTGGTTATGACGCAGTGTTAGCGCCCGCCTTGCCGCCCGCATACCCCATCACGCACCGCCTGACAGGCGGCGCCGAAGAGCGCGGGCTGGTGGCGGGGTCGGGGGCGGGGGGAGAAAAGCTGGAGGCCGAGCCGGAATCCAATTGCTGAGTTAATCTATTGATCCAAAGCCGAATTATTGGGTGTAAGAGGTGACCGTCCATCAGTTGGTCCATCACAGTTAATTTCAAAATGGGTTCAATGCCCAAAGCCGGAATCGAGAATGGTTCCTCCGGGCCGAATCATCTGGCGCAGGGGCAGACTTTGGGACAAAGCCGCCCTTCCGTACCGCCATTTCGAATGTCTGCATTTGCCAAAAGCCGACAGCCATCTTGCTTTCGACCGGCATGGATTCCCCGCAGCAGCCAGTTTCCACATGCCTTGTAGCTACTCCGCAGGCTCAAGCCTTCAAGGTCGCCCGCTCAACGAGAGGCTGCTGCGTCCTCCCAACCACCGCCGAGACTGCGAAACAGGAAGACTTGCCGTTGGGCAAGGCGGCGGCGAGCGAGTGTGCCGAGGAGTTCGGTTTCGTAGGCAGTGCGGCGGGCATCGAGAGCAATGAGCGGATTTGCATCGCCGAGGCGGACGCGCGCTTCGGCCCGGCGGGCGGCGGTCTGCGCGTCAGCCAAAGCGGCTGCAAACGACTGGTTGGCGCGGCGCTCTGCATCAGTATCGGCGAGCGCCGTTTCCACTTCCCGCAGGGCCCTGAGCCATGAGGCGTCATATTGGGCGAGCGCGCCCTCCTGATTGGCCTGGGCCAGTGCGATGCGGGCCTTGATGCGGGCAGGATTGATGAACGACCAGCTGATCAGCGGCGTGATGAAAGCATCCAGCGAGCCGCGGATGAGGCCGCCCGATGCGCCGAGTGTCACGCGGGGGTACATCTCGGCTTTCGCAACTTTCACCCGCGCGCCAGCCGCCGCAAGCCGTCGCTCAGCCTCGCGGATGTCGGGGCGGCGGGCGAGCAGGCCTGCGCCATCGCCGACAGGCAACGCTGCCGCGAATGATGGCAGGCGCTCGCACTGAAACCGTGCGGCTTCGGCAGGCGGGAGGGCCTCCAGATTGGCGAGAAGATAGCGGGCGCGCTGGGCGTCGGCCTCGAAGGCGGGCAGGCCAGCTTCCAGCCTGCCGAGCAATTGGCGGGCCTGCGCCAGTTCGAGCGGGGACACCTCGCCGACCTGCACCTGACGCGACACGGTATCCGCCAGTGTGCGCTGCGTTGCAATCTGGCGCGTCGCCACGCGGGCGAGTTCGCCGGCCCAGCAGAGATCGAGCCACGCCCCTACCACATCGGCAGCCACCGCCAGACGCACACCGTCGCGAGCTGCCGCTGCCGCCTCGGCATCGGCACTGGCGGCTGACGATTGATTGCGCAGGCGGCCGAAGAGATCGGCCTCCCAAACTGCTTCCGCGCCCAGTTCGTAGCTCGATTTGGGCACGCCGGTCGTGCTGGGCTGGTTGGCGCCGCGCGTCGTCGGGCTGGCTCCGCTTTCCAGCACCAAGTCCGGCGTGCGAGCTGCGCCTGCCAGCCGGGAATTGGCGCGCGCTGCATCGAGATTAGCGACCGCCAAGCGCACATCGCGGTTGGCGGCAAGCGCACGGGCGACGTGCTCGTTCAGCGCAGCATCGCCGTAGAGTCGCCACCATTCGCCCGGCAGCGGCGCAGCATCTGTCGCACCCACAAACGGCCCGGTCGCAGCAAGCGGCGATGGGGGTGCCGCGTTCGGCGGTGATTTCGCCACGCAACCTGCCAGCAACAGCGCGATGAGCAGTGCGCGCTTCATGCTGCCCGCACCTTGCCGAAGCGCAGATAGAGTGCGGGCATCCACACGAGGTTGAGCACGGTCGAACTCATCAGCCCGCCCAGGATCACGAGCGCCATGGGGTATTCGATCTCGTGGCCGGGCACGTTGCCGCGCACCACCAATGGCAGCAGCGCGAGCGCCGCCGTGCCTGCGGTCATCAGGATCGGCACCAGCCGTTCGGCGGCGCCCCGCTGCACCAGCGCAAGGCCGAAGGGCTGATCCTCCTCGCGCTCCAGATGGCGGAAATGGCTGAGCAGCATGATGCCGTTGCGTGCAGAGATACCCAGCACGGTGACGAAACCGACCAGCGCGCCCATCGACAGCACCCCGCCGCCCAGCGCCGCCGCCGCGACGCCACCGACCAGCGCAAACGGCAGGCTGAGCGCGACGAGCGCAACGATCCGCCCCGAACGGAATTCCAGCCAGACGAGGAACAGAATTCCGACGAGACAAACGAGCGAGAGCCAGCCGAGCTGCGCCTTCGATTCCTGCAATGTTTTCCACTCGCCGAGGAACTGTGGATAGTATCCGGCGGGCATGGTCATGGCTTTCACCTTGCGCTCGACCGCCTGCGCCACGTTGGCCAGATCGGCGCCGTCCTTGATGTTGAGCGTCACATCGATGCGGCGGGAACCTGCCTCGCGCTTGATCTCGCCTGCTGCCGGGGCCACGCCGACGCGAGCGAGGTCACCAAGGCGAAGTGCCGATCCGGCCTGACCATTTGCAGACGGAGGTCCGGGAACCAAAAGCCGCCGAAGCGCGCCAAGATCGCTGCGCGCCTCCGGCACGGCCCAGACCGCGACATCGAAGCTCTTCTGGTCGCGGTAGATTTCGCCGACCCGCGTGCCGCCGATCAGTGTGGCCGCCGTGCGGCGCACATCGCCTGCGGTTACACCGGCCAACGCCAGCACATCCGGCCTTGGCGCGATCTGGATCTGCGGGATCAGGCTCTGCTGCTCCACTTTCAGGTCTTTGACGCCCTCGGTGCCCTCGAGTGCGCCGCGCACCTTTTCGGCAAGGCTGCGCAGCTCGGCCAGATCGGGGCCATAGAGCCGCACCACCACAGTCGCACCCGCCCCGGTCAGCACTTCCTTGATGCGTTCGCGCAAGTACGTCAGCACATCGCGCTGGAGGCCGGGGTATCCGGCAATGGCGGTCTCGATCCGCTTCACCGCCGCGTCGTGATCGGCCGTTTCATCGAGGCTGATCCACAGTTCGGTGAAGTTGGGCCCGTAGACCTCATCGCCCTGCTCGGCCCGGCCGATGTGCGAGCCGAAGTTGCGCACGCCGGGGATCGCGGTGAGTTCCTTCGACGCGCGGATGGTGATCCGGTCCATCGCTTCTAGCGAGGTGCCGGGCTTCTCCACAAAGTGCATGAGGAAATCGGTCTCGCGAAAATCGGGCAGGAACTGCTGGCGCAGCAGGCCCATTCCGGCGACCGACAGGAGAATACCACCCGCTACCACAGCGACTGCGATGCCGCTCCGAGGGGCCAACCGTTCGAGAACGCGGGCATAGCGGGTGCGCAGGCCGATGACCCAGCGCGGTTCGGCCCGTTCCGCCGCGCCCGGCAGCAGCATGAGGCACATCGCCGGGGTGACCGTCAGCGCCACAAGCAGCGAGGCCGCAATCGCCGCGATATAGGCCATCGCGAGCGGGCGGAAGAAGCTGCCCGAGACGCCGCCGAGGAAGAACACTGGCAGGAACACCAGCATGACAATGGCGCTGGCAAACACCACCGCGCTGCGCACTTCCAGGCTGGCCGCCAGCACCACGGCGAACGGCGAGCGAGGCTGTTCTCGCGCTGCTTCGAGCCGCAGCCGCCGCCCGATGTTCTCGACGTCGATAATCGCATCGTCGACGATTTCGCCCAGCGCGATCACCAGCCCGGCGATCACCATGGTGTTCATACCAACCCCAAATGCAGTGAGCGCCAGCACGGCCCCCACCAGCGAAAGCGGGATCGCAGTCATGCTGATCAGCGCTGTGCGCCAGTTGCGCGTGAACAGGATCAGCACCGCCGCCACCAGTACGATGCCGATGCCCATTGCCTCACCCAGATTGGCCAACGCGCGTTCGATGAAGGTCGCAGGGCGGAAAATGGTGCCGTCTACGTTCATGCCCTTGAGGCCAGGCCGCAGTTCGGACAGTGCCTTGTCGATGCCGCGCGTCACTTCCAGCGTGTTGGCACCGAGCTGCTTCTCCACGATCAACAGCAGGCCGGGGCGGCCATTGATGATCGCATCGCCGATGGGCTGCGCAAAGCCTTCGGTCACCTGCGCCACATCCCCGATGCGCACCGGCGCGCCGCCAACCGTGCGGATGACGGCGCTCGCCAGATCGCTGCTGGTCTTGACGCCGACCACCTGCCGCACCGCCAGTCGCTGGTTGGGGCTGTCGACGAAGCCGCCGCCTGCAATCACCACGGCGTCGCCTGCCGCGCGCTGTACATCGGCCACGGTCACACCGGCGGCGACAAGCCGCGCTGGATCGACCAGCAATTGCAACTGCCGGTCGCGCGCGCCCCACATCGCGACATTGGCGACACCGGGCACGGCCATCAGGCGCGGGCGGATCGTCCAGCGCGCCATTTCGGTCATCGTCATCTGGTCGAGTTTGTCGGACCACAGGCCGATCTTCATCGCCCGGCTGGTGGCCGAAAGCGGCGCGAGCATGACCGGCGGGCGTACCGCTGCAGGCAGCCGCGGGATAACCGTTGCCAGCCGCTCCTGCACCATCTGGCGGGTGCGGACCGGATCGGCGGTGCGGTCCATCACCAGCACCACCGAAGAAAGGCCCAGCACCGATTTGGAGCGCAGCGTGGCAAGGCCCGGCACCCCGTTTACCGCCGTTTCGATGGGCACCGTGACCAGCGCCTCCACGTCCTCGGTCGCCAGCCCCGGTGCCTCGGTCTGCACCTCAACGATGGGCGGCGCGAACTCTGGAAAGACATCGAACTTGGCGCTCATGGCGGAGCGCACGCCCAGCACAGTCAGGACCGCCGCAATTGCCAGTACAAGTGCCCGCTGGCGCAGCGACGATCCGATCAGCGCCGCCAGCATCACTTGGTGCCGAACTCGGTGCCGAACAGTTCGGCAGCCCCGGCCGTCACGACCCGGACGCCAGAAGCAAGGCCCCGCGCCAGCGTGGCTCGCCCGCCGACAATGCGGGCAACTTCCACCCGCCGTCGTTCAAACTGGCGCGGCGCGGTTTCGACATAGACCCATTCGCCGCCGTTGATGTCGGTAAGAATCGCAGAGGCGGGCACATCCAGCGCAGCCGCTCCGGAACCAGTCTGCTCGGGCAGATCGACGAGCACCCGTTCGCCCACCCTGAGGTCGGCCCACATGGCCGGAGCATAGTAGAGATCAACGCTGGCCGCCCCGGGCGTGGCCGTGGCTGGCCCGCGCACGGGCCTTGCCATGATGCCGCCAGTGCCGCCCACCGGCCTGACGGAAACGGACGCCCCGCGATCAAGCCGCGCCAAATCAGCAGCGGGCACTTGCGCGCGCACCCATAGTGCCCCGCCATCGGCCATGGCTGCAACGGCTGGCCCCAGCGCCCGCCTCTGCCCGGCCGCGCCGGCGAGCGCGGCTTTGGCGGCGGCGACCTGCTGGGTAGCCTCATCGCGTGCGCGGATGCTGCCTGCTTCTGCTTCCACAAGGCCGCTGGCGCGCCGCAGATTGGCTTCGGCCAGCTTCAGATCGGCCAAGGCGCGCTGCGTGTCGGCATCAGCTCGCGCCTGCAATCCCGCCAGCGCCGTCAGATCGGTTCCGGCTGCTACGGGCAGACCGCCGCCACGCGGCGCGGCAACGATCTCGCCGGGCACGGAGCGCAAGAGAGTGGCCTGCTGGCCGGTGCCAATGGCCTCAGTCGCCAAACCAAGCCGCTGCACAGCCTCTGCCGTGAGTGTCACGCGCATGAGTTCGGTTTCGTGGCCGATCGCTTCCACTTTGGCGGGCGGCTTGGGCTTGTCAGCAGGCACGGGCCCGCAGGCCGCCGCACCGCACATTAAGATCAGAACTACGAGCGAAGACTGGGGACGAACCGGCATCTGCACCCCTTAGCAAACAAGACTGACACGACACTGACATGCTGGGCGCGGTGCCCGTCAACTGGTATCGCAGCAGCCATGCACATCCTGCTGATCGAAGATGAAACGGACCTGCGCGTGCTGGCAGCAGAGGGCCTGAGGCGGCGCGGCTTCGTCGTCGATGCGGCCGGTTCGCTCGCCGCCGCGCGCGATTGTCTGGGCATGGTGCGCCTCGATGCAGCCATCGTCGATCGCCGCCTATCTGACGGCGAGGGACTTTCCCTGCTCCCGGAACTGGCGCGGCATGGTGTGCCATCGCTGGTCGCCACGGCCTATGGCGATATCGAGGATCGCATCGCCGGTCTCAATGCCGGGGCGGACGATTACATCGTGAAGCCTTATGATCTCGACGAAGTGGCCGCACGGCTGCGGGCGCTGCTGCGCCGCCCGGGGCAGCGCATGGCCCCTGTGCTCGCGCAAGGCAGGTTGCGGCTCGATCCGGCGGCACAACAGGCCTGGCTCAGCGATGCGCCACTCGATCTGGGACGGCGCGAGTTCGCGCTGCTCCAACTCCTCATGGAAGCTGCGCCAAACGTCGTCGTGCGCGATACCGTGCAGGATCGGCTCTATACGCTCGATGAAGCGGTCAGCCCCAACGCGCTGGAGGCCATCGTCTCGCGTCTGCGGCGGCGGCTTGCACCGGCAGGCTGCGGCATCGAGAACCGGCGCGGTATCGGCTGGCGGTTGGTGCAAGGTGAGGCACCATGATGACTTCCCTGCGGAGCCGCATTGGTCTCTCCATCGGTGCCACCATCTTCGTAGCCGCAGTGGTCACAATCGGCTTTGTCGCGCTTGAACTAAAGGAACTGGAACAGGGCGGAAATCTCGATCCAGCCCATGTCGAATATGCAGAACTCCTGCTCGTCCTCCTGCCCTTCGCAGTGATTGCTCCGCTGGTGGGCGTGCTGGTGGCCGGCTGGAGCCTCAAGCCGCTCTCCACGGCCGTCGCCGCATTGCAAGAGATCGGGCCTAACCAACCGAACATGAGACTTTGCGAGGATGGACTGCCGAAGGAAATCCAGCCCTTCGTAGCCGCCACAAACCAGGCGCTTGATCGCCTCGCCGGGGCCTATCTGAACGAGCGACGATTAGCGGCCGACGCAGCCCATGCGCTTCGCACGCCGCTGGCTCTCGCAAAACTACGGATGGATCAGTGGCAAGACAGTGCCAGCATCGATTTGGCGGGTCTGGCTGCCGATCTGGACCGGATGCAACGGTCCATTGCTCAGGTGCTCGCCATGGCCCGGCTGGATACACCCGGCCAGCCCGATGGTTGCAGGCCCCTTGTCGATGCGTCCCGTCTGGCCCGGCAGATTGCCGCCGAGTTTCTGCCACTTGCAGACAAGATGGGACGCGCAATCATCGTTGATGCCGAGATCGTGGCTCAGGTGAATGTGCCTGACCTCGATGAGGCTTTGCGCAATCTCGTCAGCAATGCGTTGCACCATGGGCAGGGAACCGTTTCCCTGTCGGTGTCTGCGACTGGCGAGGAGATTGTCATCACCGTGCAGGATGAAGGGACCGGTACCCCGGAAGTCGAGCGCACCCACATGCTCAGCCGCTTCGCCAAGGGAGAGCACTCGCCGGGCTCAGGCCTTGGGCTTGCCATCGCTTCAGCGGTGATGGAACGCGCTGGCGGTCGCCTCACTTGGCCAAAGCCGTCAACACTGCAGTTGCATATGTCGGGATGCTCGCTCGCAACCAAGAGCGATGGCTAGCGTGAGCGCTGATCGCATGGGACGCTTTGCTATCGGACCGCTGCAGCGCGCGCGATAGTCGGCTTCGGTCAGAAGCAGACGTCTAAGCTGGCTCACCTGAACGACCTACTCTGGTCGGGTGCTGCCGGAAGCGGAACGCCGCACCGTTGGACAAAGTCGCCCCTCCGCTTCAAGCTACTCATTGTCGGTTCTGTCAGAAACCGACGTTTAACGTTACCAATCAACTCCGTCTTCTGGCGCTGTAAGCCGCACGGTTGGCTTCCCCTCACCAGCGGACTTCTCTCTTGATGCGCACTGTCAAGACTGCGCCGACAGGCCAGCGCCTGAGGGCAGCCGGAGACCATTTGGTCCTGCATTCCATGGACCAATACTCCAATATGCCAAGCGCTAAGAACAACACTGCAAAGGGAGGAAGGTAGGCACACCCTACGCGACAGCGTCGCAGCAATGGAAAATAAACCATTGGTATAGCGTGAATTTGTTCCTTCTATGAAGGAGCAAGATCGATGTCAACGAATGGCCATGTGGTAACTTCAGAGGCGGTCAGGAACACCGGATCGACTCGGTGGCGTGGGGGCAATAGTACAAGCGAGAAGGTCAAGCTCAATGGGAACATAGCCCGGCGCAAGGTTGTCGGGCAGGAGTTCTTCTGGTGGGATACCGAGTTGCCGGGCTTCGGCTTGCGGGTCTTTGCCAGCGGCGCGAAGTGCTGGTTCGTCCAGTTCCGCCAGCGCGGCAAGCAGAAGCGAGTAACCCTCGGCAGGCCTCCTGAAATGCGCGCGGACAAGGCGAGAGCTTTGGCACGCGCACAGCTCGCCAAGGCCGCGCTTGACGGCTTGCCCGTCGCACCGAAGGCAATGGCCAAAGGCAAAGGCGGCGGCGGAATTCTGTTTGCCGACTACGCACCCCGCTTCTGGGATGACTATGCCCGGCACTGGAAGCCATCGACACGCAGGGGCAATCGGCGCTCGATCTTCAAAGAACTTGTCGGGGTCTTCGGTCGCCAGCGCATCGACGCTGTCCGCAAGTCGGATGTCCTGCGCTGGCGTGACAGCTGGGCCGCTCGCCCAGGCGCCTTCAACCGCACGATCCCGATCCTGTCGGTGATGATGGGCTATGCCGAGCAATTGGGGCTGCGCCCGCGCGGCTCTAACCCATGCAAGGGCACGCCGCGGTACAAGCGGAAGTTGGTCGAGCGGTTCCTCAGCGCCCGCGAGTTCCATCGCCTTGCTGCGAGCCTCCGCGCATTCGAGGAGAGCGATCCGCTTGCTGTCCACGCGATACGGTTGCTGATCTATACCGGTGCGCGGCATGGCGAAATCGTCGGCCTCCGCTGGGAATGGGTGCAGCCGCCGCGCTTGATGCTGCCGGACAGCAAGACCGGCGCGAAGATCATTTATCTCAATCGAGAGGCTCAAGCCGTGCTCGACAGGGTGCCGACCAAGGCCGAAGTCGGTCTCGTGTTTCCGTCAGTAGGGGGCGACAAGCCGGTTGGACTAAGTGTTCCATGGCAGGCGATACGGCGGCACGCTGCATTGCCCGATGTTCGTTTGCACGATTTGCGCCACAGCTTCGCGTCGGTCGCCATTGCCGATGGCATCTCGCTGGTCGTGATTGGCAAACTGCTCGGCCACGCACTGGCAGAGACCACTGAACGTTATGCGCACCTCGCCGACGAGGCGATCGCCGATGCGGCCAAGCGCGTGTCCGGTTCGCTCGCCGCGTGCCTGGGGATCGCGGCATGACCCGGGTCTCGCTGGCCGACATCATCGCCGATGATCTTGCAACCCTGCGCCGGCTAGATCCCGGCGATCGACCGCGCGGCAGGCCGCGCCGGACCGTCTGGTCTGAACGGCTCCCGGGGTTCGGCGTGCGCCATTATTCGTCCGGGCGCTGCACCTACATCGTTCAGGCACTGATGAACGGCGTGACTCGAACCATCACCCTGGGCAACGCCAACGTGCTCAGCAAGCATCAGGCCTTGGTCGTCGCCCGGCGAATCTTGCTGCGCGCTCAGGTCGGCGAAGATCCGGCGACAAAGCGCAAACAAACCCGCAAGGTTCCCACCTTTGACGATTTCCTAACGCTATATTGGAAGCAGTCAGCTGCCAGGTGGAAGCCGCGCACGCTCGAAACCCACAATGGCTATCGCCGGAAGCACCTCGCCTATGCCTTCGGCGGAATGTTTATTGACGAGATCGAGCAAGCGCACTTGCTGACATGGTTCAACAAGGTGTCGGTCACCAGCGGCCCGGGTGCGGGCAATCGTTGCTTCGAAATCCTGCGTTCAATGTTCAATCACGCTGAGCGCTGTGGCATGCGTCCCGAGGGCAGCAATCCCTGCACCTACATCCGACCCAACAAGCGCCGGAAGTGCGAGCGATTCCTGTCCAATCAGGAAATTGCCAGATTGGGCGAGGTGCTCTGCCAGAAGACCCGAACCCAGCCGCTCCATAGCGCCATCATCTATCTGCTACTGCTGACGGGCTGCCGTCTTTCGGAGATCGTCGATCTTACCTGGAGTGAGGTGAAAGGTGGCAGACTGCTCCTCCATGATAGCAAGACCGGTCCGCGCACCGTCTGGCTGGGTGATGAGGCTCGGATGTTGCTCGCCTCGCTCGAACGGCGCGGCGGAAGTGATCCGGTATTCTGGAACAAACTGACCCGGCGGCCTGTCCGCAGCATCAGCAAGTTCTGGCACGAAGTGAAGGTCGAGGCCAATCTGCCGGGCGTCCGGTTGCACGATCTGCGGCACAGCTTTGCCAGCCACGCTGCGGCCCGTTCGGAAACCCTGCCGATGATCGGCAAGCTGCTGGGCCATGCCAAATTGCAGACGACGTCCCGCTACGCGCATCTTGATGATGGGCACGTGCTCGATGCGGCGGAACGGATCGGCTGCCTCATAGCCGATATGATGGGCGAAGATCGTTTGTTGAGCAGTAACACTATGTATGATAGAAGATTGCCGATCCATGACCGGTAAGCCGCAAACCCGCATCTACAAGAATCGCTGGTTCGCGAAATTCGCGAGCCGTGAAGGGATCAGCGATGCGGCGCTTGTTGCGGCAGTTGAACAGGCGAACAGCGGCCTGGTCGATGCCGATCTGGGCGGAGGTCTGATCAAGCAGCGTGTTGCGCGCGAGGGCGGAGGCAAGTCCGGCGGCTATCGTACGCTGGTCTTCTTTCGCCACGAGGAGCGGGCCGTGTTCGCCTTTGGCTTCGCCAAGAGTAGCAAGGCCAATCTCAACGCGGTCGAGTTGCGGACCTACAAACAGGCCGCGAAAATCGTGCTCGCGTTGACGCAGGCGCAGATTGATACCGAGGTGCGTGAAGAAAGACTGTTCGAGGTGAATGACGATGCCAAAGACCTATAAGAGCGAGGCGCTGGCCGCCGTCCACGAGATGATGGAAGGGCTTCATGGGGCCGGGGCCATCGACAAGCGCACGTTGCGTGACTTTGACGAGGCATGTCTTGCCCCGGCGACACCGCTAAAGGCTGAGGAGATTAAGGCCATTCGCGAGGCACAGCACGTCTCGCAGCCGGTGTTTGCGCGCTATCTCAATGTGTCGAAGAACCTCGTTTCCGACTGGGAGAGGGGCAAGAAGCGGCCTGGTGGGCCTGCGCTGCGATTGCTGTCGATTATTCAACGAAAAGGTCTGGAGGCTGTAGCGTAGTCGGTTGGTGCGGGCGGTTCGAGACTGCTCGTTTCGAACCGGCAAAATTCAAAAGCGGACTTTTCGCGCATTGAGTTAGCCTGTCAACTTTGCGTCCGAATTGTCGTCAAGCATTGTCTTTCCCAAGGACCCCGACGATGGTCGCTTGACTAGCTCTCGAACAAAATCAGCTTTTGGTCATAGTTGTCCGTTGCAAAAGCCTAACCCGCTTCTTTAGCGGGCTTCGTCGATTTCAATACTCCCATCAGCGTGACGATCAGCGCCGGCAGGAACAGCAGCACGAGCGGAACCGCCGCCACGAGACCGAAGATGATGGCTGTAGCGAGGGGCTGTTGCAGGCCAGCCCCGCGGCTCATACCGAGCGCCAGCGGGCTCAATGTCAGGATGGCTATCAACGCTGACATCAAGATCGGTCGCAAGCGTTTGGTGCCCGCTTGGCGCAGGGTCGCGATCGTTACGGGCGCGGCAAGGTCGATTTCAGCGAGAAAGAAAATCACCAATTCGGTCACCATGCCGACCACCATGGTCAGCCCCATCAGCGCCGAGATATCAAGCTCGATCCCTGTCAGCCACAAGCCGCAGAGCACGGCAGCGGCAGACAGCAGCACGGTGGCAATAGCCGCAATGGTCCAAGCAATCCGCTCGAACATGAAAGTCAAAAGTAGCGCTGCCAGCAGGAGCGCAGCGGCGAACACCAGGCTGAGATCGGCAAAGCTTTTCTGTTGCTGTGCGTAGAGCCCGCCGTAATCGACCCGGATCGTTTTGGGCAAGGCAAGGCCGGTAACAGCGGCGCGAACATCCTGCATCGCCGAGCCGAGATCGCGTCCCTCGAGCCGGGCGGTTACCGCGATAAACGGGGCGAGATCTTCGCGCGTGAGCTGCTTCTGGCCCGCCGCGACGGAAACGCTGCCGATTTGCGAGAGGTACACCGCATGGCCATCGGGCGCCGTCAGCACGAGGCGCGACAGATCCGCCGCCCGCGCGCGCAAACTACCGGGCGCGCGCACGCGCACGGTCACCAACTGTTCGGCCACCCGCACTTGCGTGGCCTGCGTGCCGCCGATGAGCGCTTCGAGCTGGGTGGAGACGGCATCCGGGTCGAGCCCGTGCTGCGCGGCGCTGCCGGGATCGATCTTGATGCGGATGGCATCGCCCGCCACCCGCAAGCCATCGACGACCTCGACCACGCCGCTGACTTTGCTCACCGCCTCGCCCACGCGCTTGGCCGCCGCCTCGATTGCCGTCGGATCATCGCCGAACAGCTTGACCTCGATCGGCTGCGGAACGGCGGTGAGATCGCCGATCAGGTCTTCCATCAGCTGCGCGGTTTCAATTTCGAGGCCGGGGACTTTGGCTTGCACTTTCTGGCGGATTTCAGCCATCACGTCATCGATCGGGCGGCGCGATCCCGGCTTGAGGCGGATGAAGTAATCGCCCTCGTCCGCTTCGGTCAGGCCGCCGCCAAGCTGAACGCCGGTGCGCCGTGAGTAGCTCAGCACCTCGGGGGTCGCGATGATGATCGCCTCGACCTGGCGGAGCAGCCGGTCGGTGTCGGTAAGGGCCGCGCCGCTCTGGGCTTTGTAATCGAGGATGAAGCCGCCCTCATCCATGGCCGGCATGAAACCCGATGGCACATTGGACCATGCCGCGAACCCAAGCGCTGCCATGCCGATGCCCAGCACGGCGGCAAACAGCCCGGGCCTGGCAAAGGCCCGATCCCCGGCACGTTCGTATCCGCCTGACAGCGTGCCAAGGAATCCGCCTGCGCGTTCTGCCGCTTCTGCGTCCTTGTCGCGCAGCCAGCGCGCCGCGATCAACGGGATCACCAGCCGCGCATAGATCAGCGAAAGGAGCAACGCCGCAACCATCGTCAGCGCGAGGGCCTTGAAGAAGCCGCCGGTCACGCCCGAAATGAACGCCAGAGGCAGGAACACGACAATCGTGGCGGACGTCGAGCCAGCCAGCGGCCAGCCCATTTCAGCAGCGGCGCCGAGCAGGCCCTGCGCGCCTTTGGCCGTGCCGTCCTGCATGCGCCGCATCATGTGTTCGAGCATCACGACCGCGTCGTCGACGATCAGGCCGACAGCCGCCGCCATCCCGCCCAAGGTCATCATGTTGAAGCTCATGCCGAGCGCGTAAAGGATGAGGCAGGTCCCCGCGAGCACCGCAGGCAACATCAGCCCGGTGATCACCATCAGCCGCCCCGAGCGCAGAAACGCGAACAGCACGATGCCTGCCAGCACCGCCCCCAGCAGGATCGCATCGCGCACCGCATCCGCCGCGCCCGTCACCAGTTCGGACTGATCGTAGAATATGCTGACAGTCACGCTGGGCGGCAGGCCGAGCGATTTGAGCCGCGCGTTGATCTCGCGCACGATCTTGACGGTATCGCCCGCGAGGGACTGGCGGATATTGAGGAGCACCGCGCCCTGCCCGTTCGACGTGACCCTCGTATAGCTGGGCTCGGTAGAGGGCTGGATCGTCGCAACTTGCCCGAGTGTGGCAACGCCCGCCGGGCCTGCCTTGATCGGCATCGCGGCCAGATCGGCCATCGTCGCCACCCGGCTTTGCGCCAGCACGAGGTAGAGCCGGTGCCGATCCTCGATCTTGCCCGCCCCTCGCACATCGTTGGCCTTGCCGATCGCCGCCGCGATATCGGGCAAGCTGAGACCGAGTGCCTGCGCCTTGGCCGGATCGACATCGACAGCAAACTCGCGCGGTGCGCCGCCCAGCACATCGACCCCGGCGACGCCGGACACGGCGGTGAGCGCGGGCCGGATCGTGAGCTCGGCGATCTGGCGCAGCGCAGCATCATCCAGCGAGCGCGAGGTCAGCGCGATGCCGACGACCGGGAACAAGGTCGGGTCCGCGCGGCGCACTTCGAAACGGGTTCCGGGCGGCAAATCGGGCAGCAGCGTTGCCAGCGCGCCTTGCGTGGCGAGCTTGGCGGAGACCATGTCGTGGCCCCAATCGAAATTGAGTGCGACTTCGGCGGAGCCCCGGCTGGTCGTCGAGCGGATATGCGTAACGCCGGGTACGGCCCGCAGCGCGATCTCCATCGGGCGGGTGATCTGCGCGGCCATCTGTTCGGCATCGCGCTCGCCTGCATCGATCGCCACGGTGACGCGCGGATAGTCGATGGGCGGAAACAGGCTGACCGGGAGGTGGGTCGCCGCGAAGATGCCGCCTGCCGTCAGCAACAAGACCGCGAGCAGCAAGGCGCGGGCGTGATCGAGCAGCAGGCGCGTCACTTGGTGCGCACCTTCATCCCGTCCTCAAGCGCGGTGCCGCCTTGCGTCACCACCTGATCGTTTGCCGAAAGGCCCTTGGTGATCGCGATCCGGTCGCCCGTGGCAGGGCCGGTCTCGACATCGTGGCGATGCGCCACGCCGTCTTTGGCGACATAGACAAAGGGCTGGCCGCCATCATCAAGCAGTGCTGCATAAGGAATGGTCAGGCCCGTTCCCGCCGCGCTCACTTCGACTTTGGCTTGCAAGGTTTCGCCGCTCCCGATGGCGGCGCTGGCAGGCAGACGCGCGAAGACCGAAGCCAGCCGGGTAACGGGATCGATGGCGGGATTGACCGATTCAATCGGCACGGACAGCGCCGCGCGGCCCGTGCTTGCCGTGATGCGGATGGAAGTGCCGGGCCGCAGCGCGCGTGCAGACGCCGGATCGACTCCGAAATGCGCCCGCACATCATCCGCCCGCACGATGGTGGCGATGGGCGTTCCAGCGGTGACGAGATCGCCCGGCTTGACCGCCACTGTCTCCACGAAGCCGGGGGCCAGCGCGCGCAAGGTGAGTGAGCCGACCCGTCCGGACAGGCTCGCCAGTGTTGCGCGCGCGCTGGCCGCTGCGGCGCGCGCGGTCTCCACTTCGGCATCGCTGACCAGTCCGTCGGCGCGCAAGCGCTGCGCCCGCGCGAACGCGGCATCGGCGGCGCGCGCATCGGTTGCGGCCTTGGTAAGGTCGAGCCGGGTCGTGGGAGCCGCGCTCAGGACGGCAATCACATCGCCCTTTGCAACGCGGGTACCTACGGGCGCGGCGATGGAGGATACGATAGCGTCTGCGGGTGCGGCCAATGCCTGCTTGCCCGCCGCGCCGCTTTCCGCCGTGCCATATAAGGTGACTTCGGCGGTGATCACGCCTTCCTCGGCGCGGGCGAGCGAAACGAGCGCGACGGGATCGGCCGTGCCC
>CANGQZ010000034.1 GCA_947455865.1 Sphingomonadaceae bacterium
GACCCTCAGTGGTCCTTTGCCATCTCGGCCTTGTAGGCATCGGTTGAAATCGGCCGACCGAGAAAGTCGGCCACCAACTGTGCCGCCGGCTTCGATCCGCCCGGCCCCAGCACTAGCTTGCGATAGCGCTGGGCAGTCGCAAGATCGCGCAGGCCGCTCGCGGCAAAGCGGGTGAACATGTCGTCGGCGATCACCTTCGACCAGCGGTACGTATAGTAGAACGCAGAGTATTCATTGAGGTGGCCGAAGCTCGCCTGCAACTGCGCGGTAGGCGGCAGCGGCAGCGGGCTGTACTGGTCGTTGAGTTCGCGGGTCCGCGCACCAAGATCGGCCGGGGCTGGACCCTGATGCAGCCCAAGCGAAATGTTGGAGAGTGCGAACTGGCGCATGTCGGTCATGCCCAGATCGAAATAGCGCGCCGCATTCATCTTATCGACCAGCTCGCGCGGGATTGCGTTACCCTTGGCATCGACCGCGAAGGTCTTGAGAGTGTCGTAGTCGTAAACCCATTCCTCCAGCATCTGCGAGGGCGCCTCAACGAAGTCCCACTCGGTGGTGACGCCTGAAAGCCCGTTCCACCGCGCGGTCTGTCCGCCGAAGATATGGTGGATCATGTGGCCGAATTCGTGGAGGAACGTGACCACGTCATCGTGTTCCATCAACCCGGTCTCGTGGCCACCGGCGGGCAGGTTCATCACCAGCACGCCCAGCGGCACCGCCTTGCCGGCCAGCCCCTGCCGCAAGTCGATCATGTTCGCATGGTTGTACTTGCCGTCGCGCGGGTGCGAATCGAAATAGAAACGGCCGATCACTTTCCCGGCATTCGGCCCGGTCTTGTCCAGCATTTCGTAGGCTTCAACCGCCGGGTTCCAGACCTTGGTCTTCCACGGACGGATAGTCACGCCGAACAGATCCTGCGTCAGCCCCAACACCCCGTCGCGCACTTTGTCATACGCGAAATACTGCCGCACCTGCTGCCGGTCGTAGGCGAAATCGCGCTTCGCGACCTGCTGGCTGAGTAGCGCGTTGTCCCATGGGTTGAACGCTGCCGCGCCGGGATGATCGATCTGATATTGCGCCAGCTTGCGAGCATAATCGCGCTGCGCGGCGGGACGTGCGGCAGCGGCCATTTCGGCGATCAGCGCTTCGACTTTGGCCGGGCTGTCGAGCATCTTGTTCTCGACCGCGAGGGTTGCGTAGTCCTTGCGTCCAAGCAGGCTGGCGAGTTCCTGCCGCAAATTGAGCAGATCGCGCAAATTGGCATCGTTCTGCGGAAAGGCGCGGGAGAGGTTGGCCATATAGAGCCGCTGCCGCAAATCCTGCCCTTTGGCATAAGTCATCGCCGGGATGATGTCCGGATAATCGGTGGTGATGGTGATCTTGCCGTCTGGCCCCGGCTGGTGCGCAGCGAGCCAGTCTGCCGGCAGGCCTTCCAGCTCGGCAGGATCGGCGGTGACCGATTTGCGGCCGTCGGCAATCGCCTTGTCGAACGCGGTGCCGGCGGTATCGATCTTGTCCTGCAATTCCTGCGCACGGGCGCGCTGGGCAGGGGGCAAAGCAACCCCGGCGCGTTCGAACGTTGCAAGAAGGCGCGTGAGGTAAAGCCGGGTGGGCGCATCGGCTTTCGCCGCATCTATTGCCTTCAGCCGGGCATAGACCGCGGGCGAGAGGTTGAGCCGGGTCTTGGCACCGCCAAGCCTTACCTCGCAATTGGCGCCGGCCTGGCGCCGGGCATCATCGGCCATGACCTGGCGATAGAGCGTGAATTCAGCCTTGCCGCTGTTGGTAAGCGCATAAAGATCGTCGTAGCGCTGCAGCGTGCGCCCGACGGTCGCCGGGCCGGCTTCGTGCTCCAGCACAGTCTGGCGGCGGGTGATTTCGGCAATGTAGGCATCGCAGCGGCGGTTGATCGTGGCAGCGTCGGCCGGGTTGCCCATAACGCCGCCCATGAATTCGGCGGCCGACTGTTCGCGCGCGGGCACATGGCGGGCGGGCTTTGCCATCAGCGGCGAAGCGGCGGGCGTAGCAATGGTGCCGGCCAGCAGGACGGCGGCAATAAGGGGGCGCATTCTGGATCGGCTCCTGATTTCACGTGCAACCGGTTTTTAAGCCGCTTGTAAGGCCGATGCAAATGCCCTCTGGGCCGCCGTGGCGCATTGTCTTCGTGGCGCTTTGCCGCCAAGGCTGCAGCATGGTTCTTCCACCAAAGCCCGCCGCCCGCCCCCGCAAGTCCAAGCTGCCGCCCGGCTTGCCCAGCCGCGAACAGGTCCTGAAATTCATCGCCGAAGCCGATGAGCCCGCCGGAAAGCGCGAAATCGCCCGCGCCTTCGGGCTGAAAGGGCAGGAAAAAATCCAGCTCAAGGCCTTGCTGCGCGATATGGCCGACGAGGGACTGATCGACGGCAACCGCACCGCGTTCCACCGCATGGGCGGCGTTCCCCGGGTCACCGTGCTGCGGGTCGTATCGATCGAGGAGGGTGAGGCCATCACCATCCCCGATAGCTGGCAGCCCGACGATGCCAGCCCGCCGCCGCGTCTGCGGCTGATCGAAAAGGGGCGCGGATCGGCACTGAAAGTGGGCGACCGGGTGCTCGCCCGTACCGAGGAGGCCGGCGCAGGCTGGCTGGCCTATCCGATGAAGAAGCTCGCCACCCAGTCGGAGCAGGTGCTCGGCGTGGTCGAGATCGACGCTACGGGTAAAGGCTGGCTCGCCCCGGTAGACAAGCGGGTGCGCCATGCGGTGCCGATTGCCGATCTCGGCGGGGCGGAAGCTGGCAATCTGGTGCTGGCCGAACCTTCGGGCCGCTCGCCGAGGGCCGGGGTCAAAGTTACCGCGCTGCTCGGCGATCCGTTTGCGCCGCGGGCGTTCAGCCTGATCGCGATCCACAAGCACGGCATCCCGAACGTATTCGGGCAGGATGTGCTGGATGAGGGCGTGGAGGCCGCCGCTCTGCCGCTCAGCCCCGAACACCGCGAGGACTTGCGCCAGTTGCCGATCGTGGCGATCGATCCGTCCGACGCCCGCGATCACGACGATGCGATCTGGGCGGAGCCCGACGGGGTGGGCGGCTTTCGTGCGCTCGTCGCGATTGCCGATGTCAGCTGCTATGTCCGGCCGGGCTCGGCGCTCGACCGCGAGGCAAGGAAGCGCGGCAATTCGGTCTATTTCCCCGACCGGGTGGTGCCGATGCTGCCCGAAGTGCTCAGCGCCGACGTCTGTTCGCTGCGCGCCGGGGCGGACCGAGCGGCCATGGCTTGCCACCTGACGATCGATGCCGACGGCACGGTTACTGCCTTCCGCTTTACCCGCGCGCTGGTGCGGATTGCCGAAGTCATCGCTTATGAGGATGCTCAGGCCCGGATCGACGCCGGCAAAGCCGAGCCATACTTGCAGAACCTGTGGGCGGCGTGGGGCAAATTGGAAGCGGCGCGCAATCGCCGTGATCCGCTGGCGCTGGAATTGCCCGAACGCCGCGTCAAGCTCGATGAAATAGGCCGGATCAGCGAAATCGCTATCCGCGAGCGGCTCGATGCCCACCGCGTTGTTGAGGATTTCATGATCGCCGCCAACGTTGCGGCCGCCAAAGCGCTGGAAAGCAAGGTGGCGCCAGTGGTCTACCGCATTCATGAGCCGCCGGGCCCCGAAAAGCTGGTGGCGCTGAAGGACTATCTCGCCACGTTCGGCCGCAAGCTGGCGCTGGGACAGGTGATCACCCCCGGCTTGTTCAACCGGATGCTGAAGGACGTCACTGACGAGGCGGAGAAGGCCTTGGTGATGGAAGCGGTGCTGCGCAGCCAGACCCAGGCCTATTACGGGCCGCGCAACGCCGGGCACTTCGGGCTGGCGCTCGGTTCATATGCCCATTTCACCTCGCCGATTCGGCGCTATGCTGATCTGCTCGTCCACCGGGCGCTAGTCGATGCGTTCGGGCTCGAGCAGCCCGCGCCCGCGGGCAGTTTGCCGCCTACTTCTGGCTTGTCCGAGCGAGACCGCACCGATCTCTCGCGGATCAGCGACGCCATCAGCGTCGCCGAACGCCGGGCGATGGAGGCCGAGCGCGACACGATTGACCGCTATGTTGCGGCGTGGCTCTCCGCGCGGGTGGGCGAAGTGTTCGCCACCCGCATCACCGGAGTGCGCGCGTTCGGTTTTTTCGCCACGATCATTGGGCTGGGTGGCGACGGTCTGGTTCCGGTCTCGACGCTCGGCGCCGAGCGCTTCGCCTTCGACGAGAAGGCCCGCGCGCGGGAAGGCGAGAACAGCGGCACGCGCTACGCCATCGGCCAGATTATTGAATTGCGCCTGGCCGAGGCCAATCCCCTGACTGGTGCGCTCAAGTTCGAGCCGCCCGAAGGCGGGGGCGGGCGGGTAGAGCCGCGCGGCCGTCCGCAGGGACTTAGGAAGCAGGGCGGCCACATGGTTGGTCCGCGGGGACGGCCCGGCAACATCCGCCATCAAGGGCGGCGCAAATAGGTGTCAGCTGACATCGTCGAGGCGGTCGTCAGCGAGCGAAGCGGGGACGATGTAAAGCGGGCAGGGCAGGGTGCCGATCCCGGCACCGGCGAACCACATGATCAGCGGCCCAGGCGCCCCTTCGACCGCCGCGCCTAGCACCAGCGCAGCCACCTCGGGATGCTGCGCGAGGTATCCGGTGACGACCCTGATTGCATCGCCCTGCATCACGGCAATTGCCGGCATCGTGCCGCTTTCGCTGAATATGCTGCCTGCCATTTCCATTACCAGCGCCTCGGCGCGGGTACGTGCTTCTTCCTCGATTGTTGCCTGCACACCGCCGAACGCAACGAACTGCTGCCGCGGAACGATAGCGAGGATCTGCACTTCGCCGGCAGTGCGGGCTGCGCGGCGCGAGGCGAAACGCAGCGCGGTACGGGCCTCGTCGGTCTCGTCAATTATAACCAGATAGGTTCTCATATTCCGATCCCTTCCGTATTTTCTTATCCAGATCGGCAAATTGTTGGTCTTTGTACTTGCCCTGCGGCGTGGGAGCAGTCAGATGTCGTGATCAGAGACGCGAAGCCTGACGGAGCCAGCCATGTCGATCGAGATCAAGATGCCTGCCCTATCCCCAACGATGGAAGAGGGTAAACTCGCCAAGTGGCTCGTCAAGCAGGGCGATACGGTGGCTGCGGGCGACATCCTTGCGGAGATCGAAACCGACAAGGCGACCATGGAGTTCGAGGCGATCGACGAGGGTACGGTAACCTCGCTCGCGGTGGCCGAAGGGGCCGAGGGCGTCAAAGTCGGCACGGTCATCGCCACAATCTCGCCCGAGGGCGAGGTGCCCGCGGCAAAGGCCGCTGCGCCGGTGGCGGTTGCTGCGCCTACGCCAGCCGCACCCGCACCGGTTGCCACGCCCGCGCCAGTCGTAGCAAAACCCGCCCAGGCGCCCGCTGCCAGCGGGGCGCGGGTGTTCGCCAGCCCGCTGGCGCGGCGCCTTGCTGCCGAGAAGGGGATTGACCTTGCCGGCGTTACCGGAACCGGCCCCGGCGGGCGCATCGTTCGCGCCGACATTGATGGGTATGCTGGCGGCAATGCTCCGGCGCTCGCTCCGGCAGTGCCCGCCGCTGCGCCGGCCAGCGCTCCCGTTCCTGCCCCGGTCGCAGCGGCGATCCCTGATTTCGGCATTCCCTATGAGGCGGAGAAGCTCAACAATGTCCGCAAGACCATTGCCCGCCGCCTCACCGAGGCCAAGCAGACGATCCCGCATATCTACCTTTCGGTAGATGTCCGGCTGGATGCCCTGCTCAAGTTGCGCGGCGATTTGAACAAGGCGCTGGAGGGCGAAGGGGTCAAGCTGTCGGTCAACGATCTGGTGATCAAGGCGCTCGCCCGCGCGCTGCAGCGTACGCCCAAGTGCAACGTCAGTTTCGCCGGCGAAGAACTTCGCAAGTTCAGCCGGGTCGATATCTCGGTCGCAGTCGCCGCGCCTACGGGGCTGATCACTCCGATCATCGTCGATGCGGGTTCGAAAGCGATCTCGCAGATTTCCAAGGAAATGAAGGCGCTGGCGGACAAAGCGCGCGAGGGCAAGCTGCAGCCGCACGAGTATCAGGGCGGCACCGCCAGCCTCTCCAACCTCGGGATGTTCGGGATCAAGCAGTTCGATGCGGTGATCAATCCGCCGCAGGCGATGATCCTTGCGGTGGGTGCAGGAGAACAGCGACCCTATGTGGTCGACGGCGCGCTGGCCATCGCCACGGTGATGAGTGTGACCGGCAGTTTCGACCACCGCGCGATTGACGGTGCGGACGGGGCCGCGTTGATGCAGGCGTTCAAGGACATTGTCGAGAACCCGCTGGCTCTGGTCGCCTGAGAGGAACGCAACATGTCTGAGCATTACGACCTCATCGTACTCGGCTCTGGCCCGGGCGGCTATGTCGCAGCGATCCGCGCGTCACAGTTGGGGCTCAAGGTGGCCATCGTCGAGCGCGAGTTGCTCGGCGGGATTTGCCTCAACTGGGGCTGCATCCCGACCAAGGCGCTGCTGCGCTCTGCCGAGATCTTGCATTACATGCAGCACGCCAAAGACTACGGGCTGGCGGCGGAAAAGATCAGCGCCGACCTGAATGCGGTGGTGGCCCGCTCGCGCGGGGTGGCGAAGCAGCTCAATCAGGGCGTCACCCACCTGATGAAGAAGAACAAGATCGCCGTGCACATGGGCACCGGCGTGCTCAAGGGTGCCGGCAAGATCGAGGTTTCGGGCGAGAAGGGCAGCGAAACGATCACCGCCAAGCACGTCATCGTCGCCACCGGTGCGCGGGCGCGCGACCTGCCGTTCGCTCTGGCCGATGGCAACCGGGTGTGGACCTATCGCCACGCGATGACCCCGAAGGAACTGCCGAGCAAGCTGCTGGTGATCGGCTCTGGCGCGATCGGGATCGAGTTCGCCAGTTTCTACAACGACATGGGCGCCGAGGTGACCGTGGTCGAGATGCTCGATCGGATCGTGCCGGTCGAAGATGCCGACGTCTCGGCGTTCCTCGAAAAGGCGCTGAAGAAGCAGGGCATGACGATCATGACCGGTGCCGGGGTCGAGGCGCTTGATGTCGGCAAGGGCGGGATCAAGGCCAGGCTCAAGGGCAAGGACGGCAAAGTCGTCGAAGCCGAATTCAGCCATGTCATCGTCGCGATCGGCATTGTTGCCAATACCGCCGACATCGGGCTGGAGGCGCTCGGCGTGACGCTGGAGCGCGGGATTGTCCCGGTCGATCCCTATGGCCGCACCGCCGTACCGGGGGTCTGGGCGATTGGGGATGTTACGCCCGGCCCGTGGCTTGCGCACAAGGCGAGCCACGAGGGCGTCACTGCCGCCGAGGCCATTGCGCAGGAACTGGGCAACACGGAGGTTCACCCGCACGGGCTGGACCGCAACAACATCCCCGGCTGCACTTACTGCCACCCGCAGATCGCCAGCGTCGGGTTGACCGAGGCCAAGGCCAAGGAGGCCGGTTATACGCTGAAGGTCGGCACGTTCCCGTTCATCGGCAACGGCAAGGCCATCGCGCTGGGCGAGGCCGAAGGGTTCATCAAGACCGTCTTCGACGCCAAGACCGGCGAACTGCTCGGCGCGCATATGATCGGGGCTGAAGTGACCGAGCTCATCCAGGGCTATGTCGTCGGCAAGACGCTGGAGACTACCGAAGCCGAACTGATGCAGACTGTGTTCCCGCACCCGACGCTCTCGGAGATGATGCACGAAAGCGTGCTTGCCGCGTACGGCCGAGCGCTCCACATCTGACGTCGGGGTGGGCGCCTAAGTACCAGCTTGGCGCGCAATGTGCTCGAACACTGGGCCGTAGAGCCGCGAGACGAATTCGCAGCCCATCATACCCTGCTGCTTCCAGCGGATATGGGCCTGCAGCAGTTGCAGCCCGGGGATGCGGATCCACAGCGAGCGGGTGGGCTCGATGGCGGGTAGCCAATCAATGCAGAAGCCGGTCTCGGAGATGTTGTGCAGGCGGACGGTGTTCCATGGCCGCTGACCCTGCCTAATATCGCAGACGAGCGACATCGGTGCCCGCGGCGCACGCTGCAGATGCAGATTTTCGTCGTATCGTCCCGGCTGGTAGTTCACGCAGCGCCTCCGCAAGGCAAGAGTAGCGCTTACATAGTTAAGGGGGCCTTAGGGCCGAGGGCTGCAACGGGTTTTTTCGGCAATACTGTGGGATTTGCTGGATCAGCCGGAGACCAGCCCTTGGCTAGGACGATACCGATCAAACGCATCGGCGGCTGATGGCGTGCACACATCGCGGCGTGCAGGCTCGCGGTCCTGCCGGACGCGATCTTGCCGGACTCCGTTCGGAAACCGGAAATATCCGAGCATTTTTTTGCTACAATGCAGTCGGGAACAATGTCCCCGACTGTGCAATTGTCGGCGAACCGCGCTGATTGTTCGCTTGGCATGTCCGTCCATTGCTGTATTTTACCGAACAAGCGTCGGATTATATCGGCGGGGAGAGGTTATGGCTAAGGGCTCGACGATGGCAGTTTCCAGGCCCGCACGGGCGCGTTCGCAGGCGCGGCCGACCGCAGCAGCGGATGTGCCATCCCCCGCTTCGGAGAATCAGGTGGTTCCGGCAGAACGGATGCTGGCGCTGTACGAATCGATGATGCGCATCCGCACGTTCGAGCTAGCCGCAGCCGACCTGTTTGCACGCGGCCTGATCAAGGGTGCAGCACACAGCTATGCCGGTGAAGAGGCCATTGCGGCCGGGACTTGCGCCAACCTGACCCCGGCGGACTACATCGGCTCCTACCATCGCGGCCACGGCCATTGCATCGCCAAGGGAGCCAATACTGCCAAGATGATGGCTGAGCTAATGGGCAAGGCCACCGGCTCGTGCGGCGGCCTTGGCGGATCGATGCATGTCGCCGATCTCGATCTCAATATCCTGGGTGCCAACGGCATCGTCGGAGCGACCATGCCGCTGGGAGCCGGCGCCGCGCTGGCAGCGAAAATGCGCGGCGAGGGGCAGGTTTCGATCGCCTTCTTCGGTGACGGGGCGGCCAATCAGGGCGTATTCCACGAGGCGCTCAACCTTGCCTCGGTTTGGAAGCTGCCGATGGTGTTCGTGTGCGAGAACAACCAGTACGCGCTCTCGACCGCGAGCAAGCTGACCACGTCAGTCGAGCGGATTTCTGTCCGCGCCTCCAGTTACGATGTCCCGGGCTTCACCATAGACGGCAACGATGCGGTCGAGGTCGATCTGGTGGTCGGCGAGGCGATTGCGCGGGCGCGACGCGGCGAGGGGCCGAGCCTTATCGAGGCGCTGACGTGGCGCTGGGGCGGGCACTCGATGCGGACCAATCTCAACGATCCGCGCAGCGAGGCCGACCGGCTGGCGTGGCAGGCGCGCTGCCCCCTGATCCGGATGCGCGAGCGCATGGCCGGGCTTGACGCCGAAATCGCCAATATCAATGCTCGGATCGAACAGGAAATCACCGATGCCGTCGCGTTTGCGGAAGGCAGCGCAGAACCTGATCTGGCCATTCTCGAAACTGCCGTCACCGTGCCGCACCAGGCATATGCCGAACCGGCGCCGGGCACGCGCGAACTGACTTATGCCGACGCGCTGAACGAAGCGATGGCGCAGGAGATGGAGCGCGATCCCGGCGTGTTCATCATGGGCGAGGACATCGGCCCGCTCGGCGGCGTGTTTCAGGTCACCAAGGATCTCTACAACCGGTTCGGGGCAGAGCGCGTCCGCGATACGCCGATCACCGAGCCAGCGTTCTGCGGGGCCGGGGTGGGCGCGGCGATCGCTGGGATGCGCCCGATTGTCGAAGTGCAGATCTTCGATTTCGTGACGCTGATGATGGACATGATCGTCAATCAGGCGGCCAAGTTCCGGCTGATGAACGGCGGCGTCGGCCGGGTTCCGGTGGTGATCCGCGGACCGCAGGGCGGCGGGATCCGACTGGCCGCGCAGCACAGCCAGAGCCTTGAGGCGTGGTTCCAGCACATTCCCGGGCTGGTCGTGATCGCGCCGTCTACGCCCTATGACGCCAAGGGGCTGCTGGCGGCGGCGATCCGCGACGATAATCCGGTGATCTTTCTGGAGCACAAGATGCTTTATCTTGGCCAGACCGCGCCAGTTCCCGAGGAACCCTACTGCATCCCCATCGGCAAAGCCGATATCAAGCGTGAGGGGACCGACGTCACCATCGTGGCGACGCAGGTGATGGTGCAGCGCGCACTTTCGGCTGCCAAAGTACTCGAACGCGACGGGATCAGCTGCGAGGTGATCGATCCGCGCACGATCAAGCCGCTCGATATCGAGACGATCCTGACGTCGGTGCGCAAGACCAACCGGCTGATCGTGGTGCATGAGGCTTGCCAGACCGGCGGGTTCGGGGCCGAAGTGTCCGCGCAAGTGACCGAGCGCGCGTTCGACTGGCTTGATGCGCCGGTGCTGCGCGTGGGCGCGCGCGATGTGCCGATGCCCTACAACGATGCGCTCGAGACCGCGGTGATCCCCTCGCAGGAACGGATTATCGACGCGGTACGGTCGCTCGGCATTCGCTGATGGAGGAGATCATCGCCTGGGCTGCGCGTGCCGCAGGAGGTGAGATTATCCGCAGCTTCAAGGCTTCGGGCGGCAATCGCCGGCAGTCGCTCGGGCTTGATGTGCGACTGCCCGATGGCAGCGAACAGGCGCTGTTCGTGCGCCATGATCCGCGCGAGCGGATCGAGGGGATCGAGCCGTACACTATCGCGCGTGAAGCCGAGGTGTATCGGGCGATCGCCCCGCTGGGGCTCAAGGCGCCGCGCTACATCGCCGAAAACCCGGAATTGCGCGCGGTGCTGACCGACCGGGCCAAGGGCATTGCCGAATTTCGCCACCTCAAGGACCCGGTGGCGAAACAGGCGATTGCGCACGAATTTATGGACAATCTCGCCCGGCTTCACGCCGCCCGCGAGGTGTCGCTCGACGGCGGACTGTCCGGACGGATCGCCGACCATGTCGCCCGCGACGTTGCGCTGTGGCAGGCGATGTACGAGGAGGTCGGCAAGCCCGATCCGCTGATCGAACTGGCCTTCCGCTGGCTGCACGACAACCTGCCCGATCCGGACGGTTCACCGGTGATCGTCCATGGCGATGCCGGGCCGGGCAACTTCATGTTCGACGATGGCCACCTGACCACGCTGATCGACTGGGAGTTTTGTCACCTTGGCGATCCGATGGACGATCTTGCGTGGTTTTCGATGCGGTGCGTGATGGAACCGGTCCCCGATTTTCGCGCCGCGCTGGCGCATTACGAGGCGGCAGGCGGGCAGAAGATTGACCGGGCGCGGCTGCTCTATCACCGGGTGCTGGTGTCAGCCCGGGTCTGCGTGATCCGCCACCGCAACTTTGCCGGAGAGCCGGCCTATGCGATCGTCTCGCGCGGGCTCAACCGGCGTTTGCTGATCGAGGCACTGGCGGCGGCAAGCAGAGTGGTGGTGCCGACGCCGCTGCCGGTCGACGCTGCCGAAACCGAGCGGCAATGGTTGTACGACCGGGTGATTGCCCAGTTCGGCGAGATCGTGATCCCGCGCAGTTCGGACAGTCAGGTGATCGCTGTGGCCAAGAACAACGCCAAGGTGGTCAAATACCTCAAGGCGATCGACCGCTACGGCTCCGCCATCGCCGCTGCCCGGGCCGAGGCGTTGGCGCGGCTTGGCCCGCTCGACCGGTTGCCGTTTGAACAGGCGCTGGCCTGGTTTGCCCAGGACACCCTGTGGGAGGCGCAGCTCAGCGCCGAAGCTTCGGGCAGCATCGCCCGCCGCCACTATGACGAGATCTGACCCAGTGCGCGACATTACCCCCGCCGACGACAACTTCCACTTCGCCACAATGGGCGACCGCTGGTGGATGACCGAGACCAGCTGGTTTGCGTTCTGCGTGCCCGAACGCAAGATCGGCGGCTGGTTCTACACGATGATCCGACCCAACATCGGCACTGTGGCGGGCGGGGCATGGCTTTGGGACGATAGCGCACATCTGCCGTGGGAGGCGCGCTATCACCGAAACCTGACTGCGCTGCGCATTCCCGAGAATGCCGACCTCAACGACATCACATTCCCCACCGGCACCTCGGTTCGCACCCTCGAACCGCTCACCAGCTATGCGGTCAGCTATCGGGACGAGGACCGCTACAGCGCCGATTTGCGGTTCGATGCCGTCATGCCGCCGCGCCCGCTGCGCAAGCCGGGATCGGCCTTTGGCGACCTTACCCATTTCGACCAGTTCGGCCGCGTGAGCGGGGAAATCGTGCTGCAGGGCGAGACGATTGCGGTCGATTGCCTTGCTATCCGCGATCGCAGCTGGGGCCCGCGGCCGGAACATCGCCCGCGCAAGTCCGCCTATGTTACCGGCATTGCTTCGGCCGAGAATGCGTTCCTGTTCGTCACCGGCAGCGGCGAACACAGCAACGATCTGGTCTACGGTTTCCAGATCAAGGACGGGGTGATCGGCGATCTGGTAACCGGCGAACGGCGGATCGAACGTGATCCCGCAACGGGCTTCGTCAGCCGGATCGAGCTTTCCGGGATCGACGAACACGGCCGGGCACTTCTGGCGCAGGGTCGCCGTCTTTCGGGCATTACCCTCATTCGCCACAGCTTCATCGATCACAACGGCCTGATCGAATGGTCGATCAACGGCAAGACCGGCCACGGCGAGGATCAGGACATGTGGCCGTTACACGACTGGGCCGATTACCGCCGCGGCGGCGCGGACATTGGCGCGAAGGATATCGCGCCATGACCAGCATTGTCGGGATCGATGTCGGCGGGACCTTCACCGACCTCTACTATTCGGCCGACGGGGTCAGCGTATCGCGGGTGCTCAAGGTCCCCTCCACGCCGGACGATCCCTCGCTCGGGCTGATCGATGCGCTGGCGAAGGCGGAAATCGCGCCGGATGGGCTCGATCTCATTCTCCACGGAACCACCATCGCCACCAATGCGGTGATCGAACGCAAGGGCGCGAAGTGCGCGCTGATCACCACCAAGGGCTTCCGCGATGTGCTGGAATTGGGCCGGCGCGACCGACAGCGGGTTTACGGCCTGACCGGCACGCACCGCCCGCTGGTGCCGCGCGCGCAGCGCTGGGAAGTGGACGAGCGGCTCGATCATCACGGCAACGTTTTGACGGCGCTGGACGAAAGCGAAGTGCGCGCGCTGGCGGAAACGCTGGCGCAGGAAGATGTGGCGGCGGTGATCGTCGCCTATCTCCATTCCTACGCGAACCCGGCGCACGAACTGCGCACCGCCGAGATCCTGCGTTCCGTGAAGCCCGAATGGCAGGTAACCGTTTCGAGCGAGGTGGTGCGCGAGTACTACGAATTTGAGCGGACGAGCACGGCGGCAGTGCAAGGCTATCTCCAGCCGCTGGTCGCGCGCTATGCTGGCAACCTTGCGGCCAAGCTGGTGCAAGGCGGTTACACCGCTCGCACATTGGTAATGCAATCGAACGGCGGGCTGATACCGCTGAGCCAACTGGCCGGGCGGGCCGCGAACATCGTACGGTCCGGCCCGGCGGCGGGGGTGATGGCGGCGGCCCAGCTGGGGCTGGAGGCCGGGTTCGACAAGATCATCACCGGCGACATGGGTGGCACTTCGTATGACGTAGCGGTGGTGGTCGGCGGGGTGCCGCGCATCGCCGATACCACCGAACTCGATTTCCGCATCCCGCTGCGCCTGCCGATGATCGATGTCCACACCATCGGCGCTGGCGGTGGTTCGATCGCATGGATCGATCGCGGGGGCATGCTCCAGGTCGGCCCACGCAGCGCCGGGGCGGTGCCGGGGCCGGTATGCTTCGGGCGCGGCGGTACCCAGCCGACCGTGACTGATGCGAACGCGGTTCTCGCCCGGATCAACGCTGATCATCCGATCGGGCTGACCAACATCGATCGGCTGGACATCGCGGCGGCGCGCGAGGTGCTAGATCGGCTTGGCGGCGAACTAGGGCTTGGCATCGAAGAGACTGCGCTGGCGATCCTCACCATTGTCAACCAACGCATGGCCGGGCGCACCCGGCTGCTCTCGGTCGAACAGGGCCACGATCCACGCGAGTTCGCGCTGGTGGTATTCGGCGGGGCCGGGCCACTGCATGGCGCGGCGATCATGCGAGAAGTGGGCATCCGCACGATGCTGCTGCCACCCTTTCCCGGCGTGCAGTGCGCGTTGGGCTGCGCCATCGCCGATATCCAATACGACATGGCCCGCACGGTCGAGCGGAGGGCCGATACGCTTGAAGTGGGCTGGATCGCCGCAGTGTTGGGCGAGCAGCGCCGTGAAGGCGAGGCAAAGCTGGCCGCAAGCGAGGCGGCAGTCGACCGGGTGCAGGTCAGCCACGTCGCGGAAATGGCTTATATCGGACAGATCCATGCCTTGCGCGTCAAAATCGAGGCCGATTGGCCGGCGGCACGGCTGGTAGAGGCGTTCCACGAGGCCTATCGCCGCGAGAACGGCAACACGCTTGGCGATATTCCGGCGGTGGTGGTCAGTCTGCGCACAGCGGTGCGCGGCGAACGGGCGCGGCCGCCGCGCGAACCTTCGCCCCCGGTCGATGCCCCGGCAGTGCCGAGCGCACGGCGCCCGGTGTGGTTCGATGGCTGGCATGACACCGCGATCTATGACCGCGCGAGCTTGCTGCCCGGCCAGCGTTTCGCCGGTCCGGCGATCATCGAGCAGGCCGATACGACCGCTGTGATCGAACCGGGGATGGCGGCGCGGGTCGATGGCTTCGGCAATATTCTGGTGGAGATGGCATCATGACCCAGAGCATGACGATCGACCCGGTGACACTGGCCGTCGTGCGCGGCGCGCTCGAACAGATTACAGACGAGATGGACCTCAACCTGATCCGCGCGGCGATCTCGCCGATCATCTCTGAGACGAACGATTGCGCCCACGGGCTCTATGATGCCGAGACCGGCGAGACGATTGCGCAGGGCGGCTTCGGGCTGCCGCTGTTCCTCGCCTCGATGCAGTGGACCGTGCAGCGGGTGATCGCGGTCGCCAGGGCGCAAGGTGGCTTCAAGGAAGGGGACCTTTGGTTCCTCAACGATCCCTACATCTCGGGCACGCACCTCAACGACGTCGTGCTGGTCAAGCCGGTGTTTGTCGATGGCGAACTTTTCGGGCTGTTCGCCAACACCGGCCACTGGATGGACATGGGCGGATCGACGCCCGGCGGCTGGGCACCGTCGGCCACCGAAATCCATCAGGAAGGGATGGTCATCCCTCCGCTCAGACTGTTTGAGGAGGGACGCTACAACGCCTCGCTGATCCGCCTGATCACGGCCAATGTGCGGATGCCGGAGGAGCTCGAAGGCGATCTCGCGGCGATGATCAACGTGTTCGAGGTTGGCCGGCGCGGGCTGGAAGCGCTGATCGGCAAGTATGGCAAGGCCACGCTCCGTGCCTGCATCACCGAAATGCTCGACCGGTCCGAGCGTGAGATGCGCAGCTACATCGCCGAGATCCCCGACGGCACTTACCGGGTGGAGGACTGGTTCGACAACGACGGGGTCGATGATGCGCCGCTGAAGGTCGCGTTGGCGATCACTGTGGCGGGCGATGATCTCCATTTCGATTTCACCGGCACCGCGCCGGCCGCGCGCGGGCCGATGAACATTTCCGACAGCACCACGTGCTCGATGTGCCTCGTCTCGCTCAAGCACATCTTCCCCGAAGTGCCGGTCAACGGCGGGGCGTTCCGTCCGGCGCGCTTCACCATTCCCAAGCCGTCGATCCTCGCAGCCGCCTATCCCTCGCCGGTCGGCGGGACGACCGATGTCACCCAGCGCGTGGTTGATGTGGTATTCGGCGCGTTGGCGCAGGCGATCCCCGATCTGGTCCCGGCGGCACCGTTCGGCACCACCGGGGTGGCGACCGTTTCCGGCCGCCGGCCCGAAAGCGGCAGTTACTACGTCGCGGTCTATCCCTATCCGGGCGGTTATGGCGGGAGCCGGGTTTCGGACGGGCTGGTCAACGGCACTCCCCCCTCGTCGATGGCGCGGTTCATGTCGGTCGAGATGTCGGAGCACCGCTATCCGCTGCGCTTCGACCACTATGCGATCCGCGAGGATTCGAGCGGGGCAGGGCTGCACCGGGGCGGCTGCGGCACCAGCTACCGGATCACCGCGCTGGCGGACTGCCTCGTCACCGTGCTGGGTGATCGGGTGGATTACGTGCCGTTCGGGGTGCAGGGCGGAGGGCCGGCCGCGCCGAACGGCGTGGTCTTCACGCTTGCTGGCAAGGAGTGGATCCCGCCGATGCGCAGCAAGGCCGAACGGGTCGCGCTGACGGCGGGTGACAGCGTCAGCCTCGCCTCGCCCGGCGGCGGCGGGTTCGGTGATCCGCTGCTGCGCGATCTGGCGGCGGTGGAAGACGATCTCAACGCCGGCCTGATTTCGTTCGCCATCGCCGAACAGGCTTATGGCGCCAGCATCGTTAAGGCCGTGCCGCATGGCGGCCGCATCCGGTATACCCTTGAACGAAAGGCGCACTGACGCCGCATAAGGAGAGGACAGATGGCGACTACCGAGACGACGTTCGCAATGTCTGCCGAGCAAGTCGCTGAATTCGAGCGCGACGGGGTGACCGTGCTGCGCGGCGCGCTCGATCCGCGCGAGATGGCGCTGCTGGAAGAGGCATGGGAAAGTCATTTCCACTCGGCCAAGCACATCGCCGAAGTGATGTATGGCGACGGCAAGGACCAGATCCACTTCCTCACCGAGAACACCATCCGCACCCATCCGCGTTATCAGACGTTGATGCGCGAGACCCGCATTCCCGATATCGCCAGCGCGCTGTTTGGCGGGCATGACGTCTACTATTACCTCGAGCAGATGTGGAACAAGACCGGTGGCTCACGCCGGACGGCGTGGCATCAGGACACATCATACCTGCCGTTCAGCGGCCCGGGGTTCCTGATCCTGTGGATCCCGCTGGAAGACCTTGCCGCCGAGAACGTGCTGGAGGTGGTGCGCGGATCGCACAAGCAGACGCTTTACAACGCCTCGATGTACGACCCGACCGACTTCACCGCGCCGCTTTATGACGAGCGCGATCTGCCGCGCCTCCCTGACATCGAGGCCAACCGGCAGGACTGGAACATCCTTTCAACCGCGATGGCGCGCGGCGACGTGCTCGCCTTTCATCCCGGCTGCCTGCACGGCGGTGCCCCGACCCGACCCGGCCAGAACCGCCGCAGCTATACCTTCCGCTTCTTTTCGGACGAGGCCTATTACAGCCCGCTCCCGGCCAAGCGCGACCTTGGCATCAACAAATTCTCCAACCAGCGGCAGGACACCGATGACCGGGTGGTGCTGGCCGGGTTCGAGGAACTGGTGCCGGGACAGCCGATCTATCAGGCCGGTCACTGGGCGCGAATCCGACCGTGGGATCTGTGAGTGGGGCGCACACCCTTCGACAGGCTCAGGGTGAGCGGGCGGGAGCTTGATTCAGCCAAGTTGACACAGTTGACACGGTTCAGAGGATAAAAAGCCGCGGCCCCGCAGCGCCCCCTTTGCGGGGCGGCGACGGGGCCTGAGCGGAGCGGGTGAACGGCCATTCCGGCAGTGTTGCAGGAATGGCCCGAGTAGGAAACCGCAGAGGATCGCTCACCCTTCGGCGAGGTAATCCTTGACGACTTTGCCCAGCGGCAGGCTGAAGTTCACCGTCTGGACGAACCCGCCCAGCATCTTCACCGGCTTGAAGATGTGCCAGGGATCGACATTGCTCGGCGAATCGAACGACACCGAAGGCCGGCCCGCCCAGAGCACATTGCCGTGCATCTCGGTTGTCTGGAGCGCGCCCTGCACGTCCATTCGCACCAGTTCCGCCGCCGCCGGCTTGCGGCCAGGCTCCGAGGCCGGGAGATAGCGCAGCGAGATGATCGGCAGCGCATCGATTTCCTCGGGCCGGGCCAGCCGGTCACGGGTGATGGTGAAAGTCACCAGCCGCTTGCCCACAGGCCGCTCGATGGTGAAGATGATCTGCTCGGCCTCTTCGCGCCACTCCATCTTGGCCAGCTTCTTGGCATAGCCCCAGATCTCGCGCCCGGCGGCCATCGCCGGCTCGCGGTCGGTGAAGATCACCGGCTGGAACCAGTAATCGGTGCCATCGAGCTTGGTGCGGATGTGGATGTAGGCTTCGAGATAGGTGCCGAAGGTGGTGCAGGGATAATCGGCCACCCACAATTCGCAGATCGGTGCGACCGGATCGGCGGTGACGCCGGGCGGCAGCATGCTCGCCACCGCGACCGGATCGGCTTCGTAGCGGGCATAGGCCATGCGTGCGCCGTGATAGTGATAAGGCGGCGGCGGATAGAGCGATGCGCCCAGCGGCATCGAGAACCCGGATGTTCCATCAACTTCGATCGACATCGACACTCTCCCATTTTTTGGTCTTGCGTGCGCCTGCCGGCACCCAACTTGCTTCTTAGCGCCACCCTGCCGCGATAGCCATGGCCGGGAGCGCCAACGACTGGCCGGAAGTTGCCAGTTGGGGGCGGTCCGGCTTGAAGCGCCAATGACATTTTTTTGACGCTCTTATTACGATTTACTGTGAGATGGCGGACAGGGTGTCCGCCAAACTACCGTCCGA
>CANGQZ010000035.1 GCA_947455865.1 Sphingomonadaceae bacterium
CGACATAGTAGCCTGCGTTGAGGTGCGCCGGCCGCCCGCCACCGCTTGCCAGCCGCGCGCCTTCGGCCTTGCCCTTGGCAATAAAGGATTCAACCCGGGCGCGCTGCCGTTCCATCGCCAGCGGACCCATTTGCGTGGTTGGATCAAACGGGTCCCCCACACGGATCTGCTGAAAGGCGTGGGCCAGAGCATCGACAAAATCGTCGTGCCGCTTTTCGTTCACGATGATGCGCGTGAGCGAGGAACAGACCTGGCCGGTAATCCGCGGTGCATAGGCCGCGATGGCGGTCGCTGCCTTGCCGAGATCGTAATCGTCGAGGATGACTCCAGGCGATTTTCCGCCCAGTTCCAGCGTGCAACGCGCAATGCGTTCGCCGCAGATTGATGCGATCTTGCGCCCGGCCAGGGTCGATCCCGTAAAGCTGATCTTGTCCACACGCGGATCGCGGACCAACAGTTCGGAGACTTCGCGGTCGGCGGTGAGAACGTTGATCACACCGGCGGGAAGGCCGATCTCTTCGCACACTTCGGCAAGGAGATAGGGAGAAGAGGGCGCTTCCGGCGAAGCCTTGACGATCACGGTGCAGCCGGCGATCAGTGCCGGCGCCGACTTGTAGGCCATCAGGCTGCCCGGGCCGTTCCACGGAATGATCGCGGCGACGACGCCGACCGGTTCGCGGACCAGCAACGCGGGCTGGCCGGTGTTGGACGTGTGCTTTTCCTCCCACGCGAACGTATCGGCGAGGCCGGCATAATAGCGATACGTCGCCGCGATGCCCTGCGCGCCGACTTCGGACATGGAGCGCAGAATCCCTGATTCCATCGTCCAGGTATCGGCCAGTGAACCTGCCCGCCGTTCCAGCGCATCGGCAATGCGATGGAGCCAGACCGCGCGCTCCTGATGCGTAAGGCGCGGCCAAGGGCCTTGGTCAAAAGCGGTGCGGGCTGCGGTGACCGCAGCCTCGATATCCGGGGCCTGAGCCTCGGCAACGGTGAGAAAGACCTCTTCGCTGGCCGAATCGATGACGTCGATGGTCGTATCGGCTGATGGCTTCACCCACGCGCCCCCGATGAAGAACTGGCGCGGATGGGCGATCTGGGCAGGGCGCGCGGCGATGGTGGCCATTCATTCTCTCCTCAGTGGGCGATGGCCGATTTTCTCGGAGCCTATCGAAAATGGGCGCGATCGCGGACGTCCCGCAAAGATCGATGCGCCTGCACAGGTAGTTGATTCGCGCGCCCGATGCCAGCACGGAGGCGACGCCAAGCGGAGCGAGGCCTCTGAGTATCGGCCGGCTCAATGGCCGGCTTCGCGCCGGATCAGCAGAACCCGGCCTGCTTGGCGCACATCGCCGCCTGCGTGCGGTTGCGGGCGTCGAGCTTTCGGCAGAGCGCCTTGACGTGCAGTTTCACGGTCGGTTCGCTAAGCTGCAGATCGCGCGCGATTTCCTTGTTCGAATGACCCTGGCACAGCCCGCGCAGGACCTGCTGTTCGCGGTTGGTCAGCAGCTTTTCGAACGCGCCGGTGCCGTCGGTGCCGGCCGCGCGGGTCAGGTCTAGCGGGACATAGCGCTCGCCGGCCGCCATGAAGCGGATCGAATTGACCAGTGAACGCGCCGGTAGGGTCTTGGGCAGAAATCCCGCGGCCCCCACCGCCAGTGCGCGCTCGGCCACTTCGCTGTTGATCGTGCCCGACATCAGCGCCACCGGTCGGCCGCCAGCCGCCGCAATGGCGCGTTCGAGCCCGTCATAGCCGTTCATCCCGGGCATCGAGAAATCGAGCAGCACAACCTCGAACGGGCCGCAATTCGCGATCATTGCCAGCGCCCCGGCAAGGTCTCCCGCCAGTTCCACGGCGCAGTCCGCCTCGGTCTCGAGAAAGCTGCGCAGCACTTCGCGGAAAAGATCGTGATCGTCGGCGATGAGGACCTTCAGACGCGGCGCAACCCAGCCAGCCCAACCGGGTTCGGACAGGTCTGCGCCGGCGGTCCGGGTCAATGTTGGGTTTGGTGCATTCACGGTCTTGGCCTACCCGCCGCCGACTTTCCAATTCGCTAATTTTCGCTATCGCCCGGCCTCAGGACATTCCCAGTTTATGCGGCAAAGTCTGGGGCACGGTGCGGCTCGGTGGCGCGCCGCCCGACGATCGCCGCGCGCGCCGCCGCGATCAGTCCGTCGACGCTCACCAGCTTGCCGCTGACGGCATCG
The DNA here is from genome assembly GCA_947455865.1 of Sphingomonadaceae bacterium. Lineage (GTDB taxonomy): Bacteria > Pseudomonadota > Alphaproteobacteria > Sphingomonadales > Sphingomonadaceae > Novosphingobium. The sequence goes on from CANGQZ010000035.1 coordinate 2,209, forward strand.
AACAGGGTGCCTTCGTGCCGGATTACCCGCGGGGCATCGGGCAGCGCGGTGATCAGCAGCACGGGCAGATCGGGGCGTATGGCCCGGGCCGCCTCTGCCAGCGCCGCACCGTCCATATCGGACATGTCATAATCGGTGACCAGCAATGACCAGGCTTCAGGATCCTCGCGCAGCGCGGTGAGCGCTTCGCCCGGCGTGACGCAGGGCCCGACTTCGGCCCCGGCGCATTCGAGCATCTCGGTCAGCGTTTCGAGCACCGCCGGTTCATCATCGACCAGCAGCACAGTCATGGCGCCCAGCGCGGCCAGGGCTCCGCTGCTGCGCGCCGTCTGCCCGCGCACTTTGCCCGATGGCGGTTCGAGCGGCCAGAAAATGTCGAACCTAGTCCCCTCGCCGGGGCCAGAGCTGACCGCAAGCCCAGCTCCCGCCTCGGGGACGATCCCGGCGACGACCGCCAGCCCCAGCCCGGTCCCCGTGCCAGACCCATCTTTGCGGGTGTAGAATGGCCGGAAGATATTGGCGAGATCGGTCGTGGCTATGCCGCAGCCGTTGTCGCTGACCGAAATGTGCGCCACCGGCCCCTCGGGCGCTGTGCCCAGGCTCAGCGCTAGCCCGGGCGGCGCGGCGGCGAGCAGCCCGATCGCCAGCCCGATGCGCTGATCTGGAGCGTCACCCAATGCATCGCGCGCGTTGAGGGCAAGGTTGAGCATGATCTGCATCAGTTCGGTGCGGTCGGCCGTCACCATCACCGGGACATCGTTCAGATCGAGGCTGATCCGCTGCTGCGGCGAAAGGCTGAGCGACACCTCGATATCGAGATGGGCACCGCGGCTGTCGAGCCCGGCGATCCCGCCGGTCCAGTAATTCGCGGCGTTGAGTCCGTCGCGCACCTCGCTGGCAACGCGCTCGCGCTTCCGCCCACGCCGAACTGATGATTGCCCCGACGCGCGTTGTGCTCGATGCCAAGGAGCGCAGCGACGAGCTGGTGCTGGTAAATAACGGTGGCGAAACCGCTGCCTTCCGGATCAGCGTCGAAAATCGCCGGATGCGGCTCGATGGCGCGCTTGAAGCGGCCGACGAGCCGCAGGCCGATGAGCTGTTCGCGGCCGACAAGGTGCGGTTCTCCCCGCGCCAGCTCATGCTGGGTCCGGGCGAGCGCCAGACGATCCGCATCTCGGCCAACGAGATCGGCGCGCTGGCGCCGGGCGAATATCGCGCGCATCTGCGGTTGATGTCGGCACCGGTGCTGACGGTCGTGCCGAGCAGCGTGGGGCCCCCCTAGACCGCCGCGGCGCGCTGTCCTGCGGTGCAGCTATCGAGAAAGCGCGCATCGCGGCTGCCAGCATCGTCACATCGGGCGCGCGGACAATCGAATCGTGATTGCCGGTGATCGTCCGCACGGTGGGCGCTCCGTCCGAAACGCATTCCCACCCCATCGTCGGCCCGGCATTGCGGGTGTGCCGCGAACGGGTGCCCGTGCTCACTAGCGCTACCGGAATGCGCGCAGGTGGGTGGCAGCGGAGCGCCCGGCGATAATCGACGATGAGCTGGAGGTGCGTTTGGACCAGCGCTGCCAGTTCGGGGGAAATGGTCGATGGATCGATGATCGCGCCGATCCCGCGCGGAGCCCCAGCCAGCTTGCGCCGGATGAACGCCTGCGCGCGCTGGGCGCGGCGGCGCAGGCTGCCGGCCCCGGTACCCCCGCCGTGGCGGACAAGTTGCACCGCCTTGACTGTCCAGCGCAGCACGGCGGGGAGTAGGCTGCGGGCGGAAATCCGCCAGGCCGGACACATCGTGTCGATGATCACCAACTGCGCCACATCATGGCCGGACGCCTTGAGCTGGCGGGCCATTTCATAGGCCATGCTGCCGCCAAACGAATATCCAGCCAGATGGTAGGGCCCGGCGGGCTGGCGCTGCTGCATCAGCGCGATGCACCGCGCGGCCAGCTGTTCTACGCTGTTGCCAGGATCGTCACCTGGGCGGCGGTGAAAGATCAGCAGCGGCCGGTCCTGCCCCATGGCTTTCGCCAGCAGCCGCATCTGTAGCGAATCCCCGCCGATGCCCGGGAACAGAAAGAGCGGCGGCTTTTCGCCGTATGACTGCCAGACCGTCAGGAACAGGTTTTCGCCGCCCTCGCCCTCGGTCATCATGACCGCCGTTGCCAGCGCGGCGATGGTGATGCCATCGTCCAGCACGCTGTCGAACAGGTTGTCGAGCGGCAGGCAGATGCCCAGTTTCGCCTCGATCGCCGCAACGAGATTGAGGAAGGCCAGTGAATCCCCGCCACTTTCGAGAAAAGCGGCCGCAACGCCTGCGGGCGGGCGACCCAGAACGTCTTCCCAGATCTCCGCAAGTACGCGTTCGATTTGGGTTTCCGGCTGGCGGTCGGTGCGCTGAAAATCCGCACCGGCCGGCGGAGGCAAGGCCTGCCGGTCAATCTTGCCATTCGGGGTCAGCGGGAGCTGATCGAGCCACAAATACTGTGCCGGCCGCATGTGGTGCGGCAAGTGCTGCGCGGCGCAGGCGCGGATTTCGGGCAGTTCGGGCCGCTGGCCGGCTTCTGCCACCAGATAGCCGATCAGCCGCCCAGGGCCGCTATCGGCCCGCGCCAGCACCACCACCGCTTCGACGATGCCGGGCACAGCCTCCAGCACTGCCTCGATTTCGCCCGGCTCAACGCGCAGTCCGTTGATCTTGATCTGATCGTCCACCCGGCCGATGAATTCGAGCTGGCCATCCGGCAGCCAGCGAACCAGATCGCCTGTCCGGTACATCCGCCCGCTTCCCGACAGGTCCGGCAGAAAGCGCTCGCGGTCTAGGTCCGGGCGGCGGATATAGCCCCGCGCCACCCCGGCGCCGCCGATGTAGAGTTCGCCGATCTCGCCAACCGGGACCGCCGCGCCGCCCTGATCGAGCACGTAAAGCGCAGTGTTGGCCAGCGCCTGACCAATTGGCGGATCGCCGCAGGCATCCGGGTCCACCACCGCGCAGGTGGAGTAAACCGTGGTTTCGGTGGGGCCATAGCAATTGAGCAGGCGCACGGCGGGGTTCACCGCGAACACCCGATTGGCCACGGTGTGAGTCAACCGTTCGCCGGCCACTATCACAGTGTTCACCCCGGCGGGCAGGCTGCTTGTGCGCAGCAGCGCATCGATCAGCGATGGTACGGAATTGACCAGCCGGACCTCTGCCGAATCCGGCGAGCGCGGCAGGGCGAACAAGTTCGACACCACGATCAGCCGCCCGCCCATGCACAGCGGCAGGAACAGCTCGAAGGCGGATAAATCGAAGTTGAGCGAGGTGGAAAACAGGATGCCGGCCATGTCGCCATCACCCAGGAAGGCGCGTCCCCATGCGATCAGGTTCACCACATTGGCGTGCGTTACGCCCACCGCCTTGGGGGTTCCAGTGGAGCCCGAAGTATAGAGGACATAGACCAGATCTTCCGGTTCCGGTGCAGGGGTGCTGCTGGGCAGGGCTAAGCTGTCGTTTTCCCGGTCGAGCAGGACGAGCTGTGCTCCGGATGCTGCAAACTGCCCAGCGAGCTGGCTGGTGGTGAGGATCACCGGCACAGCGGCATCAGCAACGATATAGGCAATGCGGGATACAGGGTATTCGGGATCGAGCGGCAGGTAAGCCGCCCCCGTGCGCAGCACACCCAGCACAGCTGCGACCAGCGTGGGGCTGCGGGGCAAGGCAATGCCGACGATATTGCCGCGCCCGATGCCCAGCGAAGCCAGCCGCCCGGCAATCGCCAGCGCCTCGCATTGCAGCTCTGCGAAACCGATTCCCTTGCCGCCGTAGCGCACCGCCTCGGCATTCGGACGGGCAGCAACCTGCCGCTCAAACAAGCCGGTCAGAGTAGCTGCCAGCGGTTCCCCCTCACCGTTATCGGGCGATATCGGTTGATGCATCAGCAGCGCTGCCCCATCAGCGAGTGTCCGGCGGGACGCCCTTCGCCCCGTTCAGCGCTTAACCCCACTTGGCGAACGCATGATGCAGTGTCCTTAACGCTGCAAGCGGCCGCAGCAATAAGCAAATTCGGTAACGCTTCATTGCGTCAGCGCGCTCGCGATGGCGGCCTGCCGCAGCTCGTTTTCGCCCAAAACCCCCGGATTTGGCAGTGTCAACCCCGCCCCCAGTCCAATTGCCTGTTGCACAGTCTAATGTTAGTCACTCGGCCATGAAGCTCCGCGACAAGCAGATGGCCGAGCGCCGCAATCGAATCCTTGATGCGGCAGAACGGTTGATCCGGCAGACCGGAGGGACAGATTTCTCGGTACGCACCTTGGCATCGGTTGCCGAAGTCGCACCGGCAACACCATTCAACCTATTTCTATCTAAGGAAGGACTGCTTTACGCGCTGCTGGCCCGGAATCTCGAAGCGGTCATCTCCGAAGGTCTGCGATTCAAGGGAGCCAACCCGAACTTGCGCATCGTAGAGGCCGCAACCAACGCGGTTGACCTGTTTGCGCAGGACCCCGAGTTTATGCGCCCGCTCTATCGGGTTCTGCTGGGGGTCGGCGATGCTATTCACCGCCCCCAATTCATGGCGCGATCACTGAGTTACTGGCGTGCCGCGGTGAACACGATTCCCGACCAGAAGCTTTTGTCGACCGAGGGGGACCGAAACCTGTTTGCGATATCGCTTCAGGCGCTGTTCCTCGGCTTGCTCGAATTCTGGGTCCACCAGGAGTTCGACGACGCCACGTTCCGCAAGCATGCGGTCTACGGAATCTGCAGCAATGTTCTCGGCTTGCTGGACCCGGAGAACCGCGCCGATTGTCTGGAACTGCTCCGCCAAGTGCAGGATGGCCGGACAGATTTTGGAGCCACATGACGCCGATCGCAGCCGAATGCGATCCGCAGGCTTGGCTTTGCCCGTCAGAGCAAGGTAAAACCGCCATCAATCGCGATCGAGCAGCCGGTTAGAAAAGGCGCCTCGCCGCTGGCGAGAAAAACCGCAAGGTTGGCGACCTCCCAGGGCTCGGCAATCCGGCCGGCGGGGGTTGCCTGTTCGAGCCCTTCGATAAAGGAACTCGGCAGGTTGGCCACCATCTGGGTCCGGATGACGCTAGGGCAAATCGTATTCACCTGAATGCCGAGAGGCGCACATTCGACCGCCGCGACCTTGGTCAGTTGCATGACGCCGGCCTTGGCTGCGCAATAGGCCGGCATGTTCGGCATCACCACCGATCCGGCGATCGAGGCGGTGTTGACGATTGCGCCGGAATGGCCCCGCATCCGGGGGATCGCGTGACGGATCCCCAGAAAAACCCCGCGCAGATTGACGGCAACAACCCGGTCGAACTCGTCCACATCGTATTCGCTTATCGGGGCAAGCGCGCCGTCGAGGCCCGCATTGTTGCACAGGATGTCGAGCCGGCCAAAGCTGGCGAGAGCGAAATCAAGCATGGCCGCAACGTCGTCCGACCGCGAAACGTCGGCGCGGAAGCCCTTGGCGGAGGAGCCCAATTCTGCCGCGGCGGCGTTCGCCTGATCGCTGATGTCAGCGACGATGACCTTTGCGCCCTGCCCGATGAAGGTCCGCGCGATCTCTTTGCCGATACCCGAAGCGGCGCCTGTGATGACTGCCACTTTCCCATCAAGCCTGCTCATCTCGTTTTCTCCCGTCACTTTGGTCGCGGCCTCTGTGCAGCCGCCGCCAACTGCACCGCAAAACTGGAATTTGCCGTACAGAGGACGGTTCAGGGACCGACCACTACGGGCAGTTCCTTCAGCCCGCGTGACAGCAGCTGGGGGTGCCATTCCAGATCGCCCGCCAGTTGGATTTGCCCGTACTTTTCGAGAATGGCCGGAATGGCGATGGCGGCCTCGAGCCGCGCCAGCTGCAGGCCCATGCAGCTGTGGAGACCATAGCCGAAAGCAATGTGCTTGCGGTCCGAGCAGCGATCGAGGCGCAGCTGGTCTGGCTGGTCAAACACCGCTGGATCGTGATTGGCGGCTGCGAGGATCAGAAAGACGCGCTGGCCTGCTATCATCGGCACGCCCAGCGCCGAGGTATCTTCCCGCACGACGCGGGTCACGGCCTTGCCGGAGCCATCGAAGCGCAAGAATTCATCGACCGCGTCGGCGATTGCAACTTGCCCGGATCGCAGCAATGCCATCTGGGCGGGGTGGCGAATGAGCGCCAGAATTGCATTGGCAATGAGATTGGCCGTCGTCTCCGATCCGGCGAACAGAACGAGCGTGCATGTGGCGATGATCTCATCCTCGCTGAGCGCCTCATCGTTCTCATGCGCCTTGATCAGCGCGCTCAAAAGGTTGTCCTGCGGCTGATCGCGATAGATCGCGATCAAGCCCCGGACATATTCGGCGAGCTGACTGACCCCCTCTGCCAGGCTGTCGTACTTGTTGGGGTCTTCAAGGCTTGCGCCGATAACCGGGCCGAACAGCCGGTGCCAATCGGCAAAACGGTTCCGATCGACCTCCGGAACACCAAGCATGGCGGATATCACCGAGGCCGAAAATGGCACCGCGATATCGGCGAGAAGATCAATTTTACCGGCTTTGGGCGCCCGCGCGATGGCCTCATCGAACAGCGTCGTGAACTGCCCGGTCAGTTTCGCCATGGCCGCGCTCATGAACGCCTGGTTGATCAGCTTGCGCAGCCGGAGGTGGCGCGGCTTGTCATTGAAGACAAGCCAGTCGGCGAGAAGATCAAAAGCCGCCCGCACCCGCGGGTCAATATCCGGACTGCTGAGCTTGCGCGCGATGAATGGCCGGATGCGATCGGACGAGAAGTGCCGGTCATCGCGGAGCGCGGCGGTTACCTCGGCATATCCCGTAGCGATCCATGAGCGTGACCGTCTGTCCCAAAGAACCGGCGCGATCTGTCGTATCATGCCGAAATAGGCGTGTGGATCGCGGATCGCCCGATCCCCCACGATGTCGAATTCGCACTCCTGTGGGACTGGTTCACCCATCGAAACGCGCTCTCCCGAGGACCTGCCAGCGTTGTCACCGTTCTTGCAGGAATGGCAATTTGGCAGTTGCCTTGTGTTGTATCGTGATATAACGTTATATCGCAAACCGGCCCTGGTCAAGGGAATTTGCCGGACGCGGCGTCGCAGTAACGACGGGGAGAGGCGAATGGATGTCCGGGCCCTCATGGCTCAATCGGTTCGCATCAACAGCGAACGGGTTGCGGTTATCCATGGAGCGCGCCGCCTCACATTCCGCGAGGCCTGGGACCGCGGAGTACGCCTTGCCAATGCGCTGATCGGCCTCGGCTTGAAGCCGGGCGATCGCGTTGCCTCGCTGGAAGACAACTGCATCGAGGCTGCAGACCTGATCCAGGCCTGCTCCATCGCGAACCTCGTGCGCGTTCCGCTCTACGCCCGCAACGCGCGCGAGGCACACGTGCACATGATCGGAAATACCGCCTGCCGCGCAGTCGTGGTCAGCGCCCATTATGCGCAGGAAATCGAAGCTATTCGCGTGGACCTGCCAAGCGTGGAGACGGTCCTTGTGCGGGACGAAGGTTACGAAGCTTGGCTGGCGGCGCACAGCGATATCGAGCCCGAGGTTGCCATTCACCCAGAGGATTACTTCGTCATCCGCCATACCGGCGGCACTACCGGCAAGCCCAAGGCCGTCGCCTATTCCCAGCGGAGCTGGCTGGCCGCCTGCCGGGACTGGTTCTACATCTTTCCGCAAGTGATCGAGGGTGACCGATGCCTGCACGTCGGGCCGATCTCGCACGGCTCGGGGTACCAGTATCTGCCGGTGTGGCTGGCCGGGGGGTGCAACGTCCTCCTCGATCATTTCGACGCGGCGCAAATGATCGACCTGATCGAACACGAGCGGATCGCATTCTGCCAGGTGTCGGCGACGATGCTGCGCGTGCTGCTCGACGCGCCGTGTTCCCGGGGGCGGGATTATTCCAGCCTGAAGTGCGTCCTTGTCGGCACCGCGCCGATCCACCAGAGCACGGCTCTCGCGGCACGCGACCTGCTCGGCAATGTGCTTTACCAAGGGTATGGCCAGACCGAAGTTCTACCGATCGCCTTCATGGGCCCCGAACAGTGGTTTGCTGATGCCGAGGGATCGAAGCCGCTGCTCGCCTGTGGCAAGGTGATGCCCTTCGCGCTGGTCGACATTTGGGACGAGCAGAACCGATCGGTGCCGCTTGGCGAAATCGGGGAAATCGTTGCCAAGGCCGACGGCCAGATGACCGCCTTCTGGAACAATCCCGAGGCCACTGCCGAACGGATGGTCGACGGATGGATCAAGACCGGGGACATCGGCCGGATCGACCGTAACGGCTATGTCTACGTCGTCGACCGGGCGTCCGACATGATCATCTCGGGCGGCTACAACATCTGGCCGCTCGATATCGAGCGCGTGCTGGGGGCTCATCCGGAAATCATCGAGGTCGCGGTTTTCGGGGTGCCTCACCCGAAATGGGGCGAGACTCCGCTCGCCATCTGCGTGACCGCGGCGGAACGCTTGGTGACCGAGGCAGAATTGATCCGCAAGGTAGCGGATGAACTGGGCGGATATATGAAGCCGTCGCGCATCGTATTCCAGGCTGAACCGCTGCTACGAAGCGCGGTCGGCAAGGTAAACCGCAAGAAGCTGCGCGAAACGTACTGGCAAGACAGTGACCGGCGGGTGTCCGGCAGCTAACCTGAAGCTTGGCGAGGAGTTCTCTTATGCAAGTCGGTTACATGATGTTCCTGTCAAACCTGCATGAAAACATGCCGGATGATGAGATGATCCGTCACGAGCTGCGCATCGCCGAACTCGCTGAGCCGCTTGGTTATGACACCATCTACTGCCCTGAACACCACTTCGAGGACTATTCGATGGCGGTCGATAGCCATCAGATCCTCTGTTACCTCGCCGCCCGGACAGAGAAGATCAAGCTGGGCAGCGCCTGCATCGTGTTGCCGTGGTGGACCCAACCCGCCCGCGTGCTCGGGCGAATCACGACAATGGATGCGATGACCAATGGACGCTACGTGATCGGCTTCGCCCGCGGCCTCGCGCGCAAGGAGTTCGAGGTGTTCGGCATTCCGATGGAGGAATCGCGGGATCGCTTCGACGAGATGGCGGCGATGCTCGTCAGGGGGCTTGAGACCGGCATCATCTCCGGCGATGGCCCATTCTTCCCGACGCCGGCAACGGAAATCCGGCCGAAGCCCTCCGTCCCGCTGAAGGACCGGCTCTACTCTGTCGCAATGTCGCCCGATTCCGCGAAGCAGATTGCCGTCCATGACACGAGGATGATGACTTTCGTGCAGTTCGCGATGGAAAAGCACTTGCCCAATATCGAGATTTTCCGGGCCGAATACCGCAAGAACCACCACAAGGAGCCCGGCCCGACCCTGCTCGTCGACTTCTCCTATTGTCATGAGGATGCCGGCCACGCTGAGCGGATGATGCAGAAGCACATGACGGCAAACTACGTTTCGCTGCTCAAGCACTACGAGTTCATGGCCGACTATCACAAAGAACTGAAAGGCTACGAAGCCTACGGCGAATCCGCCAAGTTCCTGAATCAGCTCGGGCTGGACGATGCCGTGCAGGACTACCTCAAGCATCAGGCCTGGGGCACCCCGCAGCAGATCCTCGACAAGCTGGCGGCGCGCCGCGAAGTGATCGGCGATTTCGAATGGAATTCGATCACCAGCTTTGCCGGTCTGCCTTACGATGAGGTTGAAAACAGCATCCGGCTGATCGGCACCAAGGTCATTCCCGAGCTGCGGACCTGGTAAGCGTTACAGGAAGGCGTTGCCCCAAGCCCCGCCAGCCAATCCGCCGCGACATCACAGGAGAGAGCCGTGATTGGCCCAGCCGACGATTTTCTGGTGCATCAGACCCACGAGCCGGTGCGTTTTGTCGCGACCAGCGATCGCCGGTTTTACGACCGCTACTTCTTCACCGGGCATCATTGCGCCGAAGATCTGTTCTTCATGATCGGGATCGGCGCCTATCCCAATCTTGGGGTAATCGACGCGTTTGGTTCGGTCGCGCTGGGCACCAGCCAGGCAACGACCCGGGGCTCGCGCGAGCTGGGCCTCGACCGGATGAACACCTCGGCGATTGGCCCCTTCCATGTCGAGGTGATCGAGGGCCTGAAACGGTTGCGCGTGCGATGCGACGAGGGCGCGGGCCATGCTGTCCACTTCGACCTTGAGTGGAATGCCGCCGTGCCAGCCTTCGAGGAGCCACCGATCCTGCAGCGCGTCATGGGACGGGTGATGGAGCAGGCGACCCGGCTAATCCAGACCGGCACCTGGCAGGGTTACATCTCCAGCGACGGCCAACGCATCGATCTGGACCCCGCGACAAGCTGGGGCGCGCGCGACCGCAGTTGGGGCGTTCGCTCGATAGGTCTGGAGCGCGAGCCCAAGGGTATCCACCAGGCAAAAGGAGCGGGCAAAAGCCGCACATCGTTGTGGATCTGGTCACCGATGCAGTTTGCTGACCACACGATCCACTTCAGCGTCGGCGAATATCCCGACGGCCGGCGCGAAATCGAGACCGTGCGCCGGATGCAGGCGTTCCCGGCCGATGGTTCGACGCCTGCCAGCGAGGAGATGCTGGGCGGAGCGGAGCATGAATTGCGCTTCGATCCGGTGTCACGCGAATTGCTAGATGGGTCGTCGGTCAGCTTCCTTGAGCCTGACGGGACCCGGCGCCATGTCCGCCTGACCCCGCTGCGGCGCGCCTATTTGCGGGCGGGCACCGGCTATGGTGGCCCCGATCCGTGGCGCCACGGCAAGTACATGGGCGAAAGCTGGATCGATTCTGTCCGCTACGATCTGACGGACGAGGCGCTAACCGCGCAGATCGGCCCCACCCACGTCCTATGCCGGATGGAGATGGACAACGGTCAGGTCGGCTACGGGACGTTCGAGACGCAGGTCTATGGCGCATACCCCCGGTACGGTTTCCACGACTGATGCCGATGATAGTCCCCGGAACGGCGAAGCGGTCCGAGGTGGACAAAGCCGGCGCCGCGCCTGATGTCGCGAGCCGAATCGCCTGCCAGCTGGAGGCGAGCGTGCCGGAACTTGCCGGCGTGAAGAGCCTGCGCCGCCTTACCGGCGGATCATCCCACGAAACCTGGGCTTTCGATGCGCGATTAGGTGGCGCAACAGAATTCACGCCGCTCATTCTCCGCCGCGAGTTCGAGCTAGCCTTGTTCGAAATGCCCTTGGCCACCGAGTTCGAGCTGGTGCGGATGCTCCGTCGTTCCGGCTTCCCTGTTCCCGAGCCGCACTTCGTTTCGACCAGCGCCAGCGGAACGGAGGCCCCCTTCATGGTGATGGAGCGCGTCGCCGGGCTCGATACCCGCAAGGCCATGGCGGCCAATCCCGCACCGGGTGAACGCCGCGCGATCGCCGCGGCCTTGGTCGATGCCCTGGCTGCGCTGCATGGGCTGCCGATCGCACCGTTCGGCGAACTTCTCGGCATTGGAACCCCGGCAGGAGAATTGGAAAAGTGGCAAGCTATCGTGCTTGGGTCTGGCTGCCCAAGTGCGGCCTTGCGCCTGGCCGTGGCATGGCTTGAACAACGCTGCCCGCCCGTCGCCGAGCAAGTGATCGTTCATGGCGACTTCAAGGCCAACAATGTCTTGCTCAGACAGCCCGAGCAACCCGTGGTGATCGACTGGGAGCTCGCTCATCTTGGCGACCGGCTGGAAGATCTGGCCTGGACAATGCTCTGGACAACCCGCGACGACATCGTCGGCGGTATGCTCACACCGGCGGCGTTTTTGGCCGAATATGAACGGGCTTCCGGCCATTCGGTTGACCGCGATCGATTGCATTTCTGGAAGGTGTTTGCGCTGGTCAAACTGGCGGCGATCTTCCTGAAAGGGCTTGAGCCGGGGCCGACTCCGCGAGCGCCCCGCCCCATGCTACTGATGCTCGCGCAGGCGCTGCCGTGCATCGAGGAAGCTTTGGCGGCGCTGCTGTCCGATGCGCCCCGATGGGAGTTGGCCCCATGACAAGCCCCATCCCGGCGCGGCTCCGGGCAATCCGGGAGTTTCTGGTGCGCGACATCCTGCCCGGCGTCGCCGCCGAGATGCGCAGCGACATGCGCGCAAGCCTGAAGATGCTCGAAAGCATGGAAGCTGAAATCGATCGGCTGCCAGCGCTGCTTGCCAGCGAAAATGACGAGATTCTGAAGCTTTGCGAGGCGGCAATTGCCGACATCGGCCGGCAGGACCTGCCCGCCGACGAACTGCAAACATTCGAAGAACTGGTTCGCCAGCACGGCCAACCCCTCCTTAGTCTCAGCGATATGGAGGGCAGGCACGCTCAATTCAGCATATTGCTCGGCAAGCTGGCGTTTCGGCTGAGCGCACGGATCGATGCGGAGCCGGCCGAGCAGACCTGCCCGTCGGCATCGAAGATTGTGTTCACTCAATGCTGCCGCTTTCTCCAGAGGCAGGCCCAGATACGGACTGAGTGGCAAGCAGTGTTCCCAACCAGCGGGTTTTACCGAGATGACCGAAACGAGCGCGGAGTTCAGGAAGGCGCCGAATGAACGTACAGGACATTGAGAGCACCGGCTTCGGAATGCTTGTCGCCGGCATGCTTTGCACGGGCGAATCCCGGATTGCCGTCGAAAATCCGGCGCGCGGCGAAATCTGCGTGATGGCCCCGGCTGCCACCTTGGCACAGCTTGAAGAGGCGATTGCTGCGGCCGCCGATGCGGCAGGCTGGCGAGAGGATGAGGACCTGCGCCGGGCAACCTTGCGGGCAATGGCCGAAGCGATAGAGGTCCATGGTGACGACCTCGCCCGGCTACTTAGCCTCGAAATCGGACTGCCCTTGAACGTCACCCGGGACGAAGTCGCAGCGGCTCGCGGGTTCCTGCTTTATCGCGCGCAGGCGCCGCTCCCGCGGGATGTGCTTTATGATGACGCCCGCCAAAGTGTCGCGGTGGAGCGCCGGCCGATCGGCGTGGTGGGTGCCATCATTCCCTGGAACGCGCCAGTCCTGATCGCCTGCGAGAAAATCGCGACTGCCTTCGCCGCGGGCAATGCGGTAGTGGTGAAGCCTTCACCTCTGGCTCCGCTAACCCTTTTGAGACTGGGCGAAATCTGGGCTGCGACAGTGCCGGCGGGTGTTCTGAGCATAGTGCCTGGCGATGCAGCGTTCGGCGCTGCGCTCGTCGCGCATCCCAAAGTCGGGATGATTTCGTTCACCGGCAGCATTCGCGCCGGCCAGGCGATCATGGCCGCCGCAGCGCCTGGTCTCAAGCGACTGTCGCTCGAACTCGGCGGTAATGATGCCGCCATCGTCCTTCCTGATATCGACGTGGCCAAGATGGCGCCCCGCCTGTTCATGGGCGCGTTCTACCGCACAGGGCAGATTTGCGCGGCCATCAAGCGGCTCTATGTGCATCGAGAGGTGGCTTTGGAACTGACTGAGGCGCTCAAGGCCCTCGCCGAAGCCAGCGTGCTCGGCGATCCGTTCGATCCGGCGACCACGATGGGGCCGCTGTCCAATCGCCAGCAATTCGACATCGTCTCCTCGCTTGTCGCGGCATCGACGGCGCAGGGAGGCGTTGCGATCTGCGGCGGCTCGGCGCTCGACCGGTCTGGCTATTTTTATCGTCCCACGCTGGTAACCGGCGTGGAAGAGGACAACCCGCTGGTGCAGGAAGAGCAGTTTGGACCGGCCCTGCCGATCATTCCGGTTTCCAGCGCCGAGGAAGCGATCGATCGCGCCAACGCGGCGCGTTTCGGCCTTGGTGGCTCTGTCTGGACGGCGGATATCGAACGCGGGGTGCAGATCGCCGCCAAATTGCAGTGCGGTTCGGCGTGGATCAACCGGCACGGCATCGTCCAGCCCGATGTTCCGTTCGGCGGCATGAAACTCAGCGGCGTCGGGCGCGCAAATGGCGATGTCGGGCTGGACAGCTATGCAGAACTGCAAACGGTCAGCTTCGCCAAGCCGCGCTGAGACGGGGTCAGGCCGGGGAGCCGGGAGAGGGAAGAGAGATGGATATCCTGCTGAGCGGCGGTCATTTTTACGAAGGTGCACGGTGGCATGCGGGCCATTTCTGGGTGTCCGATCTCTATGCGGGGCAAGTGTTGAAGGTCACCCCTGACGGCGCGGCCGAGGTCGTCGTGCAGCTGGACGATCAGCCATCGGGCTTGGGCTGGCTCCCCGATGGCACCTTGCTGGTTGTTGGCATGAAATCGCGCAGCGTCTGGAAATGCGCTGAGGGAAGGGCGCCCGTTCTGCATGCCGACATCACCGATCTGACCGGCGGATTTGCCAACGACATGGTCGTCGATCGCGCCGGGCGGGCCTACGTCAGCAACCTCGGCTTCGACCTGTTCGCCGGGGCACCCCCGGCGACCACGGCGCTGGTGCGGGTCGATCCTGACGGGGGCAGCTGCGTTGTGGGAGGCAAGCTGCAGTTTCCCAATGGGCTGGTCGTATCACCGGACGGCAAGACCCTGATCGTGGCCGAGACGTTCGGGGGGCGCCTCAGCGCCTTCGACATCGCGCCGGATGGATCGCTGTCCGGCCAGCGGTGTTGGGCCCAGTTCGGCCGCGAGCCGTCGTGGGCCACGCTCCATGGATTGCTGGATACGGACTTCGCGCCCGACGGATGCGCGGTCGATGCCGAGGGCTGCGTGTGGGTGGCCGATGCCCTCGGGGCGCGGGTGGTGCGCCTTGCCGATGGCGGTGAGCTTCGCGAAGAGATCAAAGCGCCGGATGGGCTGGGGCTATATTCCTGCGCGCTGGGCGGGCCGGACGGGCGGACGCTGGTGCTCTGCACCGCCCCGGACTTCAGCGATGTCAACCGCAAGGCCGCGCGGGAGGCCGTGCTGCATACGATCCGCGTTGCGGTTCCGGCTGCAGATTACTGAACGGTTCTCGATCACAGCCGGCAGAAGGCAATGATCGATAAGGGGAGAGATGTGATGACGGTGAAGTACGCGGTCGATTCTGACCTGCTGCCGTTCCTGCCGATTTTCGACTCGTTTCGCTACGATCTCGAGGCCTTGCCATCCACACGGGCACGGTTGCTCGAGATGCTGGCGGGGGCAACGCCGCCCCTGCCTGCGGGTGTAACGAAGCAGAAGTGTTTCACGCCGGCTTCCGCAACCGGGCCGGCGGTGCGCCTGCTGGTCTACCGGCCTCAGCAAGGCGGCGGAGGCAGTCCAGCACTCCTCAACATCCACGGAGGCGGCTATGTTGCAGGCGCACCGGAGATGCAGGAGGCGGACAACGCCCGTATGGCTGCCGAACTCGGCCTGGTGGTCGTTTCCCCGGATTACCGCCTTGCGCCAGAGACCCGTTATCCCGGCCCGATCGAAGATTGCTATGCCGCCCTCGCCTGGATGAACGCCCAGGCGTCGGAGTTAGGCATCGACCCGACACGCATCGCGATCAGCGGAGAGAGTGCCGGCGGCGGCCTTGCCGCCACGCTGGCGCTGCTTGCCCGCGATCGGAATGAGTATTCCATCGCCTTCCAGCGGCTGATCTTTCCGATGTTGGATGACAGGGTCCGCCAGCCGGACAGCGCCTCGGCTGAATTCGGGCAGCATGTCTGGACGCGGGAGGGGAACAGCTTCGGGTGGTCTTGTCTGCTCGGCGATGCGCAAGGCGGCCCCGACGTCCCGGGCTATGCTGCGGCAGCCAGAGCAAACGACCTCGCGGGTCTTGCGCCCGCGTTCATCGCGTGCGGCGCGCTTGACTTTCTCCTCGACGAGAATCTCGAATACGCCCGGCGTCTGGTCCATGCCGGCGTGCGCACCGAACTGCATCTTTATCCGGGCGCTCCCCATGCCTTCACGTTGATGGCAGGGGCCTATTCGTACCAGAGATTTCATAGTGATTCTGACGCGGCGCTGCGACAAGCGTTGAACATCGCTCTGTAACACTTATGAGCACTGCAATCCCAGTTCGTTCTGCTGCGCGCAGAAGCGGTTCGCTTTCGCGGCCGCCAACCTGTCTCACGCCTTGATGCGGCCAAGACACCCGTTCGCCGGATTGCACTTTTATAGATCATAAACTACCGTTATATCGTGGTATAGCGATGTTTGCGGCGTTCGAAATAGGCCCGTCCTGCGTTCAAGGTAAGCGCTGTGCGGCGCCCACCTTGCGCGGTTGACGCCCAGCGTTGAGCTTGCGCGGCCTGATTTGGGCCGAGGCGCTACTCCTATGATAATCCCGTGTGATGATCCTGTGAGCAAGGGCGCGCAGCGGTTCGAGATATTCACGGGC
>CANGQZ010000036.1 GCA_947455865.1 Sphingomonadaceae bacterium
CGATCGCGCGGTCCATTGACTGGATCACGGCGTAGGACTTTGCGTTGACCGCCGCGAGCGGGTCGCCCGGCACCGCCACACGGCCCGAAACCACGATGTCCTCGCCCGATTCGGGCGCTTTCAAGCCCGGTTTCGGAGGCTCGGGAGCGGGTGCGGCGGCAAGCGGAGGGGTTATAGGCGCCGGTTCAGGCGCGGCAGGCGGTTCCGGCGGAAGCGGTGCCGAAACGGCAGCGACCGGCGGCTGCGTAGTGGCAGCCGCGGCCGACACGGGAGCAGACAGCAACGCGAACACGGCAAACGGGAGAGTCAAACGACGCTCGTTCGACGATGCAGGCAGGCGCAATTCAGCGGCACGGTTCTCTCCCCGATCAACGGCACGATGCCGCCGAGAACCGTATTTGTAACAGCCTCGTCACCGAATGAAACATTTACGTCACAGTGGAGTGGGCCGAAGTTACGAACCGCGGACCGCGGCGCTTTAAAGCGCCGAGACGTTGAGGAAGCCTGGAACCGGGCCATTCCACTCGTCACTGATCGCTTCAGGTTCTGCCGCGCGGCGCGGCTTCGCGGCCTGCTTCGGCTTGGCAGTGACTGGCGCGGACACTTGCTCCGGCGCATCGACCGGATCCCCCGAGCTGATATCTGCTAAAGGTTCGGCAGCTACAGGCTGCACGGTGCGGCCTCCGCGTGACGGCGCGCGGCGCTGATGCGGCTGCTTGCTCGACGGTGCCGCGGCATCGGATTCGGCGGCAACCGGGTCTGCGGCTACAGGTTCAGCGGCGCGCTTAGCCCCGCTGCGGCCGCGGCCGGTGGGCCGTTCTGCCGGTGGCCCAGCATCATCGCTCCGACCAGCATCGCCATCCGCCTCAAACAGCGGAATCTTGCCGCCGATCAGCTTTTCGACGTTGGCGATCGCCTCGGCATCTTCGTCGGCCACGAACGTAAACGCCCGGCCCGTCGCGCCCGCGCGGCCGGTCCGGCCGATGCGGTGAACATAGTCGTCGGGGTGCCACGGCGTGTCATAGTTGAACACGTGGCTCACGCCCTTCACGTCCAGACCACGCGCCGCGACGTCGGAGGCGACGAGGATCGAGATCACCCCATCTTTGAACTTCTGCAACTCGGCGTTGCGTGCCGACTGGTCCATGTCGCCGTGAATCTCGCCGGCGGAAAAGCCGCTCTGCTGCAGGCTCTTGGCCAGTTCGCGCACCGTGGTCTTGCGGTTGGCGAAGATGATCGCGGTGGAAACATTGTCGGTCTTGAGCAGATGGCGCAGCGCCTCGCGCTTGCCGCGAGCAGATACGCGCACTTTGTGCTGCACGATGTTGGTGTTGTTCGAAGCGGGCCGCGCCACCTCGATATATTTGGGATTGCTGAGAAACTTGTCCGCCAGCTTCTTGATCGGTGGCGGCATCGTCGCCGAGAACAACAACGTCTGCCGATTGCCGGGCAGCTTCGAGCAGATCGTCTCGATATCGGGGATGAACCCCATATCGAGCATCCGGTCGGCTTCGTCGATCACCAGGAGGTTGCACCCGGTGAGCAGGATCTTGCCGCGTTCGAACAAGTCCATCAGCCGGCCCGGGGTGGCTATCAGCACGTCGACCCCATCCTGCAGTGCCTTGACCTGATCGCCCATCTGCACGCCGCCGATCAGCAACGCCATCTTGAGATCATGGTTTTTGCCGTACTTCTCGAAATTTTCCGCCACCTGCGCGGCCAGTTCGCGCGTCGGTTCGAGGATTAGCGAGCGCGGCATCAGGGCGCGGCGGCGGCCATGGGCGAGAATGTCGATCATCGGAAGCACGAAGCTGGCGGTCTTGCCGGTGCCGGTCTGGGCGATGCCGATCAGATCCCGCATCATCAGCACCGACGGGATCGCCTGAGCCTGAATTGGAGTCGGTTCGGTGTAACCGGACGCTTCGACCGATTTCAGCAATTCGTCTGACAGGCCGAGATCGGCAAAGTTCATAGGCCAAGGGACTTTATAGGCTGGAGGCGTGTCCGGATGTGTTTGAGGCGGGACGGTGCCGGACGAAGGCGGCCTGCCTGCCGGTCACGCCGCCCGGGAGGCAGCGAAAGACCTGCCAGCCCCTAGGCGCATCGGCACCGCAAAGTCAAGGAATTGCCGCGCCGTGGCAGCGTCGACACAACCTGCCGCCGAGACTATTCGCCGTCTTCGTCGTCGATCTCGATCAACTGGTGCAGCTTGCCGAGTGCACAGTTGGCACCCGAGCGGGCATGGAGCGTATCGCGCCCGGCGCAAAGCATCCCGTCAGCGCTGCGTTCCAGGTAGAACCCTGAATAGAAATCGCGCGGGTTGCACGCCTTGTCGAGTGCCGTCCCAATCAGCTTCTGATCACGCATGAACAGCACCAGCCGATTCTCTTCGGTCACCTTAACTCCGGCGATACCAGAGACCGGAATGCATTGCCCGATCCGCCGTTCGGCAAAGCGGGGCCCGGCGAAGCGCGAAGGGAAATCGGAAAACATGTTGCGCCGCCAATCAGGCATGCCGCGCCGCGGCATCATGATCGGGGGCCGGGCCACAGGGGCCGGTGCGATGCGAATTATGACACGCTGTTCGATCCGCACTTGCTCGGCACTATCATTGCGCAGCGCTTCGACCACGGCGCTGAACGACCGGAATTCGCCATCGACAGGGCCCGCACCGGCTGGCGCCGAATCGGCGGTGAGGCCGGCCTCCAGGATCGCCGGAATCTCGCCCGATTCGCTGCCGGCAGGCAGATCCGTTGCCGGCAACAACACCAGCAGCGGGGTCAGCAGGCCAACCAGCGGGTTCATTTCGGTCGAACTTCTCCAGTCAGCCTGCAGCCGATATCCGGCGTGGCAGCAATCTAGTGCATGCTGCCATAGTCGCCGTGCTTGAACAGCCGCTTAACTTGGGGCTCCCTGCTTTGCCAAGGGGCACCTGCCGGCTACCCCCGACTGGTGAGCCGCAATCGGCTGTGCCATAGCCGTCCGATGGCATCCGATACCTTCCTTGTTGAAGCCGCCGCATTGCTCGGGCCGCGCGGGCTGACCTGCGATCCCGACTTGCTGAACCCCTGGCTGACAGACTGGCGCGGGCGCTTTACTGGGCGCACGCTGGCGCTGGCATCACCGGCCACGACAGCCGAACTGGCGGAACTGGTTCGCCTTTGCACCCTTCATAGGGTCGCTATCGTCCCGCAGGGCGGCAACAGTGGGATGTGCGGCGGCGCCACGCCGGATGAGAGCGGCCGGGAATTGCTCGTGTCGCTGCGACGAATGACGGAGATCCGCGCGTTTGATGCAGATGCGCGGCAGATAACCTGCGAAGCGGGGATGGTGCTCGAAGCGTTGCACCACGCCGCCGAGGCGAAAGGTCTGCGCTTCCCGCTAACCCTCGGCGGGAAAGGTTCGGCCACCGTTGGCGGACTGATCTCCACCAACGCCGGCGGCACGCAGGTTCTGCGCCATGGCTCGATGCGGGCGCTGGTGCTGGGGATCGAGGCGGTGCTCGCCGATGGCAGCATCTATTCGGCGCTCACCCCGCTCAAGAAGGACAATCGCGGGTTCGACCTCAAGCAGCTGCTGATCGGATCGGAAGGCACGCTCGGCATTGTCACCGCGGCGACCTTGCGGCTGGTACCCGCCCTTGCCGACCGGGTGGTGGTATGGGCCGGCGTTTCTTCGCTGCAGGTGGCTCGGGCACTGCTACGACACTGCGAAGATGCCGTTGGCGGCGCGCTGGAAGGGTTCGAGGTGGTGCCCGCAGCCAGCCTTGCCGCAGTGCTGGAGTACATCCCCGGCACGCGCAGCCCGCTCGCCGAGGCGCATGCGTGGTATGCACTGATCGAAGTGGTCGCCGATAGCGCAGCGGCGGCCACTCTGCGTGACCGGGTGGAAACCACAATCGCCGACGCATTCGCCGCAGGGCTGATCGAAGATGCTGCAATTTCGGCCAGCGAGGCGCAGGCACAGGCATTCTGGAACCTGCGCGAATCGGTGCCACTGGCCGAGCGGGCCAAGGGACCGGCCCTGCAACACGACATTTCGGTGGCAGTCGATCAGATGCCCGCTTTCGTCGAACATGCAGTGGCCGCAGTCGAAGCCGCCTTTCCGGGCACCGCAGCTGTTGCCTTCGGTCATCTGGGGGACGGCAATGTCCATTTCCACGTGATGGCCCCACCTGGCACCGCGGGAATCGCGTGGGAAGTCGGGCCGGGCAAGGCAATCAGCCGGTTGGTGTACGATATGGTGGCACAATGGGGCGGCTCGATCTCCGCCGAACATGGCATCGGCCAGTTGAAGCTGGCCGAACTGGAACGGGTCGGCGATCCCGCCGCACTGGCGCTGATGCGCAAGGTCAAAGCTGCGCTTGATCCGGCTGGACTGCTCAATCCGGGCAAGCTGGTGACAGTTTCATGACTATCGCGGAGGGTTGAACCCGCGCGCGGCTGCGCCTAAAGCCGCGCCCGCCGCGCCCCTTCCCATCGCCGGGGCGCCAGTCGGAGAGATCGCAATGGCCACCGCGCCGCAAGCCAGCCTGCCCGTGTTCTACAAGGACCTGATGCCGCTTAACAGCCGCGACCACGCGACCTGGAAAAGCCGCACGACCGACAAGGCGCCGTGGCTGGCGGGTTTCCATGCCGTGCCGCTGACGGTCGAAGAATTCCCGCAGGCGGCGCGTCATTTCCCGATCATCTTCTCGACCGGCGAATCGCCGGTACCGCTGGCGCTGCTGGGGCTCAACGAAGGCGTCAACGTCTTCGTCGATGCCGAAGGCAAAGTGACCGAGAACATCTACATACCGGCCTATGTTCGCCGTTATCCGTTCCTGCTCGCCAAGCTGACCCCGGACAGCGAAGAGCTCTCGCTTTGCTTCGACCCGACGAGCGAACTGATCGGCGCGTTCGACGAGGGCAATGCCCTGTTCGACGGTGACCAGCCTAGCGAAGCGACCAAGGCGCTGCTCGGCTTCTGTGAGCAGTTCGAGCAGGCAGGGATCAAGACCCAGGCCTTTATCGAGGAACTGGCCAAGCACAGTCTGCTGATGGACGGCGAAGTCGCGATCCAGCAGGAAGGCGCCGCCCAGCCGTTCATCTATCGCGGCTTCCAGATGATCGATCAGGCCAAGCTGCGCGAAGTGCGCGGCGATGTGCTGCGCGGCTGGAACCAGAGCGGACTACTGCCGCTGATCTATGCGCACCTGTTCTCGCTCGATCTGATTCGCGAAATCTTCGGGCGCCAAGTTCAGCAAGGCAAAGGTCCTGCTGTAACGCCGGGGGCCTGATCCCGCGCCAGCATAGCGCTTGCGACGAGTTGCGACGCAGCGGGGCTTGAATCCGCGCCGCTGGTGACCTAGCTTGAGCGAGTTCGGCCCGGCTTCCCTCATGGCTTGGTCGAATTGGTGCATTTCGGTGCACCTCCTCCCTGAACCTTGGCCACCTCGTGCGCAGGCACGAGGTGGTTTTTTATGGGGCCGACAGAACGAAGTTTGTCGGCTTCGTCGGGCGATTAGGCGCGCTATTCGGCGGCTTCGGCCCAATCGCGGGGCGCGCGACCGGTGTCCGCAACGCTTGCCGCCAGCCGCCGCACCAGCCCGCTCAGTACATCGACCATCCCCGAAAAGCCCACACCCGGTTCGGCGAGTCGCGAATCGAGGTAACTCGCACGGTCGATTTCCAGCTGCATGGCGTGAAGCCCGCGGCGCGGATCGGCATGACGTTCGAGAACGTAGCCGCCGGCGTAGGGCCGGTTGTGCGCCGCCGGCCGGCGCCGCTCGGCAAACCAGGCGAAGGCAGTGCCGATGACGGCGCCGCCGCAGGTCGCCCCGAACCGATCGCCGATGACAAATTCCGGAGCTGGCGCGCCGCGCGCCGCCAGCGGCGGCATCGAGTGCAGATCGAGCAGCAGCGCCGCCCCCCACCGTTCGCGCAGACGCGCCAGCGCCTCGGCGAGAGCGGCGTGATAGGGTTCATGAATTTGGGCGATCCGGGCTTCCAATTCGGCGGGATCGTGCCGGCGCTTCCACAGTTCACCGATCCCGGGCAGCCGCCGCGGGATCAGCCCGAGCCCGCTACGCGCACGCCGGCCGGTGCCGTGTGCGGCTACCGGCTGCGGCGAATCGCCTTCGCCGCGTGCAACCATTTCCCAATCGACATCATCGGCAGCGCGGTTCAGATCGATCATCGCCCGCGGTGCCTGTGCCACCAGCAGGGCCGCGCCGGTCGCCGCTGCCACCGCGTGAGCCAGCCGATCGACATAGCGATCTTCCAGCCGCAGCGCGGCAAATCCCGGATTGCGCATCCGCTCGATCAATGCGGGCGGATAAACCCGGCCACCATGCGGCGCGGCGATCAGGACCGGAATGGCGGAGGGTTCGGGCGCGACAAGCTGGTACGCGGCCATGCCGCCGGTCCCGGGAATCATCCCGCCCTCAACAAATTGCGCCGAATCTCCGGGAGGTTCGCGTTGCACCATGTTGCTAGGCTGGCCCGGATCGCAGTCTGTGTCAAAGCGGGGAGCAAACCGGCACTTCGAGATTTTTAACCTGGGCTGGGCTATGCCCCATCGATCAATACAATAGCGCAGGTACCCCATGATCCGCATCCTCCTGGCCGAAGACGAAGAAGCGATGCGCACCTACCTTGCTCGCGCGCTGGAGAACGCCGGATACGAAGTGAGCGCGGTCGATCGCGGCACGGCGGCGATCCCGCTGCTGGAGCGGGAGCATTTCGATCTGCTCCTGTCCGACATCGTCATGCCCGAAATGGACGGGATCGAACTGGCCCAGCGCTGCGCCGAGATTTCGCCTGAAACCAAGGTCATGTTCATCACCGGCTTCGCCGCAGTGACGCTGAAAGCCAGCCAGGAAGCGCCGCAAGCCAAGGTTCTGTCGAAGCCATTCCACCTCAAGGACCTCGTCCTCGAGGTGGATCGCATCTTCGGTGTGCCCAGCACCGCGCGGGTCTGACGCAGGGGCGCACGTGCGGGCTTGATTTGGGCAGGGGTGCCCGGTAAAGGCCCTCCCCTGCCCGGCAGCCATGCCGGGCCGCTCGAATGTGTGTGGGCGTATAGCTCAGTGGTAGAGCACTGTGTTGACATCGCAGGGGTCGGAAGTTCAATCCTTCCTACGCCCACCATTCGATAGCCCGCTGGACCACTGGTTCGGGCGGGCTTTTCTTTGCGCCTAAGCGCGCCCTGCCGGCCAGCTTGACCGCTGCGAATTCTGCGCCACACGCGGGCTCTCGCCGGCTTGCGAAGCGCCGTTTCCCTGCTAAGGGGCGAGGCGGAACTCTCCCCCCGGAAGGACGGCAATGGCGAAGATCAAGGTGGCGAACCCCATCGTCGAAATGGACGGCGATGAAATGACCCGCATCATCTGGCAGTGGATCCGCGAGAAGCTGATCCTGCCCTATCTCGACATCGACCTGAAGTATTACGACCTCTCAGTCGAGAACCGCGATGCCACCGAAGATCAGGTCACGGTCGACGCCGCCAATGCTACCAAGCTCTATGGCGTTGCCGTCAAGTGCGCGACGATCACTCCGGACGAAGCCCGCGTCGAAGAGTTCCATCTCAAGAAAATGTGGAAGTCGCCTAATGGCACGATCCGCAACATCCTGGGCGGTGTGGTGTTCCGCGAGCCGATCGTGATGCAGAACGTGCCCCGGCTGGTCCCGGGCTGGACCGACCCGATCGTGATAGGTCGCCACGCTTTCGGCGACCAATACAAGGCGACCGATACGCTGATCCCTGGCCCCGGCACGCTGCGGCTGGTGTTCGATGGCGACGATGGCAATTCGATCGACCTCGAGGTGTTCAAATTCCCCAGCGCCGGTGTCGCGCTGGCGATGTACAACCTCGACGATTCGATCCGCGATTTCGCCCGCGCCTCGATGAACTATTCGCTCAACCTCAAGTGGCCGCTGTTTCTCTCGACCAAGAACACGATCCTCAAGGCTTACGATGGTCGCTTCAAGGACCTGTTCGAGGAAGTCTACCAGAACGAGTTCAAGGCGCAGTTCGACGCCGCCGGCATCTCCTACGAACACCGCCTGATCGACGACATGGTGGCCTCCGCTCTCAAGTGGAGCGGCAAGTTCGTCTGGGCCTGCAAGAACTATGATGGCGATGTCCAGTCGGACACCGTGGCGCAGGGCTTCGGCTCGCTGGGGCTGATGACTTCGGTGCTGCTCTCGCCCGATGGCCGTACGGTCGAGGCCGAGGCGGCGCATGGCACCGTCACGCGCCATTACCGGATGCATCAGCAAGGCAAGGCGACCAGCACAAATCCGATTGCCTCAATCTTCGCTTGGACCCGCGGCCTGATGTATCGCGGCAAGTTCGACGAGACCCCCGAAGTGGTCAAGTTCGCCGAAACGCTCGAACGGGTCTGCATCGATACCGTCGAGAGCGGGATGATGACAAAGGATCTTGCCATCCTGATCGGCCCGCGCCAGCCGTGGCTGACCACCGAAGGGTTTTTTCAGGCCATTGCCGAGAACCTGGAAAAGGCGATGGCCGCCTAAAGCCAGCCGCCCGCTGATTTACGAAAGGCCCCGGCGATGCCGGGGCCTTTTTCGTGCGGATGCGCAAGCTGCTTGGCTTACAGGCTCCTGACCAATGCCAGAGCATAAACCCCAGTCGCCGCTGCGCCCAGCGCGCTGCGCACCGCGTGAAGCTGCCCCCAGCGCACCAGCAAAGCCCGCGTTTCCGCCGATCCCTGCGCGATCGGTGTTGCTTCCAGGCGGTGGTTGACCGGCATGATGATCAACAGGGTATAGGGCCAGTTGGCGACGATGAGCGCTGCGCCCAGCGTCCACAGCACCGCGCCGCTGCTCCACCACGCACTCAGCCCGAACAAGCCGGACACAATCGCCAGCGAAGCCTGCATGGCAAACCCGCGCTTGTAAGACGGTGCCCATTGGGCAAGGGCCGGGCCATCGTCCAGCCCGAGCCGCGCCGGCTGTTCAGCAATGTTGATGTATGCAGCCGCCCCCAGGAAGATCGCTGCGGCGATCAATGCCAAAATGCCCAACATCGACTGTTTTCCCCGCCGCTATCGATACTGGGAGGATAGCGCATGGACGGTTTGCGGCAAAGGCCGCGTCACCCCGCCGTGACAAACCGGCACCCCTCCCCTAACCATCGGCGATGGCTGCAGAACTCGATGCTCCGTTCCTGTCCGATGCGCTGGTGATCCTGGGCGCCGCCGGAATCGTGATCCCGGTGTTCGCCCGGTTTCGCATCACCCCGGTGATCGGCTTCATTCTGGTCGGCCTGCTGGTCGGGCCGTACGGCCTTGGCAAACCGGTGTTCGATCATCCGTGGCTGAGCCACATCACCATCACCGATCCGCAAGGGCTGGATCCGTTCGCCGAATTCGGGATCATCCTCCTATTGTTCTCGGTCGGGCTCGAACTTTCGTTCGACCGGCTGTGGGAGATGCGGCGCAAAGTGTTCGGGCTCGGTGCGCTGGAACTGACCTGCTCGGCGCTGATCCTGTGCATGGGGCTTGCCATGCTGGGCGAATACTGGAGCGGTGCAGTGGCGCTCGGGCTGGCGCTGGCGCTGTCCTCTACGGCGCTGGTGCTGCCGATATCGGGCACGACCAGCCCGGTCGGCCGCGCTGCGCTGGCGATGCTGCTGTTCGAGGATATCGCGCTGGTGCCGATCATCTTCCTGCTCGGCGCGATGGCCCCCGCCGCCGCAGGCGGGATCGACGCGATGCTCACGATCCTGTGGCAGGGTGCGCTGGCAGTGGCGGTGCTGATGATCGCCGGCCGCTTCGGCCTGCCGCGGCTGTTCGCGCAGGCGGCGCGCACCAAAAGCCCCGAACTGTTCCTTTCGGCCAGCCTGCTGGTGGTGATCATCGCCGCGCTGGCCACTTCGGCCACCGGGCTTTCGCCGATAGTCGGCGCGCTGATCGCCGGGCTGCTGATCGCCGAGACTGAATACCACAGCGAGGTCGAAGGCATCACCGCGCCGTTCAAGGGCCTCGCGCTCGGGATCTTTCTGATCACCGTTGGGATGAGCATCGACATTGGCACGGTGTGGGTCAATCTCGTGCCGATCGCGCTGGGGGTGATCGGCGTACTGGTGACCAAGGCGCTAGTAACTGCGGTGCTGATGCGCTTGTTCGGCGTGCGCAGCGGAGTTGCGGCGGAAACCGGGGTGCTGATGGCGGCGCCTTCAGAAACCACGCTGATCGTGCTGTCCGCCGCCGCCAATGCATTGCTGATCCAGCCAGGCACTGCGCAGTTCTGGCAGATCGTCACCGCCATCGGCCTCACCGTCACCCCCGGGCTCGCCTGGGTGGGACGACGCCTGGCGCGGCGGGTGGAACGCGGTGCATTGCCCGCCCCTGCCTCAGCAAGCAGTGAGCCGCATACCGTGATCCTTGGCTTCGGGCGCGTCGGACGGCTGGTTGCCGATATGCTGATCACGCACGGTAAGCCATACATTGCGGTCGATTCGAACCCCGAACTGGTCGGGCTCGGCCAACGTGAAGGCTATGCGGTGCGCTTTGGCGACGCCGGGCAATCGCGCGTGCTCGCCCCGCTGGGGATCGAACGCGCGCCGGCGGTGGTGATTACGATGGACGAACCGGTGACGGCAGCGCGGTTGGTGCGCAAGCTGCGCGGACAATATCCCGCTCTGCCGATCATCGCCCGCGCCCGCGATGTCGCCCATGCCGCCCAGCTTTATCGCGCCGGGGCCAGCCACGCGGTGCCGCAGACGCTGGAGAGCTCGCTCCAGCTTTCGGAAGCGGTGCTGATTGATATCGGGGTGGCGATGGGGCCGGTGATCGCCTCGATCCACGAGAAGCGCGACGAATTTCGCCAGCGCATCATGGAAGACGGCGATCTGGAAACGAAACCGGTGCTCCGCAGCGCCGGGCTGCGCGATCATGCGGGTTAACCGCGGATCAGCCCTTGCGGGGTTCGAACACCGACCAGCCGGTGCGCTGGGCGAGACGCTCAAGCGCCAATGATCCCAGCTGCGAATTGCCCTGCTGGTTGAGCCCGGGCGACCAAACCGCGATAGAGGCAATACCCGGCGCGACCGCCAGAATCCCTCCGCCCACGCCGGACTTGCCGGGCAGGCCAGTGCGGAAGGCGAAATCGCCCGAATTGTCGTAATGCCCGCAGCTCATCATCAGCGCGTTAATGCGGCGCGCACGCTGTGGGGTGACCACGCAGAACCCTGCCGAAGGCACACGCCCGTCGTTCATCAGATAGCGCCCGGCGAGCGCCAGCTGGCGGCAGTTCATCGCGATTGCGCACTGGTGAAAATAAACCCCCAGCACCATTTCGACCGGGTGATGGAGATTGCCGAACGCCCGCATGTAATTGGCGAGAGCGAAATTGCGGAAGCCGGTCTCAAGTTCGGCATCGGCCACCGCGCGATCAATCGAAATGCTGTCGTCGCTGGCGAGGGAGCGAACGAACCGCAGGATGTTGCCGATCGCCTCGCGCGGGGCATACCCGGAAAGGAGAACATCGGCGATCACGATGGCGCCGGCGTTGATGAACGGGTTGCGCGGAATGCCGTGTTCGCTTTCGAGCTGGACGATCGAATTGAACGCGCTCCCCGAAGGTTCGCGCCCGACCCGCTGCCACAGCGCATCGCCGACCGCGCCGAGCGCCAGAGTTAGCCCGAAGACCTTGGAGATCGACTGGATCGAGAACAGTTCTTCGGCATCGCCCGCGAGATGGGTGGTGCCATCGGCCATGATCACCGCCATCCCGAACCGGTCAGCCGGCACGGCGGCGAGCGGCGGGATGTAGTCCGCAACGCGCCCGCGTTCGGTCATCGCCGCCATTTCCGCAGCGATATCGGCAACGATCCGGTCAAGCTCCATGTCGCGGCCCCCTGCCCTCAACTCAACCGGCGAGTACGGCCCTCACCGCCGCGATCGCCTCGGCCGCCTTGCTGCCATCCGGTCCGCCGCCCTGCGCCATATCGGGCCGGCCACCACCGCCCTTGCCGCCAAGCGCTTCCACCCCGGCACGGACCAGATCGACCGCGCTGATCCGCGATGTCAGATCGTCGGTAACCGCAGCAGCGATGCTCGCCTTGCCTTCGTTGACGGCGACAATCGCCGCGACGCCCGAGCCGATCCGCGTCTTGGCCTGATCGAGCAGCCCGCGTAGTTCCTTCGGATCAAGGCCTTCGAGCACTTGCCCGGCAAACGTTACACCGCCGACGCTTTCGTCAGCTGCCTCGGTCTTGGCTCCGCCGCCGCCAAGCGCCAACGCGCGGCGCGCCTCGGCCAGTTCCTTGTCGAGCTTGCGCCGCTCATCGAGCAGCGCTGCGACGCGCGCTTCGACTTCTTCGGGCGTCGTGCGCAGCAGGCTGGCGGTGTGCTTGAGCGCTTCCTCGCGGCCGACCAGCCACGCGCGCGCGCCTTCGCCGGTCAGCGCCTCGATCCGGCGGATGCCCGAGGAAACCGCACCTTCGGCCACGATCCGGAAGATCCCGATATCGCCAGTGGCACGGACATGCGTGCCGCCGCACAGTTCGACCGAATAGTTGCGGCTGCCGCTCAGCCGGCCCATCGCCAGCACGCGCACTTCGTCGCCATACTTCTCGCCAAACAGCGCCATCGCTCCGGCCTCGATCGCCTCGTCGGGGGTCATCAGCCGGGTAGTGACGGTCTCGTTGGCACGGATCTCGGCGTTCACCGCAGACTCGATCGCGGCGATGTCTTCGGCGGTCAATGCGGCTGGGTGAGAGAAATCGAAGCGCAAGCGGTCTGCCGCGACCAGCGAACCTGTCTGAGTGACATGCGCGCCGAGCCGGCCGCGCAGCGCTGCGTGGAGCAGGTGCGTCGCCGAATGGTTCGCGCGGATCGCATCGCGCCGCGCAACATCGATATCGAGCCGGACGACATCGCCCACCCGGATCGTCCCGCTTGACACCGTGGCCTGGTGCGCGTGCAGCCGGCCAAGCGGCTTGGCGGTGTCCGCGACCGTCAGGCGCAGTCCGGCGGCGCCGGTGATCGTGCCGCTGTCGCCGCTTTGTCCGCCACTTTCGCCGTAGAACGGCGTCTGGTTGACCAGAACTGTTACCACCTCGCCCGGTCCGGCACTGCTGACTTCGGCCCCGTCGCGGACCAGCGCGACGACTTGCGCCTCGCCGGTGGTAGCGGTGTAGCCGGTGAACTCGGTCGCGCCGGCGCGCTCAGCAATGTCGAACCACACTTCGCCCGAGGCGGCGTCGCCCGAGCCTTTCCACGCAGCGCGGGCGGCAGCCTTCTGGCGGGCCATCGCCGCGTCGAACCCGGCGCGGTCGACCGCGATGCCGCGGGCGCGCAGTGCGTCCTCGGTCAGGTCGTAGGGGAAGCCGAAGGTGTCGTAGAGTTTGAACGCGGTTTCGCCCGGCAGGTTATCGCCCGCGCCGAGCGAGCCGGTGGTCTCGTCGAGCAGGCGCAGGCCGTTTGCAAGCGTGCGGCGGAACTGCACTTCCTCCCGCTGCAGCGTTTCCTCGATCAGCGACTGCGCGCGGCCGAGTTCGGGATAGGCCTGGCCCATCTCTGCCACCAGCGCCGGGACCAGCCGGTGCATCAGCGGCTCTTTCGCGCCAAGCAGGTGAGCATGGCGCATCGCACGGCGCATGATCCGTCGCAGCACGTACCCGCGACCTTCGTTCGACGGCAGCACCCCGTCGGCCAGCAGGAAGCTGGTCGAGCGCAAGTGATCGGCAATCACGCGGTGACTGGCGCGCTGATCACCCGCCGCGCGCACCCCTGTGAGGCTTTCCGACGCAGCGATGAGCGCGCGGAAGGTGTCGGTGTCGTAATTGTCGTGCTGCCCTTGCAGGACCGCGGCGATCCGTTCGAGCCCCATGCCGGTATCGATCGAAGGGCGCGGCAGGTTGCCGGTGATCTCGCCCGCCGTCTGCTCGAACTGCATGAACACCAGATTCCAGATCTCGATGAAGCGGTCACCGTCCTCGTCGGGCGAACCCGGGGGGCCGCCGGGAATCGCCGGGCCATGATCGTAGAATATTTCCGAGCACGGCCCGCACGGACCATCGTCGCCCATCGCCCAGAAGTTGTCCTTGGTGGCGATGCGGATGATGCGCTCTTCGGGCAGGCCGGCGATCTTGCGCCACAGGGCGAACGCCTCGTCGTCGGTGTGGTAGACGGTGGCGATCAGCTTGTCCTGCGGCAGGCCCCAATCGCGCGTCAGCAGGGTCCAGGCGTGGGTGATCGCCTGTTCCTTGAAGTAATCTCCGAACGAGAAATTGCCGAGCATTTCGAAGAAGGTGTGGTGGCGCGCGGTGTAGCCGACGTTGTCGAGATCGTTGTGCTTGCCGCCGGCGCGCACGCATTTCTGCGAGGAGGCGGCGCGCGGGGTAACGCGCGTTTCGAGCCCAGTGAAGACGTTCTTGAACGGGACCATACCCGCATTGGTGAACATCAGGGTGGGATCGTTATACGGCACGAGCGGCGCGGACGGCACCACTTCGTGCCCGGCGGCGCCGAAGTATTCGAGGAACGACCGGCGGACTTCGTTGGTCGAGCTCATGGCCGAGCCGATAGGGCAGGTGCGCGCGGGCGACAAGCGCGAAGGCGCGGTGCGGCCTGCGTCCTGTGCTGCATCAGTCAGGCGCGCCGGGCGGTGACGAACCAGGCGGCGGCCGGGAACGCCACGGTCTCGCCGCTGCGGTTCTCCTCGAGCCAGGCGGCCATGCGGGCGAGGAACGGTTCGTAAGCCGGCGAGCCGGCGAGCGCGCGTAGAGCG
This sequence comes from Sphingomonadaceae bacterium, assembly GCA_947455865.1. Classification (GTDB taxonomy): domain Bacteria; phylum Pseudomonadota; class Alphaproteobacteria; order Sphingomonadales; family Sphingomonadaceae; genus Novosphingobium. Next base: position 14,742 of record CANGQZ010000036.1, read on the forward strand.
GCGGCTGCGGGACCGATCCGCTGGAAGAAGGCGGCGGCATCGGCAACGGGATCGGGGCCGAGCCCGGCAACGTAAGCGAAGTCGAGCGGTTCGAAGGCGATGTCCGTCCATCCGCCAGCAAGAAGGACGGCTTCGACCCGGGCGGGATCGGCGAAGGCGAACGGGCCGGGCGCGAGCGGATCGAACGGTGTGGCCGCTTCGGCAGGGAGCAGCGCGGCGAGCTGGCTGATCCACGGGTTGAGTTTGCGATCGCGGAAGCAAGAGAAGGCCAACGCAGCGCCGGGCGCGGCGATGGCGGCGAGGTGGGCGAAGGCAGCCTCGGGCTGATCGAAGAACATCACGCCGTGGCGCGAGACGAGTAGGTCGGGGGCGAAGCTGGGCTGCGACCACTGGGCGGCATCGGCTACCGTGAAGTTAACCAGCGCGCGTTCACCGGCGCGCTCAGTGGCGGCGGCGACGAGGTCGGGCGAGATATCGATGCCGATGACTTTGGCGCGCGGGCGATGGCGGGCGATGGCGAGCGAGAGTTCGCCGGCACCGCAGCCGATATCGAGAATGGTGCTGCCGGGCAGGCGTTCCAGCCGGTCAAGCAGCTGCTGGGTGAGGCTGGCGAAGGAGCGATCGGTGAGCGGCCAGACCGCTGCCCAGTTGCGGCCCACCGCGGTCTGCCATTCGGTTCCGGTCGTCATGCCCGGGAGGCTAGGCGGTCCGGCGGGAAGGTGCAAGCACACGCAAAGACCGGCGCGAAGGGAGAGGCCTTCGCGCCGGTCCTGCTATCCGGACACCGCGACGTGCGGTGCCCCTTGGGGTATCAGAGGTCGTCGTCCGCGTCCGGACCGGCCATCATCTCCCCGGCGAGACCATCGGTGCGGCTGCGGATGGCAGCCTCCAGCCGGTCAGAAACTTCGGGATTCTGCTTGAGGTAAGTCTTGGCGTTTTCACGCCCCTGACCGATGCGGATGCTGTCATAGCTGAACCACGCACCCGACTTTTCGACGAGCCCGGCCTTGACCCCGAGATCGAGAATCTCGCCGATCTTGGAGATGCCTTCCCCGTACATGATATCGAATTCGACCTGCTTGAACGGCGGGGCGACCTTGTTCTTGACCACTTTGACGCGGGTGGCGTTGCCGACGATCTCATCACGATCCTTGATCTGGCCGGTGCGGCGGATATCGAGCCGGACCGAGGCGTAGAACTTGAGCGCATTGCCGCCGGTGGTGGTTTCCGGATTGCCGTACATGACGCCGATCTTCATGCGCAGCTGGTTGATGAAGATCACCATGCAGCGCGAGCGCGAGATAGAACCGGTGAGCTTGCGCAGCGACTGGCTCATCAGCCGGGCCTGCAGGCCGACGTGGCTATCGCCCATTTCGCCCTCGATCTCCGCCCGGGGGACGAGCGCGGCGACCGAATCGACCACCAGCACGTCAATCGCGTTCGAGCGGACAAGGGTATCGACGATTTCGAGCGCCTGTTCGCCGGTATCGGGCTGCGAGACGATCAATTCATCGATGTTGACCCCGAGCTTCCTGGCATAGACCGGATCGAGCGCGTGTTCGGCATCGATGAACGCCGCGGTGCCGCCGCCCTTCTGCGCCTCGGCAATGACGTGCAGCGCCAGCGTGGTCTTGCCCGAGCTTTCCGGGCCGTAGATCTCGATCACCCGGCCGCGCGGCAAGCCGCCCACGCCGAGCGCGATATCGAGCCCGAGCGAGCCGGAGGAAATCGATTCCACCTGCATCGTTTCCTTCGAGCCGAGCTTCATCGCGCTGCCCTTGCCGAACGCGCGATCGATCTGGGCGAGCGCGGCTTCGAGCGCCTTCTGGCGATCCATGCTGTCCTTGTCCTTGCCTTCCTGGATGAGCTTCAACTGAGCAGCCATCTTGCAGTCCCCTTGCCTAGTTGCCGCTGACCGGGAAGGTCAACCGTTGCCAGCTTTGTATCGCGTTTGTTCTTATGGAACAAGGGGGGAACGATATTTTTCCTACAAGCGGGAAAAGGCGCGCAAAACTGGCGGCTCGGGCGGCTTGCTGGCGCGCATCTGGGGGTAGGACGACGGCGCATCGGGTTGCCGGCCGGGATCATGTCCCAACGCGTGGTGTAGCTGATCGGAGCTACCGTGATTTTCGGCGTGAGTTTGAGCCGGTCATGTACCGGGCACAGCCGACAGCACGACGATGGGATTATCGCTGAGCGGTGCCATTGTTTCAAGCGTCATGTAACGGGCGCGCTGGACGGCCCATTCGTCGCTCTGTTCCATGAGGATGGCACCGACGAGTCTCGTGATCGCGGCTTCGTTGGGGAAGATGCCGACAACCTCGGTCCTGCGCTTGATCTCGCCGTTGAGCCGCTCGATGGGGTTCGTGCTGTGCAGCTTGGCGCGGTGTTCCTTGGGGAACGTCATGTAGGCCAGCACGTCGGGCTCGGCATCGTCCATCAGGGTTGCCAGCTTGGGCAGTTTGGATCGCACCTGATCGGCCACGGAGCGCCACTGCTGGCTTGCCGCTTCAGGCGTCTCTTGGGCAAATGCGGTGGCGATGAACGCGGAGACGACGCGCCGGCCGCTTTTGCCGGCATGGGCCAGGGCATTGCGCATGAAGTGGACGCGGCAGCGCTGCCAGCTGGCACACAGCAGCTTGGAGACGGCCGCCTTGATGCCTTCGTGGGCGTCAGAGATGACCAGCTTCACGCCGCGTAAGCCCCGGCGCGTCAGTTTGCGCAGGAAGGCTGTCCAGAACGGCTCTGCTTCCGAGGGGCCGATGTCCATGCCCAGCACTTCACGGCGGCCGTCGCTGTTCACGCCAACCGCCACGATCACTGCGACCGAGACGATCCGCCCATTCTGGCGCACCTTCACATAAGTCGCGTCGATCCACAGATATGGCCAGTCACCCTCGATCGGGCGATCCAGGAAGGTGTGGACGCGCTCGTCGATCTCCTCGCACAGCCGGCTGACCTGGCTCTTGGAGATGCCATCCATGCCCAGAGCCTTGACCAGATCATCCACCGAGCGCGTCGAGATCCCCTGGATATAGGCCTCCTGGATCACCGTCGTCAGCGCCTTCTCGGCCATCCGGCGCGGTTCCAGAAAGCCGGGGAAGTAGCTGCCCTTGCGCAGTTTGGGGATGCGCAGTTCGACCGTGCCGGCGCGGGTGTGCCAGTCACGCTCGCGGTGACCGTTGCGCTGGGCAAGCCGGGTCGGCGACTTCTCGCCATAGCCGGCGCCGGTCATGCCGCCGACTTCGATCTCCATCAGACGTTCGGCAGCATACGAGATCATGTCACGCAAAATATCCGCGTCCGGGGTCTTTTCCAGCAGCGAACGCAGGTGCATCATGGGGTCGGTCATCGTGGTTCCTTCCAATAGGTTCGAGTGTTGCAACCCAATCCTATCCGAAAATCACGGTGACCACCCGCGCCACTGGCCGGCCGCTACAGCGCGATATGGAAAGCGCGCGTCCGGCCAGCAGCGCTACCGTCGGAACCTACACCACGTCGTGGGACACGATCC
>CANGQZ010000037.1 GCA_947455865.1 Sphingomonadaceae bacterium
CAATATGGCGCCAATAATCGAGGGCAAGGATGGCGCATATCGAAACGCCGGTATTGATCGCCGGCGGGGGCCCAGTGGGGATGACGCTGGCGCTGAACCTCGCCCGCTACGGTATCAAGTCGGTTCTGGTTGAGCGGAACCCCGAAACCACCCGCCACCCCAAGATGGACCTGACGAACGGCCGCAGCATGGAGCTGTTCCACCGGCTGGGGCTTGATGAAAAGCTGCGCGATGCCGGCGTTCCGCGCGAGAACGCCTTCGACATCCTGTGGATCACCAACATGGTCGGCCACGATCTATACCGCTTCCACTATCCGTCCGCCGCCGAGAAGACCCGGATCATCCGCGAGGAGAATGACGGTAGCCATGGTGCGCAGGCGCCGCTGCGGGTCAGCCAGATCGAGATCGAACCGGTGCTGAAGGCGGCGATCGATGCCAACCCGCTGATCGACGTCCGCTTCGGTACCCGCTTCGACGAGTTTGTTGAGAACGGCCCCGAAGGCGTGGTCGCCCGGATCGTAGAGGAAGCAACCGGCGCCGAACAACTGGTAGCTTGCCGCTTCCTCGCCGCGTGCGATGGCGGAGGCAGCCGCGCCCGGCGGCGCCTTGGCATCGCGCTCGAAGGCGATGAGGACGTTGCCGGCGCCTTCATGGTCCACTTCCGCACCGACGACCGCGCGCTGCTCCAGCGATGGGGTCCCATCTACCACCTCCAGAACGGTGCGGGGACAATCATCGCCCAGAACGACCGTGATGTCTTCACCCTCCAGGCCTGGTTGCTGCCCGGGATGGACCCGGACAGCATGACCCCCGAAGGCGTGCTGGAGGGCTGGATCGGCACTCACTTCGCTTACGAGATCCTGCAGGCCAATGCGTGGTTCGCGCATTTCGTCGTCGCCGAACGCTATCGCCACGACAGCGCCCTGCTGGCCGGAGACAGTGCGCACCAGTTCATCCCTACCGGCGGCTATGGCATGAATTCGGGCATTGCCGACGCAGCAGGGCTATCATGGGTGCTGGCCGCTAACATCAACGGTTGGGGTGGCGAGGCGTTGCTTGACGCCTATGACGCAGAGCGGCGCAATACCGCCTGGTGGCACCTCGCCGCCTCGCGGCGTCACATGGGCGTGCGCATCCAGATTTCGCAGCTCTATGCCGAGGCTGGCGACCTGTTCGAGGAAGGCCCCGCCGGCGATGCCCGCCGGGCGAAACTGGCAACACAGATCGCCGAACTGGGCAACGCTGAAAACGAAAGCTGGGGGGTCGAATACGGCTATCGCTATGATGCCTCTCCGGTGATCGCGCACGAAGCGGGCGCCCCGCCGGTCGATCCGCTGACCTACGAGGCAAATACTTGGCCGGGTGCCCGCCTGCCGCATGTTTTTCTGGCGGATGGCGTGTCGGTACACGATCGGCTGGGCCTGTGGTTCACCCTCATCGCGCTGGACGAGACGGATACCGCGGCGATCGAAGCCGCTGCGGCCGCCGCGAATGTTCCGCTCGACGTCCTCCCGCTCGCGCGGCCCGACCTCCGCTCGGTCTACGAGCGTAGCTTGATCCTTGTCAGGCCGGACCAGCATGTCGCCTGGCGGGGTGACGCCCTGCCGTTGGATTGCGCGTCGCTCCTCACGCTGGTCACCGGTCGGTGAACATGAACGACCCCCTCATCGGTGTCTGGCGCGGACCGCGCACCACACGCGCCGAGCCAGAAATGGGAGAAGCGACATGATTCGGCTGGAGCCATCCCGGCTGCATGCTTACATCCTGCCCGGCCGTGCTGCGGATCCCCGCCCCGGGCTTGTCCAGGCGGAACAGGCCGAAGCGCTCGGGCTTGGCGGCATTCTCCTGTCGGAGCGATGGGAAACCAAAGAGCTTGGCGCGATGATGGGGGCGTTGACGCAGCGCACTGGCCAACTCGGCCTTGTCGCCGGCCTCACCCACTTCGGGACGCGCCATCCGTTGGTCATCGCCGGGATGAGTGCGACTTTGCAGGCGCTGTCGGAGGGGCGGTTCGTGCTCGGCTTCGGTCGGGGGGTCCCGTCGGGCTTTCGCAAGCTCGGCATTCCGGTGTTCAACAATGCCGGGATGGCGGATTGTGCCGGCATCCTGCGCCGGCTCTGGGCGGGCGAAACGGTCAGCTACGAAGGGCCGGCTGGCAGCTATCCCGAAATGCAATTGGCCCAGGGCTGTACCAACCCACCACCGATGATTTTGGGTGCAGTCGGCCCGAAAACCCTCGCGCTCGGTGGCACGCATTTCGACGGGGTGCTGCTACATCCGTTCCTGACCCGCGACGGCGTTGCGCGCTCTGCCGCGATCGTGCGGGAGGCGGCCGAGCAGGCCGGCCGCGATCCGGCCACGGTCATGATCTATGCCACAGTCGTTACTGCCCCGGACACGATGCCCGAAGCGCACCGCCACGACGTGCTGGAGGCGCGTGCCGTTTCCTATTTCATGCATCGCGAGGTGGGTCTCCCGATCGTGTCGATGAATGGCTGGAGCGGGGAACCGCTGGACCGGCTGGAGGCGACCGGGCTCAGCCGGCTGGAATACGGGCAGGCCAGCGTCGCAGATAGCCGGCGACTGATGGCCGAGGCCGTCTCGTTGCTTCCGCCAGAGTGGCTGGCCGAGGGCGCAGCGCAAGGCTCGCCCGGCCAGTGCCTCGAGCGGTTGCAGAGCTATATCGATGCTGGTGCTGACCAGATCGTGCTGCACGGAATCGCGATCGATCAGTTGCCCCCTTTGCTCACCGCCGCCGAGATATCGGCGCCGGCCTGAACTTCACGCAACACCCGCAAGAGAAACCTGCAAATGACTGGCCCTGCTGATGTGCGAAGCGCCCCCACCCCCGCGTTCATCCAGTCCGTTCGCGCCGCCTTTCCGGTCGAGGCTGAGATCGACCGGGTCCTGACCCGCAAGCTGGAACTGCGCTCAGGCGCCGGGTTCACGCCACTTTCGCTCGACCGCATCGTCGATGGGGTCAGCAGTCTGGTAGCTGCGAACATGCCGGGGCCGTTCACCATCCGGGAGCCGCGCTGGCTTCACGGGGGCGCTTCCAAGCTGCAGATCGCCTTCGAGCTTGAGTGGTGCGATGCGGAAACAGGAGACTTGTGCCGGGATGCCATGGCGCTGCGGATGCAGCCGCCGGAATCAATCGTCGAGACCAGCCGCCGCCGGGAGTTTGAGGTTATAAAGGCGATGGCGGGTGTGGTCCCTGTGCCGGTATGCCATTGGCTCGACGCCGAAGGCGAGCACCTGCCGTGGCCTGCCATCGTCTACGGGTTCGTGCCCGGCGTGTCGCGCCCGACCCGCGCGCCGACGACGCAGGTCAGCGGGATCGGCACCAATTTCGGCCCGGAGCTACGCCCGGTGCTGGCAGAACAGTTCGTCGACGCGCTGGCCCGAATTCACCGGCCCGGCCCCGCGCAGCTTGCCAACCTTCCTTCGTTCGATCTGGCGGAAGCGGGGTCGCGCGAACCGATCCTGCGCCAGCTCAACTGGTGGCGGCGGGTGTGGGAGGAGGACCGGCCCTGCGACATGCCGCTGGTGAACCTCGCCTATCGCTGGCTGGTCGACAGCGCCCCCGTGCTCGATCATGTGTCGGTGGTGCACGGCGATTTTCGCGCGGGCAACTTTCTCTATGACGAAAAGACGTCGCGGATCAGCGCCTGGCTCGACTGGGAGCTCGCCACCCTTGGCGACCGCCATCAGGATCTGTGCTGGGCGACCGGGCCGCATTTCGGCCACTATGCGGAGGACGGAAAAACCTTCCTCGCCTGCGGCCTGCTGCCCCCGGACGCGCTGTTCGAAAGCTATGAGCGCGTATCCGGCCTTCCGGTCGATCCAGCGCGACTTCGCTATTTCCGGGTGTTCAACGATTTCATGTCAACCGTCCACATGGCCGCCAGCGCTTGGCGCGTGGCGCGGCTGGGGAAGACCCATCAGGATGTAACCGTCGCCTGGCTGTCGATGATCGGCAATGGCATCGCGGATCAGCTTGCTGCCAGTCTGGAGGAGTTCGCCTGATGGTTCCCGATCTCGATCTTCAGCTCGGCGTGATCGAGGCCGCGCTGCGCAATACTGCCAGTCAGGCCGGCGCAGGTGGCGGGCTTGCCGCCGAACAGCTGCATCTCTCACTGGCAACGCTCGATCAGGTCCGAACGCTGCTGCCCCTGCAGCCGGTGGTTGCACGGCACGAGCTGGAAGCAGCGCTGGAAATGGCGCGCGCGGCCGAATTGGATGAATTCGTCGCTGCCGGAGAGGCGTTGCTCGCAAGGCCGGGCGCAACGGCCGGGCAGATGGACGCCCTGCGGGCCGGCCTGCTTGGTGCGATCGCCGCGCTGGTTGATGTCGGGCCGCTGCGTCCGGGACTGCGTGCAGCAATTCTGCAGCACAGCCGTGCAGCGCTGGATATTGCAAGGGCCTGCTGCCTGCCCGCCGGATTCGAAAGCGATCCGGGTGAGCGTGAGCGACTTGCTGGGGTACGCGCCGCATTGATTGCCGAAGCTGAAATTCGAACCAACACCTGACTGCCCGCGTTCGTGGCCTAAAGTGGCTATTCCTTGTCCAAATCGGGCCAAATGCAAGCAAGTTGCAATCGGACTGATGGTGCCTTCGCGCTCAATCGCGGCGCAGGCTGAGCTTGAGTTCTTCGGTCTGCAGTTCGATCACCGGCAGATTGGCGACCTCCATCAGCTTGCGCACCTGATCGAGTTCCGGGGACGAGAGCAAAGGGAAATCCAGCCGTATCGGCCCCGCCGCCCGCATCCTGTCGATATCGGCCTGCGGAACCGTGGCGCGATAGATCAGCTCGTCCTCATCCTCGGTGCCATACTGCTTCTTGAGCTCGTCGAGATCGGGATGCTGCGGCGGGTTGGCGAGCACTTCCTTGGCGCGCGGTGCGGCCATGATCTTGTCGAGCACGTCAGCATCGACCGGGGCGACGGTCTGCCCGTAGAACCCGGCGGAATACTGGATCACCTCGTCGGGCACCGTGCCATAGCGCTTGCCCGTGACGATGTTGAGCACCGCCTGAATGCCGACCAGCTGGCTGAACGGCGTGGCCATCCCAGGATAGCCCAGCTCGCGGCGCACCGCGGCGACTTCGTCAAGCACTTCAGGCAGCCGGTCCATCATGTTGTGCATCGCCAGCTGGGCCTTGAACGTGCCCATCATTCCGCCCGGGATCTGGTGCTGGATCGAAAACTCGTCGTACTCGGCGAACTGGTCGACGAGGAACCCGGCGGCCTGCCCGACCGCGCGGAAATGCCTGGCTACCGGCTCGAACAGCGATTCGTCGAGGCCATGCGTATGCCCGCGCAGCTGGACGTTGCGGGCCATGATCTCGGTTGAAGGCACCGACGGCCCGTTGGCCATCGGCTTGCTGGCGGTGTGGATCACCGACACACCGCAGTCGATCGCGTCGAGATAGGCCTTGGCCGAGAGGCCGAGCAGATTGTTCGAGTGAAACTCGATCGGCTTGCCGTTGGCCACTTTGACCAGCGCCGGAACCAGCTGTTCGATCCGATCCTTCTGCAGCACCCCGGCTGTGTCATAGAGCAGGATGCTGTCCACATTGGGATCGGCAGCCAGAATGTTCGCCTTTGCGACAAAGAATTCGTCGGTGTGCACCGGAGAGAGCGCGAACATGATCGCCGCTGCCACTTGCGCATTGGCTTCCTTCGCCGCCTTGGCGAGGCGAAGCATGTTGTCCGTGCCCAGAAGCACGTCGTAGATCCAGAACGAGCGCACCCCGTGGGCGCAGAGACGGCGAATCCACAAGTCCATCAGGGTATTGGGGCTGATGCTGAAGGTGACCAAGGCGTTAGCGCGCAGCCCGGCGCGCACCGGCGTATTGGGCATCGAGGCGACCAGCAGGTCTAGTGCATCCCAGTAGTTTTCCTGGCAAAACCGGGTCAGCACATCCAGCTTGCCGCCCCCGGTCAAGTCGATGATCTTGAATCCGGTCCGGTCCAGCAGCGGCGACGCGGGCAGGGCTTGCCCGGTCCGCATGCGGATGCCCCACAGCGATTGCTCGCCGTCGCGCATGGTCTCATCCAGAAACTCTACTTTAGCCAATGCTTTACGCCTCGATTACCGGGCCTCGGCAGCATCGCCCCACCCTTTCGCCTTGGGGGTCTGCCCGATCCCGGGGTTGAAACTGTTGGTTGGGTCCAGCTTGCGATAGAACCCGGCCAGTTGGGGTTTGGCCGGATAGAGGTGGCCCACGTTGTGCTCGGCTGGATATTCCGCCCCGCGCGCGTCGAGCAGCGCCCACAACGCGTGTTCCAGCGCTACCGCGTCCACCCCCGGCTTCATGATGTAGTCCTGATGGAACACGTGGCACAGGAAGTGGCCGTAATAGAGCTTGTGGGCAATCTGCGTTTCGATCGCCTCGGGCAGCCGCTCCACCCATTCGCGGCAATTGCGCGGCAACGCGATGTCAAGCGCGACGATCTCTGCACTTCTGGGCCCATGAACCTGCCGATACCGGATCGCCGCGCCGGCTACGGCAAACCGGTGCAGGAAAGCCTTGTCCGCCTCGTCCGGAGTGCACTCGAATGCGTCAAGCGAACCGGACGAGCCAAGACTGGTCAGGTATGCCTGTGCTTCGGCCACGCCATCGCCGACCATCTTGAGCAGCAGGTGATGCTCGAACCGGTCGCGCCATTCCTTCATGCGCGGCGGCAGATGGCTCGGCCACAACCGGCTTAGCCGTTGCAGCCAGCGGTCGGCAAAGCCTGCGCCAAAGCCGACCCGCGCCATCACCCGATCAACCCGGGCCTTGTCTGCGAACAGTCGCGGCAACCGCGCGGTGCCAAGCCAGCGGATCGCAAGGAAGGTGTCCTTGCCGTAGCGCTCGGCAAGGTCGAAGGCATCGCGGTGGATGTATTCGGCTGACACCGGCAGGGCTTTGAAATGTGACAGAATATGGCGGCGCAAGTCGGTCAAGGAGGCAGGATCGTTGGCGCCGATGTAAAATGTCGTCGCGTCCGCCGCCTTGGCAAAAGTATCGAGCCGCACGGCAAACAGGATCAGCCTCCCGGCGCTGCCCGATGCCTCGAACAGGCAGCGCGGATCGGCATTGAACCTCGCCGGCACCGGCGAATCGACCTCGCGAACATGATTGCGGTACCGATCATCGGACCCGCGTCCCGCCGCCGCATCAATCGCGCCGGCAGGAAAATCGCCGCGTTCCACCTGGCCCAGCACTGCTTCCGGCGGACCGTCCAGCCGGATGCCAAGGTGGTTGACCAGCCGCAGCACTCCGTCTGCGCCAAGCTGGCCATAAAGTGCCAGTTCGGTAAAGGCCGGTCCGCGCTGGACCAGCGCACCACCGCTGTTGTTGCAGATGCCGCCCAGCACCGATGCGCCGATGCATGATGAGCCGATTACGGAATGAGGCTCGCGGCCTAGCGGCTCCAGCACGCTTTCCAGCTTATACAGCGTGGCGCCCGGCAAGCAGACCACCTGCCGCCCGCCATCGATCGGGTGGATGCCAACGATCCCCGCGGTGCTGACGATCACCACCGGCCGGTCGTAATCGGCGCCGTTCGGGGTGGATCCGCCGGTCAGCCCGGTATTCGCCGCCTGCATGATGATGATCACACCGGCATCGACGCAGGCCTGCGCAACATGCCAGAGTTCGACAAGCCGGCGGGGGCAAACCACCGCCAGCGCCGGACCTTCGCCCCAGCGGAAGCCTGTGCGAAAGGGCGCGGTCTGCGCTTCGCCCACCAGCACCCGCCGAACCCCGACAATCGCCCGCAACCGCTTAACCAAGGCGGGCGCGTCTGCCGTCACAGTTTGCCCTGCGACATCGCCCCGGCAATGTGGTCCGCCTGCCGGATCGCCAGCGCCACAATCGTCAGCGTCGGGTTTTCGGCTGCGCTGGTGGTGAACTGGCTGCCATCGGAGATGAACAGATTGGGCACCTCGTGTGCCTGTCCCCAGCGGTTGACCACGCCGTCCGCCGCCTTCGCGCTCATCCGGCAGGTGCCGAGGTTGTGCGTCGAAGGATAGGGTGGGGTCAGGATCGTCCGGTTCGCACCGGCCGCCATATATAGCGCAGCCCCGCGATCATAGGCGTGCTTGCGCATTGCCACGTCATTGGGATGGTCATCGTAATGGACGTTCGGGATTGCCATTCCGAACCGGTCCTTTTCGGTGGCGTTGAGGGTAACCCGGTTGGTCTCCTGCGGCAGGTCTTCGCCCACCAGCCACATTCCGGCCATCCGGTCATAGGAATCGAGCGCCGAGGTAAACTCTCGGCCCCATCCGCCCGGATTGAGGAACGCCGCCATGAACGGCACGCCAAGCGAGATCGTCTCCATCTCGTAGCCGCCCACGAACCCGCGCGAAGGCTTGTGCACCGCCTCGTCGCGGACGATCCCGGCCATCGTGGTGCCGCGATACATGTGCACCGGCTTTTCGAACACGGCATAGACCGATCCGGTCATGTGCCGCATGTAATTGCGGCCGACCTGACCCGAGCCATTGGCCAGGCCGCGGGCGAAGCGGCTGCTTTCGGAATTGAGCAGCAGCCGCGCCGTCTCGATCGAATTGGCGGCCACCGCAACCACGCGTGCCTTCTGGTTGTGGAGCTTGCCGTCCTTGTCGGCATAGATCACCCGTGTGACCCGGCCGGTCTTGTCATGCTCGATCCGCAGCACCTGGCAGCCGGATCGCAGCTCCATCTTGCCGGTCGCCAGCGCCTTGGGCAGTTCGGTGTACAGCGTGGACCACTTCGCCCCGCTCTTGCAGCCCTGGAAGCAGAAGCCGATCTGCTGGCAGCTGCCCCGCCCGTCGCGCGGCTTGCTGTTGATCGACATGTTACCGGTGTGGAATTCCTTGTAGCCCAGTTGCTTGGCGCCATGCGCCATGATCTTGTAATTGTTGTTGCCGGGCAGACGCGGAATGCCGTTTGTGCCGGTGGTGCCCATCTTGAACTCGGCCTTGGTGTACCACGGGCTGAGCTCTTCGGCAGTCACCGGCCAATCGAGCAGGTTGGCTCCGGCAACCTTGCCGTACGTCGAAAGCGCTTTGAACTCGTGTTCCTGAATACGCAGCGAGGCTCCGGCCCAATGCACTGTGGTCCCGCCAACCGCTTTCACTGTCCAGGCTGGCAAGTTCGGAAAATTCGTGGCCACCCGCCACGAGCCCGAAGTCGTCCGCCTATCGCCCCATGACAGCTGGGCAAAGCTCTCCCACTCGTCATTGATGAAGTCAGGGATGTCATATTGCGCGCCGGCTTCGAGGCAGACCACCTTCACGCCCTTTTGCGCCAGTTCATTGGCCAGCGTGCCGCCGCCCGCGCCCGAACCGATCACCACCACTACGCTATTGTCGCTCAGTTCAAAACGTGCCGCCATGTCCGTTCTCCCCGTTCAGGCCGGCAGCCAGTCAATGTCGTCAAAGCCGCGGTGGATATAGCCACCGTGCTCGGCAGACGATCCTTCGTAGCCCAGCAGTTTCCAGATATCGGGCTGGTTGTAGAGCGCCGTCACCAGCCCCCCGCGCACCTTCTGGAAAAATGGCGTCCCCTCGATCCCGCGCAGAAGCGCCACCCGGTCGGCCTCTTGCGGCACGGCGGTATAAACGGCGCCGAACCGGGCCTTGGCCGCAGCATCAAGCGCAGCAACGCCATCGGGCAACAGGGCGCGGCTGGCTGGGTCGGTGCCGAGTGATCCGTCGATCGTGGTGATCGCAGTTTCGTAGTAGGCATCCGGCACCTGGTCATGCGGGTAAATGTCACGCGCCATTTTCACCAAAGTTGCCGCCGCTTCGGGTGTGTCGACGGTCTTCAGCGTGGCGGCGAGCGCCCGCGAACCGTCTATTTCGCCGGCAATCCCGGCGAGCAGCGCGGCCCCGGCAGATCCGCCGAGGAACTTTCGGCGGTCAATTGCGATAGTCTTGTCCAAAGTGCGCATGGCAACCTCTCCGTTCCCCCCTGTTATGCGGGGGTGTTAATGGTCACAGCGGAATCGTCTTGCGGGCATTATGTCATTGATATCGGCCGTGGCGTTGCAGGACTTCAATCTTGTAGCCATCGGGATCGGTTATGAAGAAGAACCGCGCCATGAGCGCGCCTTCGCGAAAGAATTCCTTGATTGGGGTCGGCTCGATCCCGGCATTCGCCAGCCGGGCGTGTTCACCGTCCAGATCGTCCACGGCGACCGCGATATGGCCGTATCCCGTACCGTGGGTATAGGGTTCGTCGCGCCCCTCATTGATCGTCAATTCGATCTCGAAGTCGTTCTCGGGATTGCGCAGATAGATCAGGGTAAACCCGTCGAAAGGGTAGCGGTCGGCAATCGTCAGCCCCAGGGCGACAATATAGAATTGCACTGACTTTGCCTCGTCCATGACGCGGATCATCGTGTGAATGGCTTTTGCCACAGGCTCAGTTCCTCTTCGCTTATGGTGTCTTCTGGGCCGCCAGATAGCTGATGATGGCCTGCCTTTTCACCGCGTCGGCCTGCCGGTAGTTCATCAGGCTGTCGGGCACCGCAGCGTTGGTATCGGTTAGCCACTGGTCCAATTGCGGCGCGTCCCAGTGGATACCGCTTTTTGCCAGCGCTGGTGAGTAGGCATACCCGGCAGAAGTGCCCGCCGCCCTGCCGAAAACACCGTTCAGTGAAGGTCCGACCCTCGTCTCGCCCGGGACAAGGCTGTGACAGGAAGCGCACTGCTGCGTAAACAGTCGTTCGCCCGACGGGGGCGGTGATGTTGGCATGACAGGCTGGGCAGTGACTCCGAGCGGTCCGGCTGCCAGACAGGCAAGGGTCATGGCCAACAGCCATTTATGAACCAGCGAGTCTCCCAAGGCGTTGTCATTGTTGTGTCGTTGCCGTCGCATGCTTTTGAACTCTGGCAGATGGTGAGGTCGCCGAGGGGTATTTGATATCTTCGGCAAACTGTCCGGCGTCAAAACATTTGGCGCAGAGCGCGGCAGAACTTGGCGGAGCGCAGGCCGCGACTGGTGGGATTGCCGCGGCCAATCGGGAGCGGTGCATGGCGTCGGCAGCGCTGTTCGTCAGCCTCAACTGGTCGCCGACCTGCTACATCGCGGCACCGCCATCTACCGACATGGCGCTGCCGGTGACGAATCTGGCTTCATCGGACGCCAGATAGACGGCCAGTGCGGCCACGTCGGCCGGTTCACCCATGTGGCCGATGGGATGTGTGGCAATGAATCCGGCCAATAGCGCATCGGGATCTTCCGACTGGGCCAGCAGCTTGTCCAGAATGGGGGTGCGGATGAGGCCCGGATGGATCGAATTGCAGCGAATACCGTAGCCTTGCTGGCCGCAATGAAGGGCGACGGATTTGGTCATCAGCGCAACCCCGGCCTTGGCGGCGTTGTAGGCGACCAGTTCGGCCTGCGCCCTGATCCCGGAAATCGACGACATATTGATGATTGAACCTTGCCGTGCCGGCTTCATCGCCTGCACCGCATACTTGCAGCCCAGAAAAACGCCCCTGAGGTCGACCGCCATGGTGCGGTCGAAGTCGGCCACTGACAACGTCTCGACATCGCCGAGCAAGGCAATGCCGGCATTGTTTACCAGCACATCCAGCTTGCCGAAGCGGTCCATCACCTGGGGGATTGCGTCACCCCAGGCCTCGTCCAATGCGACGTCGAGTTCAAGCGCCAGCGCGCCGCCGTGCTCGTGGCAGGCTCGGGTGCATGCATCCCCGGTTATGTCCGTAAAAACAACCTGTGCGCCCTCGGTCGCAAAGCGCGCCGCAATGGCCAGGCCGATCCCCGAAGCTGCGCCTGTGACGAGCGCCGTCTTGCCTTGAAGTCTTGCCACCGTGTGTTCCACAAGTTCGGCGCTGCCGCCTGCCATCAATTGCAGTCAGGGAGCGGGCGATGGCGCGGCTGAGCCGCAACCATCGCCGGCATTTCCCTGCTTGGCAGGTTTTGCCCCGTTCAGATCAGAGCTTCAGCCCCACCGTGACGCCATAAGTAGCCGGCATCCCGGTGTAGCGCGTGATCGTATCGAACGCCGGGTAGGCCGTGCTCCAGTAATACTTGTTGAACACGTTCTTGCCCCAGATTTCGACACGCCAGTGTTCACTCTCCACCCCGGCGCGCAAATTGACCAGCGTGTAGGGATCGATGCCGTAGAGCGTGATGTTCTGCGGTGTGGCGTTTGGCGGATTGGTGCTGCCGCCGACGACCGAAATGGTCGACGAGCGATAGTTGACGTTGCCGCCGATGAACGCGCTCACGCCCTGCTGGATCGGGAACTTGTACTGGCCGTCGAAGCTGAGGTTCCACTTCGGAGAATAGGGCATGTTGGTCCCGGCGAAGTCGGCAACGATCCCGGCGGCGTTGACGCCCGAGAACTCGTCGATCTTGCCCTCGGTGTATGAGCCCGACGCCATGAGGGTCAGCCCGTCGACCGGCACTGCGGTGATTTCCAGTTCGGCGCCCTTGACGGTCGACTTGGGGATGTTCTGGACGACGTCGAGGTTGCCCCACACCGGATCGATGTTGCGCGCCCGAAGCTGCTTGTTGCGATAATCGTACCAGAATGCCGCAGCATTGATCTGCAGGCGGCGGTTCAACAACGAGAGCTTGGTGCCGATTTCGTAATCGAGCACCGATTCCGGCTTCAGCTTGACGAACTGGCTCCACACCGATGCGCCGATCCACGGGAAACCGCCCATCTTGAAGCCCTTGGAAACGTTGGCGTAGACCAGCGCGCCATCCGCCGGCTTCCAGTCGAGGCCGATCTTCCAGGAAGTGGTATTCTCGTCCTTGTCGTCGAGGTAGCGGCCGGGATGCCCTGGCGCGACGCCGGCAAATGCCACACCCAGATCGTTGACCGGATAGCAGTCCCCCGGGGTGTAGTTGCCGGCACCATAGAAGATCTGGCCCACGAGATAGGGTGGCGTCACGTCATAGCCGCAGTTGTCGGTGGTCAGCTTGCTGTGGGTATAGCGGATACCGCCCTTCACTGTCAGTTCCGGCAGGATATCGTATTCGGCGTTGGCGAAGGCGGCCAGCGACTTGGTGGTCTGATCGACCGCGAAGATGTTCTGCCCGTTGCCGTTCAGCCCAAAACCGATCGCGGTGGAAGCGAAGTTCCACACGTAGAAGGTCGACTGGTTGACCTTGTCGTCTGAGTAGTTGCCACCCACGGTCCAGCGGAATGTCTTTGCCCCGCCATTGCTCAGTCGCAGTTCCTGGAAAAAGCTGCGGATGTGGCCGTTGAGGGGATTATAGAGTTCCTCGATGAACTGCGTGCCGTCGAAATCGATCTGCTCGTACTGCTTGAGCTTTGAATACGACGTCAGCGAGGTCAGCGTGATGTCACCGCCAACTGCGATATCGCCGCGCAACGAGAGCTGCCAGAACGAGTTGTCGCGCTTGGGCACCCCGGCGACCCAGTCGGCATCGCGGTTGTCGCTGCTGCCGATCGCCGAATTCAGCACTCCCGGATAACCGAAGCCCGGAATCTGCACGTTGAAGCCGATCAGCTGCGCCGCCTGAGGCTGCCCCTTGTCAAGCCAGCCACTGGCGCTCAGCTCGAACTTGGTCCCTTCGACCGGCTCGAAATCCACCAGCATACGCCCTTCGTAAACGCGCTTGCGGCCGTTGCGGCTATCGGGGCCGGTAGGCCGGCTGAGGCTGCGCTGCCAGCCCGAGGCGGTGTCGACGCGCTGCGACAGACGCACGCGCAAGGTGTCGGTCAGCGGGCCAGAAATGTAGCCCTCTTCGGTGAACAGGTTGTAGCTGCCCACCGTCGCGCTGATCCCGGCGGCGAGCTGCTTGGTCGGCGCGGCCGGAATGTAGTTGATTGCGCCGCCGGTGGAGTTCTGGCCGAACAGAATGCCTTGCGGCCCCTTCAGCACCTCAATCCGCTGCAGATCGAAAATCCCGTGGCCTGCCATGATCGGATAGGCCAGCGGCACCTGGTTCAGGTAGAGGCTGACCGCCGGCGAGGCCGAGAGCGTGGTATCATAGAAGCCAACGCCGCGCAGGCTGATGATCGGCGACGAGGTCGGCGTGTCGGCATAGGACATCGACGGGATCGCCGCGGTGAGGTCCTGGATGCTGGTGATCTGCCGGTCGCGCAGGGCATCCGCGCCCAGCACGTTCACGGTCAGGCCGACCTTGTTGAGCGACTCTTCGCGCTTCTGGGCGGTGACCACGATCTCCTGAATGCCGCTGTTTGCGTTGGTGCCTTCGGCCTCATCAGCCAGCGCCGGAGTGGCCGCAAAGCCCAGCAGAGACGTACCGCACAAAGCCAGACAAGTAATGGAAAGCCGTTTCATATTTCTACCCTCCTTGAATTGATGCTATTTTTCAGACTGTTATTCGCAATTCGTCGTCACCTGCCGGGCCATCAGCCCTGCAACACCAGATCTGCCGGGAACGGATCGATCACGCCGGGGCGCATCCCTGGGAGCGGCGCGCTGTCGCCCAGCACGATGTCCACCCCCAGTGACGAGCCGCAGGCCGCGCAGGCATGTTCGCGCATCATCACTGGCTCGCCGTCGTGGCGGGCGCGGACCTGCGAATGGAGCTGGGCAAAGCGCGCGGTCACCGTCGCCTGCGTGGTCACCGCTGCCGTGCGCCAGTTGTCGGTTACCTCGCCCAGCGGTTCGTGGCATTGGCTGCACTGCCAATGGCCGTCTGCAACGTGCAGCGGGGTGAAGAGCGGGGCGTCTGCGGCAACCTCGCGGGTGGGCGCATGGCCGATCCGGGCGGTGCGGATCGCCCGGCGGGCGGCCGCGGTCGCCGCTTCATCCGGCTGGCCCGCGGCATCGAGCACGACGCCGTAGACCTCGCGTGCGACCGTGTCCGAGACGAACCCGTTGGCGACGTCCTGCGCCACCAGCCCGGCCGGCCGCCGCAGCGGATCGCCGAGGCCGCCGCCGCCGCCGTGGATCACGTCATAGATGTCGCCGCGATTGACCTGGAAATCGGTGACCGTCGCGGTGCCCTGCGGCACATCGCCCTCGATCTTGTCGGCATCGGGAAAGACGTGTTCGTCGAGCAGGCGGACGAGGTTGGTGTTGCGCCACACCTTCCAGAAGCTGGCCGCGCCGGGGAATCCGCCGGCCGCTCCCCGCGGCGGAATCAGCGCGGTGTTGGTATAGGCCCCGCCGTTCATCCGTTCGCAGTGGAGGATGGCGATCGCAGTATCGACACCGAGCCCGCCGCGGCTGGCCCCGGCACCGCCGGTATCCTGCGCGATCCTGCGCCACAGGATCATGCCCGGCTGGCTGGTTTCCTCCAGCTCGACGTCCGGCATGTCGCAGCCCGACATGCACTGCGCGGCATAGACTTCCATGCCATCGCTGTTGGTCTGGGCCGGGCCGCCGGTGGTCATCCCCACCGACATCGGGAAGGCGACGGTCGGCTGGCCGTTGCGGCGATCGATCCCGAACGCGGTGAAATAAGTCTGGTCCTGCGCCGACTGGCCGGCGACGCGCGCCGCCATCTTCGGATCGCTGCTGAGGCTGCAGGCCTGCGAAAACACATCGGCGAGCAGCTTGTTGATCCGCATCCCGGTCTGGATGTGCGACATCGTCACCGGAGCGGGGGCGACCGCGTTGACGATCGTCCCGGTGGGGCCGAGATCGAACGTGATCGGGCGCCAGATTCCAGCGTTGACCGGCACGTCGTAGGCCAGCTGCGCCAGCAGCGTGGTCCATGACTGGCCGACCACCGCCGGCCACGCCCCATTGATGAAGCAATCCACCTGCGGCCCGCCACGGAACTGCAGGGTCATCTCGTCAGCTTCGATGATCAGCCGGACGCGGACCTCATGAAGTCCTTCCGTGCCGCGGCCGTCATACTCGACCCAGTCGACGGCCTCGTAAGTGCCGTCCGGCAGGCGCGAGACGATGTCGCGCATCGCCCGTTCAGACAGGTCTTTGCCCGCTTCGTTGAGCGCACGGAAGCGGTCCATCCCGATCTCGTCGACCAGCGCCGCGATCCGCCGGCTGCCGACGTTGTTGGCGGCGATCATGCTGCGGATATCGTTGATCACCGTGCCCGACATGCGCACGTTGTTGCTGATGAAGTTCTGCCATTGCTCATCGAGCCGGCCATCGCGGATGACACGCACCGCCGGGAACGCCAGCGCCTCGGAATAGCTGTCGAAGGCGCCCGCAGCGAAGCCCGAAACGGCCGATCCGCCGACATCGAGCAGGTGCGCGTTGACATAGCCCCAGCCGACGATCGCCCCTTGCGCGAAGAACGGCATGACGATGCCGACATCACCCTGGTGAATCGCGCCCGAGGTGTGCGGATCGTTGCAGATGAAGCCGTCACCGGGGCGGATTTCGGCAATGCGGTTGTTGCGCAGCACCGCTTCGACCCCGGCCACCGCGGTCGAAACGTGGAAGGTGACGTTTCCGGCGAAAGCCAGCTGTTCGGTCTTGTCGTCAAGGATCGAGGTGCTGAAGTCCTTGGCGTCGGTCACCACCGGCGAGCCCGAGGTGCGCATCAGCGTCACCGCCATCTCGCTGGCGATGTTGCGTACCGATTTCTGATGGACCTCGACGTCGATGATATCGAAGTCCGCGTTGCGGATAGAGGTGGCAGCCATGGTCTTGCTCCTCTCGGTCAGGCGCGCAGCGCCAGGGTGAAATTGAAAAAGCGGTCACGGCCGCAGGCGGCGCCGCTGGGCACGTAGATCGTGGTGTCACCGACATCGATGATTGCCGGGCCATCGATGCGGGTGCCGGGGGGCAGATCGGCTTCGGCATAGACCGGCACATCGGCCTCTTCGCGCTGGAACGGCTGGTAGATCCGGCGCACCGCCTTGGGCTGCGGCCGGTTACCGCCGACCACCGGCTCCTGCTCGCGCCCCGCCGGCTTCTCGCGGCGGAACACCGCCTTGATCGAGATGTTGACCAGCACCACCGCAGAACCTTTCCACGCCGTGCCCTCGCCGTAGTTCTGTTCGTAGACTGCCGGGAATGCCTCGGCGAGTGCGGCCGCATCGGCCTCGGTCAGCATACCGTCAGGCAGCGGCTGGCCCACCTGATGGACTTGGCCGAGGAAGCGGAACTCGCCCGCACGTTCGATTTCGAGTGCCGTGACGTCAAGATTTTCACTGATCGCATCGGCGCGCGCCTGTGCCAGCATATCCTCGAGCGCCGCGTTGACCTGATCGACGCGCTCAGCATCGTCGAGCGTCCAGTTCACGGTGCGGTTGTATTGCCGCACATAGTCGGCCGTGAGCACGCCGTAGGCCGAGAACGCCGAGCAGTTGTCGGGGACGATGATGTTGGGGCAGCCGAGCCGGCGGCAGATTTCCACCGCGAACAGGCCAAGCCCGCCGCCGTAGGAAAAGAAGGTGAAATCGCGCGGGTGGTGGCCGCGTTCGACGCTGACCATGCGCAGCGCATTGGCCATTTCGATCACTGCCAGATCGTAGATGGCGGCCGCTGCCCGCTCGATCGTCCAGCCGAGCGGCGTGGCGATGTGCCGATCGATGGCTGCGCGGGCGGCACCCACATCGAGTTGGTGCGCGCCCTTTAGATAATTGCCGGGATCGATCAGGCCGAGCACGACATTGGCATCGGTCACGGTCGGTCGCTCGCCGCCGCGGGCATAGCAGGCCGGCCCTGGCTCGGAGCCGGCGCTGCGCGGGCCCACCTGCGGCACCCCGCGCCCGTCGAGCCAGGCAATGCTGCCCCCACCCGCGCCGACCGAAACGATGTCGAGGATGTTGATCCCGGTGCGGTAGGCACCGAACGCGGCTTCGCGCGCCACGGTCGGAACGAGGTTTGCCAGCAGCGCGGTATCGAAGCTGGTCCCGCCCATATCGCCGACCAGCACGTTGCGGACGCCCAGCTTCTCGGCAATTTGCCGCGCGCCCATCACGCCGCCGGCCGGGCCGGACTGCATCAGGGTGATCGGCTTCTGCTCGACCGCGTCGGTCCCGATCGAGCCGCCGA
>CANGQZ010000038.1 GCA_947455865.1 Sphingomonadaceae bacterium
CCTTGCCCGCGCCGGAAACCGACTGGTACGTCGCCACCACCACCCGGCGGATCACCGCCTTGTCGTGCAGCGGCTTGAGCGCGACGACCAGCTGCGCGGTCGAGCAGTTGGGGTTGGCGATGATGTTGCGGCGGGTATAGCCGTCGATCGCCTCGGGGTTCACTTCGGGCACCACCAGCGGCACGTCGGGGTCCATCCGGTAAAGCGAGGAATTGTCGATCACCACGCACCCTGCAGCGGCCGCCTTGGGGGCATAGATCTTGGTCGGGCCGGAGCCGGCGGCGAACAGCGCGATATCCCAACCAGTGAAATCGAAGTGCTCGATATTGCGCACCTTGAGCATCCGCCCGGTCTCGCCAAACTCGATATCGGTCCCGGTCGAGCGCGGGCTCGCCACCGCGGCGATCTCGTCAATCGGAAACTCGCGCTCGGCGAGGATGTTGAGCATCTCGCGGCCGACATTGCCCGTCGCTCCCACGACAACTACGCGGTAACCCATGGTGTCACTCCTGTGCGCGCCTCGTCCGGCGCTGCGGTTGGCCAGCTGATTTCGCCGGCCCGATAAGCAAAAGGGCGCCCCGGCTCGGCCAGGGCGCCCTCACGGTGTGGTTTCCGTTTGCGGACGGGGCGATCAGCCCTCCTGGCCGGCCTTGACGACCTTGCGCTCGGCAATACGCGCGCGTTTGCCGGTGCGGCCGCGCAGGTAATAGAGCTTGGCCCGCCGCACAACGCCGCGGCGCACCACGGTAATGCTGTCGATGTTGGGCGAATAGAGCGGAAACACACGCTCCACGCCTTCGCCGAACGACATCTTGCGCACGGTGAAGTTCGAATTGAAGCCGCGGTTCGAACGCGCGATGCACACGCCTTCATAGGCCTGCACACGGGTACGCTCGCCTTCGATCACCTTCACGCCGACGCGCAGGGTGTCACCGGGGCGGAATTCCGGAATAACTTTGCCGGCCTTGGCAATTTCCTCGGCCTCGATCTGCTGGATCAGGTTCACTGGTCCAAGTCCTTCTTTTCACGCTGCGCGCCAGAGGCAGACTGGACCCGAACGCCCTCATGGCGCTCCCAAAGGTCCGGCCTGCGTAACCGGGTGTCGGCCTCCGACATGGCTTGGCGCCATGCGGCGATCCTCGCATGATCCCCCGATCGCAGCACTTCAGGAATCGTGCGCCCTTCCCATTCATAAGGTCGGGTATAGTGCGGATACTCGAGCAGGCCGTTCTCGAACGACTCCTCGGCACCGCTGGAAGGCGCGCCCATTACGCCGGGAAGCAGCCGAATGCAAGCATCCAGCAGCATCAGCGCCGCCGGCTCCCCGCCCGACAGCACGATGTCACCAACCGACACTTCCTCGACCGCGCGCCCGGCGAAAATCCGCTCGTCGAACCCCTCGAACCGCCCGCACAGCAGGATAACCCCCGGCCCCGCCGCCAGCTCGCGCACCCGCGCCTGCGTGAGCGGTTTACCGCGCGGGGTCAGCGCAATTACCGGGCAATCGGGATGCAAGGCCGTTGCATGGTCGATGCAAGCCGCCAGCACATCCGCCCGCAGCACCATGCCCGCCCCGCCACCGGCAGGCGTATCGTCAACGGTGCGGTGCTTGTCGATCGCGAAATCGCGCAGCTGCACTGCCTCGATCGACCACTTCCCGTCCGCCCGCGCCCGGCCGGCCAGGCTGACGCCAAGGGGGCCGGGGAACATCTCGGGGTAAAGCGTGATGACGGCGGCGTGGAAGGTCATTTGATGCCCTTGATTTGGCCCAAAATCAACGATGTGATCAGGACTAGCGCGGGCCATAGCATCACAGCGTAGTAAACCTGAATATTGGGATCAGGCGTTGAGCCACAATCCCAGCGCCATGTTGGATAGAAGGGGAACCAGCCAAAGGAAAAGAGAAACGGCAAGAGACTTGCGAGAACCAGAACTCGCAGAATGCGAAACCTGCCTGAGCGCCAAATGCTGTTCACCCAAGCTGCTACCATTGCAACAATGCACAAGGTGGTGGCGGCAATCCAGTTTTCAGGAGTGCCCGAGACGCAGACGGTCAGCGGAATCATCAAACCGTCCAGTTCTCAACCATCAGCCCCGGCACGTCAGTGAAATGGGCACCATTGCTCGTCACCAAAATATACCCGAGCGCGAGGGCATGCGCTGCAATCAAACGGTCGAAGCTCTTGCGGCGGACGCCGATCGCTTTGGCGATCTGGGCATAGGAGCGCGCGGCAGCGTCATCGAAATCGTGGCACCGGACCACGCCGATAAACCGTTCGATCCGCTTGGCGTCGCCTGCCGGATCATCGGATTCGCGCGCCCCGACAAGCAGTTCCGCCGCCGTGATCGACGAAATCGCCAGTCCCTTGCGAAAGTTCGCCTCGACCCTGCGGCGCGCTGTTTCGCTTCGACCATCGACGTAATCGATGCAGATGTTCGTATCGAGCAGGTACATCAGGCGGCGGTGCTGACCGAAGGCCTATCCCAGTCGCGATCATCCTGCTCGATGTCGCCGCGCCCCTCCTTCATGAAGCCGGGCGACATGCTGCCATAGAGCGCAAGCAGGACCTGCAGCGCATCGTCCTGCTTCCAGAAGCTGAAAGTGCCGTCCTCGTGCGGCACCACGACGACTTCGTCGCTCTCGGCAAAGCCCCAGCCCTTGGGCAGGCGCAAGGCGACGGAATTGCCCGACTTGAAAACCTTTGCGCGGTATTCCTTGCCCATCGCAGCCTCCGTATATACGCAATGTATATACTATATCACCCAGGCCGCTTCAATCACAATTCGCCCCTCGCCCCACTCGGGCACCGCTTCGGGCCGCATCGGCACCATGAACGTCTTGCCGTCCGGCCGCTGGATTTCCAGCACGTCGCCCGCGCCAAAGTTCTCCACCGCCACGCATTCGCCTAGCGTCGCGCCTTCGCTTGAAACGCAGGGCAGCCCGATCAGATCGGTGTAGTAATATTCCCCCTCGGCGAGCGCCGGCAGCGCCGCGCGCGGCACCGTCAGCAGCGTGCCGCGCAGGGCTTCGGCCGCAGTGCGGTCGGCCACTTCGGCAAAGCGGGCGATCACCCCGCCCTTGCCGTCGTCACGCAGGCTCTGCGCGGTCAGGGTGCCGCCGTTGAAGGCCTTGTGGCGCTTCAGCGATGCGGCACCCTCGCCGAACAGTTTCAGCCGCACTTCGCCCGCGATGCCATGCGCACCAACGATCGCGGCCAGGGTAACGGGCCGGTCAGTCATGCCAGGCCCCTCCCGCAGGCGGGGAGGGGAGGCACGGCATCAGCCTTCGGCCTGCTCTTCAGCGGCGGCCTCGGCGGGAGCTTCCTCAGCGGCCGGAGCTTCCTCGGCGGCAGCTTCTTCGGCCGGAGCGGCAGCTTCTTCAGCAGCCGGTTCTTCCGCAGCAGGCTCTTCAGCCGGGGCAGCAGCGGCGGCCGCAGCAGCAGCAGCGGCTTCGGCGGCAGCCGCCTTGGCGGCTTCCTCGGCTTCGATCCGGGCCTCTTCGGCCTCAACCAGCTTCTTCGCCTTGTCCTCGGCGCGCTCCTTGGCCTTCTTGCCCGGCTCGCCCTTGGCGGGGTTCACGGTCGGCGCGCGTTCCTGGATGCCGGCATTGTGGATCATCCGCGCAACGCGGTCGGTCGGCTGCGCGCCAACGCCCAGCCAGTAGCGCACCCGGTCCTCGATCAGCCGCACGCGGTTGGCGTCGTCCTTGGCGAGGAGCGGGTTATAAGTCCCGACCTGCTCGAGGTACTTGCCGTCGCGCGGGGCGCGCGAATTGGCGACGATGATCTTGTAATAAGGGCGCTTCTTAGAACCGCCACGCGACAGACGCAGGGAAACCGACATGTGAACTACCTTTCGTGAACCATTGAAATCAAACTTGAATTATCTCTTTCGCAGCAGATCGCCGATGTTGGAGGGCAGGTTGCCGCTACCCAACCCGGGCAGCCCCGCGCCGCCGGCGCCGCCGCCCAGTCCCTGCTGGCCCAGCCCCGGCATCGCCGCGTCCATCCCGCCTTTGCCAAACATCGCGGCGAGGCCCTTCAGCCCGCCCATCTTCTTGATCTGCTTCATCGCCCGCTCCATTTCCTGGTGCATCTTGATGAGCTTGTTGACGTCCTGAACTTGCGTACCCGATCCCTTGGCGATGCGGATCTTGCGTTTGGCATTCAGCAGTTCGGGCCGCGCGCGCTCCTTCGGGGTCATCGAGCTGATGATCGCGTCCATGTGCAGCAGCACCCGGTCATCCATCCCGGATGCCTGCATCGCTGCCTTGGCCTTCTTCATCCCCGGCATCATGCCAGCGAGCGCGCCCAGCCCGCCCATCTTCTGCATCTGGCGCAACTGGGTGCGCAGATCGGTCATGTCGAACTGGCCCTTGGCCATCCGCTGGGCGAGCTTGTCGGCATCGGCCGCCTCGATCGACGCGGCCGCCTTCTCGACGATCGAGACGATGTCGCCCATGCCAAGGATGCGGCCGGCCACGCGGCTCGGCTGGAACGCCTCAAGCGCGTCCATCTTCTCGCCAGTGCCGGCGAACTTGATCGGCTGACCGGTCACCGCGCGCATGGAAAGCGCCGCGCCGCCGCGTGCATCGCCGTCCATCCGCGTCAGGATCACGCCAGTCAGCGGCACCTGAGCGGTGAAGTTCTGCGCAACGTTGACCGCGTCCTGCCCGGTCAGCGCATCGACCACCAGCAGCACTTCCTTGGGCGCAGAGATCGCCGCAACCGCGCGCATCTCCTCCATCAGTTGCTGATCGACGTGGAGCCGGCCCGCAGTATCGAGCAGCAGCACGTCCACCGCCTGCAGCTTCGCCGCATGGAGCGCCCGAGTGGCGATATCGACCGGCTGTTGCCCGGCAATGATCGGCAGCGTGATAACGCCAACCTGCTCGCCCAGCACCTTCAATTGTTCCTGGGCGGCCGGGCGGTTGACGTCGAGCGACGCCATCATCGCCTTCTTGCCGTGCTTTTCCTTGATCAGCTTGGCCAGCTTGGCGGTGCTGGTGGTCTTGCCCGAACCCTGCAGGCCGACCATCATGATCACCACTGGCGGCGCGGCGTTGAGATCAAGCCCCGGAACATCCTCGCCGCCGAGCATCTCGACCAGCGCGTCATTGACGATCTTGACGACCTGCTGGCCCGGCGTGACCGAACGCAGCACCGATTGGCCCACGGCCTGCTCGGTCACTGCATCGATGAACCGGCGCACCACCGGCAGCGCAACGTCAGCCTCCAGCAACGCGATCCGCACTTCGCGCATCGCCTCGCGCACGTCGGCCTCGTTCAGCGCGCCGCGCCCGCGCAGCTTGTCGAACACTCCGCCAAGGCGGTCGGACAACGTGTCGAACATGAACCGCCTTACTCCACACGGACCCTCGCGGGACCAGCCAAACGCCGAAAACGCCGGCGGACGAAACCTCGTCAGCCAGCGTGGAACTCAGGTACTCAACACTCGTCTTCCAGACCGGTGGTGGAGCCTAGCGGGATCGAACCGCTGACCTCCTGCATGCCATGCAGGCGCTCTCCCAGCTGAGCTAAGGCCCCGATCCGGTCGTTCAGCGCGAAAGGTCCTGGGAGACCCCGCGCGCCCCGGCTTGCGCCGGAAGGCCGCCCCTCTAGTGGCGAGCCTTCAAATTGGCAAGACCAAATCCGCGGCTGAAACACCGCGGATCGGCCTCACCCGATCGCATCAGACTTCGTCGGCATCCTCGCCGTCGACGCCCACGCCAAGGTCCTCGTCGCCGCCCAGATCGACATCGTTGTCGGGGCTGTCGCCGTCCTCGTCGATGTCGAGATCTTCCTCGGCCAGATCGACGTCGGCCACCTCGGGCGTCTTCTTCACTTCTTCGTAGGGGATCGGCTGCTTGGATTTCAGCACCGGCTCGGGCTGCCATGCGTGGCCGCATTCGATGCAGGTAACCGGATCGTCCTTGCCCAGATCATAGAATCGGGTGCCGCATTTCGGGCAGCCATGCTTGGCGCCCCACTCAGGCTTGACCATTGTAATTCCTCGTCTTGGCCGGCCGCCAAAAGCGCCGGGCCTGAAACCGTTCGCGTTGATGGGAAGGTCGGGCGCAGAAATCAAGCATCCGGACATCAACAGGGCGCGCGCCTTGCCATAGGCGGCGGGCGCTGTCAAAAGCCGCGCGCTTCCGCAAGCCTCAGTTTGAAAGCCCCGATTGGTGAGCCAGTCCGATCCCGCCGCGCCGCGCCCGCGCCGTTTCCTGCCCGCCGCACCGCTACGCGGACGGATTCGCGTGCCGGGTGACAAGTCGATCAGCCACCGCGCCATTATGCTCGGCGCGCTGGCGGTGGGCGAAACCCGCGTCACCGGCCTGCTCGAGGGTGAGGATGTGCTTTCCACCGCCGCCGCAATGCGCGCGATGGGCGCGACCATCACCCGCGAAACCGATGGCACCTGGTCGGTCCACGGCGTCGGCGTCGGCGCGCTACTTCAGCCGCAAGCCGCGCTCGACATGGGCAATTCCGGCACCTCGACCCGCCTTCTGATGGGCCTCGTCGCCGGCCACGCGATCAGCGCCACGTTCGTCGGTGATGCCAGCCTGTCCAAACGTCCGATGGGCCGGGTGATCGAGCCGCTCTCGCTGATCGGCGCCGATTTCACCGCCTCGCCCGGCGGGCGCCTGCCGCTGATGGTGCGCGGCGCCAGCCCGGCCGTGCCAATCACTTACCGGCTTCCGGTGGCCTCCGCTCAGGTCAAGAGCGCGATTCTCCTCGCTGGGCTCAACACCCCGGGCATCACCACCGTGATCGAACCGGTCCCGACGCGCGATCATTCCGAACGCATGCTGCGCGGCTTCGGCGCCGAGTTGGACGTGGAGGTCGCGCCTGACGGCACCCGCACCATTCGCCTCTCCGGCGAGGCCGAACTGCGCCCGCAGGCGATCACCGTCCCCGGCGATCCCTCCTCCGCCGCGTTCTTTGCCGTCGCCGCGCTGATCGTGCCGGGGTCGGACCTCGTGATCGAGAATGTCGGCCTCAACCCCACCCGCGCCGCGCTGTTCGCTGTGCTGCGGAAAATGGGCGGCTCGATCGAGGAACTGGACCGGCGCGAAGTCGGCGGCGAGCCGGTCGCCGATCTGCGCGTGCGCCACTCCGCCCTCACCGGAATCACGGTCGATCCCGCGGTAGTGCCGAGCATGGTCGATGAATTCCCGGTC
The DNA here is from genome assembly GCA_947455865.1 of Sphingomonadaceae bacterium. Taxonomy (GTDB): domain Bacteria; phylum Pseudomonadota; class Alphaproteobacteria; order Sphingomonadales; family Sphingomonadaceae; genus Novosphingobium. Next base: position 7,184 of record CANGQZ010000038.1, read on the forward strand.
CTGTTCGTCGCCGCCGCGCTGGCCGCCGGGCGTACCGTCACCAGCGGCCTTGAAGAACTGCGCGTCAAGGAGTCGGACCGGATCAGCGCGATGCATGCCGCGCTCACCCTCGCCGGGGCCACCGTCACCGAAACCGCCGATGGTGTGATCATCGATGGCACCGGCGGCGCTCCCCTCGCCGGCACGCCAGATGGCACTGAAGTCACCACCCACCTCGATCACCGCATCGCCATGGCGATGGCCGTCGCCGGCCTCGCCAGCCGCACCGGCGTGGCGGTGGATGATACCCGCCCCATCGCCACCAGCTTCCCGGTGTTCGAGGCGCTGCTGGAACAGGTAACGGGATGACCATCGTTCACCCCAACCCGCTCGTGCTGAGCTTGTCGATGCACCCTGCACGGCCGCGCGGATGATCATCGCCGTCGATGGCCCCACCGCCGCGGGCAAGGGCACTATCGCCCGCGCGCTCGCGGCGCATTACGGCCTGCCGCACCTCGATACCGGCCTGCTGTACCGCGCAGTCGGCCGGCACTGCGCAGCGTCCGGCGGCAACCCCGATGATCCCGCCGCCGCACTCGCCGCCGCTGCCTTTCCGAACAGTCTGCTCGAAGACCCCGCGCTGCGCAGCGAGGAGAGCGGCGGCCTTGCCAGCCGCGTCTCGGTCCACCCTGCCGTGCGCCGCGCACTTTACGATCGCCAGCGCGCCTTCGCCCTCCAGCCCGGCGGCGCGGTGCTCGATGGCCGTGATATCGGCACCGTCATCGCGCCCGAGGCCGCCGCCAAGCTGTTCGTCACCGCCAGTGTCTCCGCCCGCGCCCGCCGCCGCTTTCTGGAGATGGAAGCGCGCGGTATCCCCGTCAGCCTCGATGCGATCGAGGCCGACCTTGCCGCGCGCGATTTGCGCGATCAGACCCGCAGCACGGCCCCGCTCATCGCCGCCGCCGATGCGGTCACGCTTGATACGTCCGATCTGATTCCGTCTGCCGCGATTGCCGAAGCAGTCCGCGTGGTCGAGCAAAAACTGGGCCGCTGACCCCCCGGTTCACGCCGCGTCCGGCAGCACCGCCAGCGGTTTCCCCACCGCCGCCGACTGGAACACCAGCGTCTCGCCCACACCCTTCAGCGTCACCGCCAGCGGCGGGCCGAACGTCGCCCGCTCGCTCGTGCGCAGCCAAGTGCTTTCGGAAATCGCGATGCTGCCCGGCGCCGCCGCGCCTTCCAGCCGCGCCGCCATGTTCACCGTCTCGCCCCAGAAGTCATAGGCCATCCGCGTCGCGCCGATCACGCCGCCCACCACCGGGCCGCTGTGAATGCCCACCCGCAGGCTCACTTCCTCCACCCCGGCCACGCGGCGCAGCTCGGGAATACCTTCCAGCACGGCGCGGGCAAAGGCTAGGGCGGCATCGGCGCTGTTCACGCTCGGCTGGTTGGCCCCAGCGATCGCCAGATAGGCGTCGCCCACCGTTTTCACCTTCTCCACCCCCGCCGCCGCCGCACAGCGGTCGGCATGGTTGAAGAACGCATTGAGCAGTTCGACCAGATGCCCGGGCGAAATCCGCTTCGCCAGGCTCGAAAAGCCCACCATGTCGATGAAGATCACGCTCGCGTCGGCATAGGCATCGGCCACCAGCCGCCCGTCGCGGATGCGCTCGACCGCCGCGGCCGGCAGCATGTTGTGCACCAGCGCCTCGTTGCGCGCGCGCTCCACCTCCAGTGCCTCGGTCAGCGCGAAGGCACGGCGGCTGGTCATGCCGATGGCGAGGTTGATCGCCACCATCACCGCCGCCCCGCTGACATAGCTGAGCAGTGCATACGTCACCGAAGGCACGTGCCGGTCGCCCGACAGCACCTGCCCCATCCAGCCCAGCAGATCGCAGCCCAGCCACGCCGCAAACAGGCGCGGCCGCCCGGCCAGCACCACCGCGGCAAAGGCGGTCACCGCCAGCCGATTGATCGCGGCCACCGTGTGCAATTGCGCCTGCTGCTCCATCAGAAAATCGAACAGGACGATGTTGACCTTGCCGACCAGCAGCGACAGCGCGACCAGCGCGGCAAAATCAATCGCCGGGAATTCCAGATACTTGTCCCAGAAACTCGCCGCGACATAAGCGCCGCCAATCAGCAGTGCGAGCCCCAGCAGCACCGCCGTGCGGGCGTTGGCCCCCGGTTCCAGCAACAGCGGATTGGCGATCGAATAGGCCAGCGCCACCAGCATGAACAACACGCCATAGACCCGCACGAACGGCAAGCGATAACGCCGCGCCGCCAGTTGATAGCGCGTCTCGGTTGCCGCATCGTCAAATCGGCCGTGGAACTGCTTCACCCCGTCATGCCCCCATCGCCGCAGCCCCTGACTGCAACTACGGAGTTAACAACCGGCCATTACCATCCCGTTTAGAGCGCCTTCCGGGCCGCCAACGCCCTTGCGCGGATCGCCGCGGCTGCCAAGATGCCGCCAGCAACGAACAAACGCTGGAGAGCGAAGCGATGAGCAACGAACGCCCGGTCGGCCGCAGCGGCCTCACCACCCCGCCGCTGGTGCTCGGCGGCAACGTCTTCGGCTGGACCGCCGACCGCGAAACCTCGTTCGCCGTGCTCGATGCCTTCGTCGCCGGCGGCGGGACGATGATCGATACCGCCGATGTCTATTCCTCGTGGGTGCCCGGCCATGTCGGCGGTGAATCCGAAACCGTCATCGGCGAATGGATGAAAGCCCGCGGCAACCGCGATAAAGTGCTGATCGCCACCAAAGTGGGCTATACCGGCGCGCCCGGCGCCCTCACCACCTCCGGCATCGCCGCCGCCATCGATGGCACGCTGGCCCGGCTGCAGACCGACCATGTCGATATCTACTACGCCCACATCGACGATGCCGAAACCCCGCTGGAAGAGACCATGGCCGCCTTCGGCACCGCCATCGCTGCCGGCAAAGTCCGCGCGTTCGGCGCCTCGAACTACACCGCCGAGCGCCTCGCTGCGCTCGATGCGGCGCGGGCCGCAGTCGGCGCGCCGGCAATCGCGGTGTTCCAGCCGCACTACAACCTGATGGTTCGCACCGAATTCGAAGGCCCGGTCCAGCAATATTGCCTCGCCCACGATATCGGTGTCATGCCCTATTTCGCGCTGGCGAGCGGCTTCCTCACCGGCAAATACCGCAAGCCCGATGACATCACGGGTGCCCGCAGCGATTTCGTGGCGAGCTACCTCAACGAATTCGGCCTGGGCGTCCTCGCCGCGCTCGATCAGGTCTCCGCTGAAACCGGATCAACTCTCGGCCAGATCGCCCTCGCCTGGCTCGCCGCCCAACCCGGCATCACCGCCCCCATCGCCAGCGCGACCAGCGTGGCCCAGGCCGAGGAACTAATCGGCGCGATGAACCTGACACTGAGCGAGGAACAACTCGCGGCGCTGGATAAGGCGAGCACGCGGGCGGGGTAAGGCGACCAGGCCATCTCAACTTTCGCACCGAAACTGCACCCGGCGATCAGAAGGAATTCGCAATGACCGAAGCCGTCGCCGCCACGATGCCGCAACAGGTGATTTCAACCAAGGTTTCGCCCACCGTCGAGGAAATCGAGGCGCTGCGCAAAACCGTTCCGCCGGGACCGGTGGTGATGATCAACCTGCTTAAATTCAGGCCGGACGGCGGCCGCGAGGCGTACGGACGATACCTGCAGGTCGCCACGTCAATCGCGCCTCCGCAGGTGAGCCTGCGTTATGTGGGCAGCGCCGAAGCAGACGTCGCCGCCGGCGCAGAATGGGACTTCGTGATTCTCGGCGAGTATCCCAGTTTCGGCGCTTTTGCCGATTTCATGGTCCATCCCGTCTATCAGAACGAGGCTGTACCGCTCCGCAGCCTGGCGTTGGAGCGAGCCTTGTTCATGATCAGCCAGCCGGCGGACTTGATGGAATCCTTCTTCAAACCCTGATCCGCATTTCCGGAACTTCGGCGGCACTTGCCATTCTTCGAAAAGCGGTTGGCACCCCCCATTTCCCTTGCATCTCCGCCCCTTCCCGCCTAAGCGCCGCGCGTCCTGACGGTCTCCCGGCCCATGGGATGCGGCAGGCGGCATCCGGCCCCTGCGGCAGTTCGGCTTCTTTTGGCCCGTTTCCGGCATGGTGCCGGCACGGAGAAAGACCGGCGGAAAAACCGCCTGGCCGGAAACAGCGATAGAGTAGGACTACCTGCATGGCCTCTACGGCTAACCCCACCCGTGATGATTTCGCGGCTCTCCTTGATGAAACGCTTGGCGGCGCTGCCAACGGCGGCTTCGAAGGCCGCGTGGTCAAAGGCACCATTACTGCCATCGAAAATGACAAGGCCGTGATCGACGTCGGCCTCAAGAGCGAAGGCCGCGTGCCGCTGCGCGAATTCGCGATGCCCGGCCAGCCGCACGATCTGAAGGTCGGCGATGAAGTCGAAGTCTATGTCGACCGTGTCGAGAATTCCGACGGCGAAGCCATGCTCAGCCGTGACCGCGCCCGCCGCGAAGCCGCGTGGGACAAGCTGGAAAGCGAATTCGGCGAAGGCAAGCGCGTCGAGGGCGTGATCTTCGGCCGCGTCAAGGGCGGCTTCACCGTCGATCTCGATGGCGCCGTCGCCTTCCTGCCCGGCTCGCAGGTCGATATCCGCCCGGTGCGCGATGTCACCCCGCTGATGGACATTCCCCAGCCCTTCCAGATCCTCAAGATGGATCGCCGCCGCGGCAACATCGTCGTCTCGCGCCGCGCCGTTCTGGAAGAAACCCGCGCCGAGCAGCGTTCGGGCCTGATCCTGAACCTGGCCGAGGGCCAGATCATCGATGGCGTGGTCAAGAACATCACCGATTACGGCGCCTTCGTCGATCTCGGCGGGATCGACGGTCTGCTCCATGTCACCGACATGAGCTACAAGCGCGTCAACCACCCGAGCGAAGTCATCAACATCGGTGACACCGTCCGCGTTCAGATCGTCCGCATCAATCAGGATACCCAGCGCATCAGCCTCGGCATGAAGCAGCTGGAAAGCGATCCGTGGGACGGCGTCGCCGCCAAGTACCCGATGGGTGCCAAGCTGCGCGGCGTGGTCACCAACATCACCGAATACGGCGCCTTCGTCGAACTCGAAGCCGGGATCGAGGGCCTTGTCCACGTTTCCGAAATGAGCTGGACCAAGAAGAACGTCCACCCCGGCAAGATCGTCTCGACCTCGCAGGAAGTCGACGTGATGGTGCTCGAGGTCGACAGCGACAAGCGCCGCATCAGCCTTGGCCTCAAGCAGGCCCAGCAGAACCCGTGGGAAGCCTTCGCCGAGAAGCATCCGGTGGGCTCGACCGTGGAAGGCGAAGTCAAGAACGCCACAGAGTTCGGCCTGTTCATCGGCCTCGATGGCGACGTCGATGGCATGGTCCACATGTCCGATATTGCCTGGGGCATCTCGGGCGAAGACGCGCTGGCGCTGCACCGCAAGGGTGAGCAGGTCTCGGCCATCGTGCTCGACGTCGATGTCGAGAAGGAACGCATCAGCCTCGGCATGAAGCAGCTCGAAAAGGGCGCTCCGGCGGCCCCGGGCGCTGCTTCCGGTGCGGAAGGCGGCTCGTCCGCAGCCGTGGGCGGCGGTGGCAGCTCGCTGCGCCGCGGCGAGGTAATCACCGTCACCGTGCTCGAAGTGCGCGACGGCGGGCTCGAAGTGCAGGCCGGCGACGATGGCGCCACCGGCTTCATCAAGCGCTCGGATCTCGGCCGCGACCGCGACGAGCAGCGTCCGGACCGGTTCCAGGTCGGCCAGAAGCTCGATGCCATGGTCACCGGGTTCGATCGCTCGAAGAAGCCGAACTTCTCGGTCAAGGCCCGCCAGCTGGCCGAGGAAAAGGAAGCGGTCGAGCAGTACGGCTCGTCGGATGCCGGCGCTTCGCTGGGCGACATCCTCGGCGCCGCGCTGAAAGCCAAGAAGGACTGATAGCCCTCACACGGCGATGCGAAAGCCCGTCCGGAGCGATCCGGGCGGGCTTTTCGTTTGCCTTCACGGGGCCTAGACTAAGTGTCAAAGGAGCCCGTCATGCTCGAAGTCCACCAGTTCCCCTGTCTGTCCGACAATTACGGTTTCCTGCTCCACGATCCCGCCAGCGGCGAAACCGCCTGCATCGATACCCCCGACGCCGAGGAATACCTGCGGCAGGCAGGCCTCAAGGGCTGGCGCATCACCCAGATCTGGAACACCCACTGGCACCCCGATCACGCCGGCGGCAACGCGGCGATCAAGGCGGCAACCGGCTGCGCCGTGATTGCCCCGGCGGGCGATGCGGCCAAGATCGCCGAAGTGGATCGCGCAGTGAGCCATGGCGACACCGTCGCGCTCGGCGCATGGAACGCGGACGTGATCGATGTCGGCGGCCACACCAACGGCCACATCGCCTATCACCTCCCCGCCGCCGGGATTGCCTTCGTGGGTGATAGCCTGTTCGCGCTTGGCTGCGGGCGGATGTTCGAAGGCACCGCCCCGCAGTTCTGGGCCAGCCTCACCCGCCTCCGCGCGCTGCCGTCCCGGACGCTGCTCTACTGCGCGCACGAATACACCGCATCGAACGCCCGCTTCGCGCTCCACGCCGATCCGGACAACGCCGCGCTCACCGCCTATGCCGCCGAAATCACCGAGCGCCGGGCCCGTGGCGAGCCCACCGTCCCCGCCCGGCTGGAGCGCGAACGCGCCACCAACCCGTTCCTGCGCGCCGACGATCCGGGCTTGCAGGCCCGCTGGGCAAAGCAGGGCGATGCGGTGGCAACCTTCGCGGCCCTGCGGGAGGCGAAGAACTCGTTTTGAAGGAAAGGGCCCCTTTCCTACACGGCGCAGACCTGTCAGGCTCAAGCGCAGGAGCGCGCGGACTCCACTTCAGCCCCGGAAAAAAGGGCTCTCCAGCCTGTATTTCATCAACTAGCCGTCACCAGGCCGCACTCTTTCCTTCCGCGCCAATCCCGCCTAGCAATGGCCTGCAACTACTCGGGCAAGAGGAGGGACTTGCATGCGCATGATCCGCACGCTGATCTGGATTGTGCTCACCGCCGTCCTCGTCGCCTTCGTCGCCATGAATTGGACCAAGGCGCCGGTGAACATCTGGCCACTCGATGACGGCGAGTTCTTCCATTTCGAATGGCCGGTTGGGTTCACTGCCTTGGTGTTCTTCCTGCTCGGGCTGGCGCCGATGTGGCTGATCCACCGCGCCGGGCGCTGGCGGCTGAAGCGGCGGATCGCGGCGCTCGAAGCCGTGGTCCAGCGGCCCTCGGCAGCGCTCACCAGCACGCAGCTTGACGCGGCCGCGCCGGAGGCCGAAACGCAGGCCCCCTGAGCCACAAGCGAGACAACCCCCCGCATGAACCCGATCTACCTCGCCCTTGATCTGCCCCGCCTCGATGCAGCGCTGGCGCTGGCGCAGAAGGTGAAGAGTCATGTCGGCGGGCTCAAGCTAGGGCTCGAATTCTTCTGCGCCCACGGCCACCACGGTGTGCACGAGGTCGCAAAGCTTGGCCTTCCACTGTTCCTAGATCTCAAGCTTCACGATATCCCCAACACCGTCGCGGCGGCGATGCAGGCGATCCATGTACTCGAACCGGCGATCGTCACCGTTCACGCCGCCGGCGGGCGGGCGATGATGGAGGATGCCAAGGCGGCAGCGGGCGAGCATTGCAAGGTCGTCGGCGTGACCGTGCTGACCAGCCTCGACGGCGCGGACCTGACCGCGACCGGGATTGGCGGCAGCGCGCACGATCAGGTGCTGCGCCTTGCCGATCTGGCGGCCGAGGCCGGGCTCGACGGGATCGTCTGCTCGGGCCACGAGGTTGGTGATGTCCACCGGCGGTGGAAGGATGGGTACCTGGTGGTCCCCGGCCTGCGTCCCGACGATGGCCATCATGCCGATCAGAAGCGCACCGTCACCCCCAGCGCGGCGCGCCGGGCCGGGGCAAGTGTGCTGGTGATCGGCCGACCGATCAGCCGCGCCGACGATCCGGTCAGTGCCGCCCGCGCGATCGAGGGCACGCTTTAGGCATCTGCGCGTTCAGCACGGGTCAAGCCGCCCAGCCGCACGTGGGCCGCGATGAACCGAAGGAATTGCCCATGACCCGCCTTGCTTCCGCTGCCCTGCTCAGCCTGATCGCGGTCGCCGCGCCCGCGGCCGCCCAGCAGGTCCCCGCGCCGACCCTGACTGCGAACGCCGCGTTGCTGACGGTCAGCGCCGAGGGCCGCACCATGCAGGCGCCAGACATCGCCACCTTTAGCGCCGGCGTGACCAATCAGGCGGCCACCGCATCCGCCGCGCTCGCCGCCAATTCGGCGGACATGACCAAAGTGATCGCCGCGCTCAAACGTATCGGCATCGCCGACCGTGATATCCAGACCAGCGACCTGTCGCTCAATCCGATCTACGCCCCGCAGCGCCCGCAGCCCGATGGTTCGATGATTGCCGAACAGCCCCGGATCGTCGGCTATCAGGCCGCCAACACCGTCACCGTGCGCCAGCGCAAGCTGGCCGAATACGGGCGGGTGATCGATACGCTGGTCGCCGCCGGTGCCAACCAGATCAGCGGTCCCGGCTTTGCGGTGGAAAACCCCGATCCGGCCACCGATGCCGCGCGCGCCGAAGCGGTGACCAAGGCCCGCGCCCGCGCCGAACTCTATGCCCGCGCCGCCGGGCTGAAGGTGGCCCGCATTCTTTCGATCAGCGAATCCGGCGGCTGGTCGCCGCCTCCGGCACCGATGTACCGGATGTCGGCCAAGGCCGACGCCCCCGTGCAGGCCGGCGAGATGGCGCTGGGCGTGACCGTGACGGTACAGTTCGAACTGGCTCCCTGATAGCTGGGACCTGAACCCGCGACCTTGAAGGCTCGACTACACGTGACGATCCGCTAAGGGGCGGCAATGCCCGCTCCCGCCATCAAGATCTGCGGCCTGTCCACCCCCGGCACGCTCGACGCGGCAATCTCGGCGCGCGCCGACTATGCCGGTTTCGTGTTCTACCCTCCCTCCCCGCGCAACGTCGCCCCCCGCGATGCGGCGGTGCTGGGGGCTAGGGCCGCAGGGCGGATTGGCCGGGTCGGGCTGTTTGTTGATGCAGCCGATGCGTTGATTGCCGAGGCGGTCACCGCAGCCGGGCTCGATGCGCTGCAGTTGCACGGCGAGGAAACGCCCGAACGCGCGGCACAGCTTCGCGCGCACTTCGCCCTCCCGGTCTGGAAAGCAATTCCGGTTGCCGCCGCCGGCGATGTCGAACGGGCGGTGCGCTACGTCGGCGCGGCCGACCTGATTCTGTTCGACGCCAAGACCCCCAAAGGCACGCTGCCCGGCGGCATGGGTGTGGTGTTTGATTGGTTACTGCTGGGCGAATGGCGTGACCGGGCTCCCTGGGGGCTGGCCGGCGGTCTTGGTCCTGACAATGTCGCCGAGGCCGCGCGATTAACGGGCGCGCCACTGGTCGATACCTCGTCCGGCGTCGAAACCGCGCCGGGGGTGAAAGATCATGCCCGCATCGCCGCGTTCTGCGCGGCGGCACGCGCGGTCTAGAGGGAATCTGGACAATTCCGGCCACCTCTGCCAAGCGCCGGGGATGACCGCAGACCCTGCCACTCTGGCCCCCAACAGCTTCCGCAACCAGCCCGACGAGCGCGGCCATTTCGGCCAGTTCGGCGGCCGCTACGTCGCCGAAACGCTGATGCCGCTTATCCTCGCGCTGGAAGCGGAATACCGCAAGGCCAAGGCCGATCCGGCATTTCACGCCGAGTTCGATGATCTCCTCGAACACTACGTCGGCCGCCCCAGCCCGCTCTATTTCGCCCCGCGCCTCACCGAGGAATTGGGCGGCGCGCAGGTGTGGTTCAAGCGCGACGAACTCAACCACACCGGCGCGCACAAGATCAACAACTGCATCGGCCAGATCCTGCTCGCCATCCGCATGGGCAAGACACGGATCATCGCCGAGACCGGCGCAGGACAGCACGGCGTCGCCACTGCCACGGTCTGCGCGCGTTTTGGCCTGCCTTGCGTGATCTTCATGGGCGCCACCGACGTGGCGCGTCAGGCGCCCAACGTGTTCCGCATGAAGCTGCTCGGTGCCGAGGTGGTGCCGGTCACCGCCGGTGCCGCCACTCTCAAGGACGCGATGA
>CANGQZ010000039.1 GCA_947455865.1 Sphingomonadaceae bacterium
AAGCTTGGCCGGGGTGTTCGAATAGCCCAGGATTTTCACTCCGTGCTTCACCACCACCTCGTCCGGCACCGAGCCTTCGACGTTGCCGCCCTGCGCCACCGCCAGATCGAAGATCACGCTGCCCGGCTTCATGCTGGCGATCTGCGCGTCCGAAATCAGCCGCGGCGCGGCCCGGCCAGGGATCAGCGCGGTGGTGATCACGATATCCTGCTTGGCGATGTGGCTCGAAACCAGTTCGGCCTGCGCCGCCTTGTATTCGTCGCTCATCTCGGTGGCATAGCCGCCGGCGCCTTCGCCCTCGATGCCTTTCACCGCCTCGACGAAGATCGGTTTCGCGCCAAGCGACTGGATCTGCTCCTTGGTGGCCGAACGCACGTCGGTCGCCGAAACCTGAGCGCCAAGCCGCCGTGCTGTGGCGATTGCCTGCAGCCCGGCCACGCCAACGCCCATCACGAAGCAGCGCGCCGCGCTGATCGTGCCCGCCGCCGTCATCATCATCGGGAAGGCGCGGCCATAGAGGTTCGAAGCCTCGATCACCGCTTTGTAGCCTGAGAGGTTGGACTGCGAGGACAGGATATCCATGCTCTGCGCGCGGGTGATGCGCGGCATGAATTCCATCGCCAGTGCCTCCAGCCCTGCCGCGGCATAAGCGTCAACCCGGGCGCGCTGGCCGAACGGATCGAGCCCGGCGACCACCCAAGCCCCCTGCGCAGCACTCGCGAGCCCTGCTGGGTCCGGACCCTGAATGCCCAGCACGATGTTCGCGCCGCTGGCGGCATTGGCGCTTACCTCGGCGCCGACCGCGGCATAATCCGCATCGCCTATCGAAGCATTCCCGCCGGCACCCGGCTCAACCACAACTTGCGCACCCAGCGCGATGAACTTCTTCACGGTCTCCGGCGTCGCTGCCACCCGGGTTTCACCGGGGGCGCGTTCGGTCAGAACCGCTATGCGCTGTGCCGTTGCCATCAATCCATCAAGCCTTGAGCAGATAGACTACGAACGCGACGATCAGCACGATCGGCGGGATCGACCACTTCACCATCGCGATGAAGCCTGCATATGTTTCGTTCGCCGCCTTGAGATCGTTGTCGGAAGTCATCGTCTTATCCCCATTGTGCGGCCCGCCCTGGGCGCAGTGACAATCGCCACCGGCTCTAACGTTGCGCGCTGCAGCACTCAAGCACGCAGTTAGGCACCATTCAGGCTTAATCCCCTTTTTACCCGCACCCGCTATCCCGCTGAAAGCAAACACGGGATCCAAGCGTAAAGATGGCCGAGTTCGAACAGCGCCTGCTGATGCTGATCGACGATGAGCCGGCCCAGTGCCGGCTGATCTCGGCTCTGGCTGCGCGTGAGGGCTGGCGCACGCTGGTCGTGCGCGATTCGGAGACCGCCATCGCCACGCTAGGCACGCGGCAGGGAATGCAGCTCGCCGCGATCATCCTCGATCAGTGGGTACCCGGTGACGATGCCTGCGCCCTGATTGCCGAGCTAAAGGCCCGCCGTCCGGCGCTGCCGATCCTCATGCTCACCACCAGTTCCTCGCCGCTGCTGGCGGTCGAGGCGATGCGCGCCGGGGCCGCCGATTACCTGATAAAGCCGGTCGCGCCCGAACGGCTGATGCAGGCCCTGCGCGCGGCCACCACCCGCGAAGCCCCGCGCGACGAGCTTGCCCCGCTCACCGAGAAGATGTCCGGTGCGCTCGATTTCGATGCGATGATCGGCGCTGCCCCCACCTTCCGCGCCGCACTGGCAGTTGCCGCCAAGGCCGCGCGCGGCCACGCTCCAGTGTTGATCGAGGGTGAAAGCGGCACCGGCAAGGAAATGCTGGTCCGCGCAATGCACGCCGCCAGCCCCCGCTCGCGCGCGCCGTTCCGCATCGTCAATATCGGCTCGGTCCCGGTCAACTCGATCGAATCGGTGCTGTTCGGCCACGAAAAGGGTGCGTTCCCCGGTGCGTTCGATCGCCAGATCGGCGCGCTCCAGCACTGTGATACCGGCACGCTGATACTCGACGAGATCGACCGCCTGCCCGAACCGGTGCAGCTGCGCCTCGCCGAAGCCATCGCCCGCAGCGATGTCCGCCCGATCGGCGCACGCCATTCTTTCCGGATCGATCTGCGTCTGATCGCCGCGAGCAACCTGCCTCACCGCGATCTCGTCGCCGGCGGCCACTTCCTCCCCGAGCTGTACGAGGCACTGGCGCAGACTACCGTGGCCCTGCCCCCGCTGCGCGAACGCACCGGCGATATTCCCGCGCTCGCCCGGCATTTCCTCGCCCGCATCGGTGAGCAGCCCGGCCTGCGTCCGCTCGGTATTACGGACAGCGCGCTCTCGCTGCTTTCGGCCTACGATTGGCCCGGCAACGTCCGCCAATTGCAAGCGGTGCTGTTCCGCGCCGCGGTGTTCTGCGATGGCGATGCCTTGACCGGGGAAGATTTCCCGCAGCTCTCCAATCTGCTCGGCACCGGGCTCCAGCTCGCGGTGTCGAACCCGGTTCACGATACCCCGGGCGTGCTGCTCTACACCCCAGATGGCAACTTGCGTCCGCTGGAAGAGATCGAGGCCGACGTCATCCGCCTCGCCATCGGCCACTATCGCGGCCACATGACCGAAGTCGCCCGCCGCCTCGGCATCGGTCGCTCAACGCTTTACCGCAAGCTCAGCGATCTCGGCATCGACAGCGCCGCCTGACCCCTTGAAGCGGGGCACGGTCGGAACCACTTTGCCCACCTGACGTTTTCGCGCCAGAAAAACTGGACGGAATACCATGAGCCTGCACAGCATCGTCGAACCCGTCGGAACGCTCCAGACCGGCTGGCATCTCGCCGGGAAGGACCCGAAGAAGGCCGATGTCCGCAATCCGGACGAGGCCTTGGTCGTCCCCGAACCCGCCCCGGAAAACCGCTCGAAGTGGGAACTGGCCGAGGCGGAGTAGGCGTCAGGCCGGCAGCTGCGAAAAATCCGTCAGCGCTGCATCCCTCAGCCCGCGCCACACCCGCAGCGCTTGCACCGTTTCCGCCACATCGTGGACCCGCAGCAATTGCACCCCCGCGTCCATCGCCTTCACCGCCAGCGCCAGCGACCCGCCGAGCCGCTTGTCCGCCGGTGCCTCGTTCGACAGCGCCCCGATCATCCGCTTGCGACTCGCTCCCACCATCAGCGGCTGCCCCAGCGCATGGAACAGCGGCAAGGCATTGAGCAGCGCGAGGTTCTCAGTGAGCGACTTGCCAAAGCCGATACCTGGATCGAGCACGATCCGCTCTCGCGCCACCCCGGCCGCCAACGCCGTATCGCGCCGTTCGGCCAGCCAGTCGAACACGTCGAGCACGACATCGCGGTAAACCCCGCCCTCGTGCAGGTCATCGCCTTCGCCCGGCGCGTGCATCAACACCACCGGCGCGCCGCACGAAGCAACGAAGTCCATGCTGCGCGGATCATGGCGCAGCGCGGAAACGTCGTTGATCACATGCGCCCCGGCGATCAAGGCCGCCGCCATAACCGGCTGTCGGCGGGTATCGACGCTGATCGCCCCACCCATCGCCGCAACCCGCTCGACCACCGGAATCAAGCGCTTAAGCTCGTCCCCCTCCCACACCGCCGGCGCATTGGGTCGGGTTGATTCCCCGCCAATGTCGATCAGCGCCGCCCCTTCCTCCAGCATCGCCGCGGCGTGGGCCTGCGCCACCTCGGGCCGGTCAAGAAACTCGCCGCCATCGGAAAAGCTGTCGGGCGTGACGTTAAGGATGCCCATCACTTGCGGCTGATCGAGCCGCACCGTCCGCTCCCCGCAGGCGAGCGGCGGATGGCTGCGCCCCAGATTGTCCCACTGTTCGCGCACCGCCTCGGGCAGCCCGGGCAAGGCCGCGCGCAAATCCGGCACCGAATAGCGCTCGCGCGACACCACCTGGCCACCTTCGCGCGCAATCAGCGCGAAGCGGCTGGCATAAACCATCCCCCCACCAAGCCGCACCGCCCCGCCTTCTTCGCTCTGCGGGCTATCGGCCAAGGCAATGGGGCGGAGGTATTGGCGGATCATGGCAGGGTCATCGGGCGAATGCGCAAACGCGCGAGGCCCATCCTCAATCTTCCGTCGCCAGCAGATAGTGCTGCCGCACCGTGTCGATCGGCTTCAACTCGCCGGCATCCTTGATATGCCAGAACGTCCACCCGTTGCACGAAGGCGCGCCTTGCAGCTTCGCCCCCAGCGAATGGATCGAGCCGGTATCCGCCCCGCCATCCAGCGAGCCATCCGCCCGCACCAGCGCCACGAACTGCCGCTTGCGGTCGCACAGCACGGTGCCCGGCTTGATCCAGCCGGTCTCGACCAACGCCCCGAACGCCACCTTGGGCGCGGGTTTGGCGCTCTGCATCGTGGTGATCGCGCTCTCGTCCAGCGGCAGCGCCAGTTCGATGCGTTCCATGGCGGCGGCGCGATAGCCCGGATCGCGCTCGCAGCCGATCCACTGCCGCCCCAACCGCTTGGCGACTGCCCCGGTGGTGCCGGTGCCGAAGAACGGATCGAGCACCACGTCGCCCGGATTGGTCGTCGCCAGCATCACCCGGTACAGCAGCGCCTCGGGCTTCTGCGTCGGGTGCAGCTTGGCCCCGTCCTTCTTCAGCCGCTCCTGCCCCGAACAGATCGGCAGCACCCAGTCCGAACGCATCTGCAGTTCGTCGTTCAGCGTCTTCATGGTGCGGTAGTGAAAGGTGTAGCGCGCCTTCTCGCCCATGCTCGCCCAGATCAGCGTTTCGTGGGCGTTGGTGAAGCGGGTGCCCTTGAAGTTGGGCATCGGGTTGGCTTTGCGCCAAACAATGTCGTTGAGGATCCAGAAGCCGGTATCCTGCAGGATCGCGCCGACGCGGTAGATGTTGTGATAGCTGCCGATCACCCACAGCGAACCGTTGGGCTTCAGCACCCGCCGCGCCTCGGCCAGCCACGCGCGGGTGAACTCGTCGTAAGTGGCGAAGCTGGCGAACTTGTCCCAGTCGTCGGTCACCGCGTTGACATGGCTGCCATCGGGCCGGTTGAGATCGCCGCCGAGCTGCAGGTTATAAGGCGGATCGGCGAACACCATGTCGACGCTGGCGGAAGGCAGCGATCGCATCGCCGCGATGCAATCCCCGCTCAGGATCTGCCCCAGCGGCAGTTCCGGGCGCGGCGCTGTTGCCGCCTTGGCGGAAACGCGCGCGCGCTTCCGGTCCTTAAGCAGAAGCTCGGCCATAGTTCGTCGGTGCCCCCTGAGTTCGGCCCAGAGGGTGAGTCATTTGGACTCCGCCGTCAAGTCGCGACTCGCCGGATTCCCTTGGGTTGTGGGCCAAGTGCAGGCCGGAACGAAACGAGTCCCACACAAGGGATTGAGTCCCGCGATTGGCCCGGGACTCAACATATGGTGGTGTGGCCCGACGGAATCGGCAGGAAATTTATTTGGCCAGCGCGCATTAACACGGTTCATTCCCGGTGCTGGACAACACTCTCTGCTTGATTTGCAGTGCCACCGGCCTTCAGCCGCAGGTCAAGCCCGGGATACCGATCGAAAAGCGGGAGCGGCCGATCAGTCGTCAAGCGGGCAATGAGCGCTCGAGAGCCTCCCGACCCGCGCGAAAGCCATGCCGGCCAACATTAACTTTAAGTGGGCTGACTATCTCTCGATCTTGATTATGAAACCGTAGTTTCGTCAAGTCAGCGCTAGGAAGCTTGCACATGCTTGGAAGGCTTTTTCATCGGCGTAAGTGCGCAAGAGGAAATCACAAACCGCCGTCAAGGTCGGTCGATTGGGGCGCTCTGGTGATTCGGGGGCAATGCGAGTTTTGCGGCGCTCCGATCAGGTTTGTGAAAGACGACATGTGGGTGCTGGACGATCAGCCGGAGGCGGGTAATTAATCCTCACGCCCGGTGGCAACGCGCATAACACCTGCCCGGTCCAAACCAAAACCCGCTCACCCTGATCCTGTCGAAGGGTGCAAGCGCAGCGCTGGCCCCAACATGCTCCGACAAGCTCAGCATGAGCGGGGTGGAGGGGCCGACTTCGGTATAGCCCCTCAATCAGCACCGAATTCGACCCCTAAAACCCTCCCCTCTGGCAGGGAGCGGGACCGCCGAACGGCGGTGGAGGGGGTTGGCCAGCGCAGCGCTCCGCTTGCCCGAACACCCTTGCGCCAGCGCCCCCTAAATCAGCACCACCTGCGCCACCGGCGCAAAGCTGCGCCGGTGCAGCGGGCACGGCCCATGCTCCCGCAACGCCGCCAGATGTTCCGGCGTCCCATAGCCCGCGTTGCGCTCCCACCCGTATTGCGGGTACTCTAACGCATACGCGCGCATCATCCGGTCACGGTGTTCCTTGGCGATGATCGATGCGGCCGAAATGCAAGGCTCTATCCCGTCGCCGCCCACAATCGCCCGCGCCGGCCAGCGCCATTCGGGCCGGCGGCCCTGCGGCGTCAGATTGCCGTCGATCAGCACCGCATCCGGCTCGGCACCCAGCTTGTCGCACAGCGCAGCCACCGCCAGCGTCATCGCCAGCATCGTCCCACCGAAGATGTTGAGACGGTCGATCTCGCCGGCATCGACCACGCCCACCGCCCAGTGGCAGCGGCGCTTGATCTGTTCCTCCAGCAGGGCGCGGGCGGCGGGTTTCAGCTTCTTGGAATCGTCGAGCCCGGCCGGGCTCGGCTTGCCCAGCGCCACCGCCGCCGCCACCACCGGCCCGGCCAGCGGACCGCGTCCGGCTTCGTCCACTCCGATCACCACCGGCCCGCGGGACAGCTTGGCACCATCGCCGCCTTCCGGCATGATCGGGAGGATGAAACGCTCGCTCACCCGCCTGTTATCGGCGCTCCTTCTGGCCCTCGCAAGCTGCACCCAGCCCGCCGCCGGGGATAGCGTCGGCAATACCGAACTGCCCTTCACCGTCACCGCGCACGGCGCGTTTGAGGAACCGTGGGCGCTTGCCTTCCTGCCCGGCACGCCGTTTGCGCTGATCACCGAACGGCGCGGGCGCTTGCTGCTGTGGGAAGACGGCAAGCCCCCGGTCACCGTCGCCGGCGTTCCGGCAGTCGTCTATCAGGGTCAGGGCGGGCTTGGCGATGTCCGCCCTGCGCCCGATTTCACCAGTAGCGGAATGGTTTACCTCAGCTGGGTCGAAGCCGGCAAACGCAACACGCGCGGCGCCGTGGTCGGCCGGGCCAAGCTGGTCCTCGGCCCGCAGCCCCGGCTCGAAGGGCTGAGCGTGATCTGGCGGCAGTACCCCAAAGTCACCGGCGATGGACACTTTTCGCACCGCCTCGCCTTCTCGCCCGATGGCCAATATCTGTTCGTCACTTCGGGTGAGCGGCAGAAGTTCACCCCTGCGCAAGACCTCTCCAACAACCTCGGCAAAGTCCTGCGGCTGATGCCCGATGGCACACCGGCGCCGGGCAATCCGTTCGCGGCGCGCGGGCCCGTCTCGGCCCAGATCTGGAGTTATGGCCACCGCAACCTGCTCGGGCTCAAGTTCGATGAAGCGGGCCGGCTATGGGATCTTGAACACGGACCGATGGGCGGAGACGAGCTCAATCTGGTCAAGCCCGGGCAGAATTATGGCTGGCCGCTGGTGTCCAACGGCGATCATTACAGCGGCCAGCACATCCCGCGCCACGCCACCCGCCCCGATCTCGCCGCCCCCGCGATCAGCTGGAACCCGGTCATCGCGCCGGGCGATTTCATCTTCTATCGCGGAGCCAGGTTCCCGCAGTGGCGCGGCCATGCGCTCATCGCCGGGATGGGCGCAATGGGCCTCGTCGATGTCGCGATCGAGGGCGAACGGGCCCGCGAGGTTGCCCGCCACGATTTCGGCCAGCGCCTGCGCGAAGTGGTCGAGCGCGAGGATGGCACCGTCTGGTTGCTCGAAGACGCCTCGGGCGGAAGGTTGCTCGAACTGACCCCGAACTAGCGCGAACCTTGCCCCCGGCCCGCTCATGCTGAGCTTGTCGAAGCACTGTCCTGGTGGTTGCGGCTCACGCTATCCGGCAGCGTCCATCAGCCCTTTCAGATCGGCCGTCCGGATGACCGCTGCGGAATTGCCGATGGGATCGAAGATCTCGAACAACCGATCGTTGTCCCCGCGGATGCTATAGAACAGCACCGCGCCGTCGGGCCCGCCGCCCTCATCATGCGGGTCGCCGCCCATTCCGGCGGTATAGCGCCCCACCGGCCGCGATTCGCGCACGGTGCCGTCCGGCTCGTAAATCACGTGATCGCCTTCGATCACGAAGATGTGAGTCACCGCAAGATGCTCGTGAATCACCGATTTTGAGTTCGGCGCGAACTTAACCAGAAAATCGGCGCTGTTGCGCGCCGTGTCGACGTGCAGGATCGAAACATCCATCCCGTCCACCCCCGGATAGGGTGTCCAGCGCACATTGCGATCGTCGAATTGGCCGATCGGGCCCGGCACAGCGGCTGCCTCATCCATCGCGTCTCTCCCGCAGGTCGCACCCGGCCCGCTATTGCCTGTCCTCTATAGAGAGTCGTTGCGCCAAGGGAACCAAGGCCCTATCGGCCCCCGCTCATGTCTCAAGGTCCCCACCTGATCCCGCTCGACGCGGTCGACCCCGCACTGGTCGAAGCCCTGCTTGACCGGGCGTTCGAGCCCGAGCGTCATCGCCGCACGGCCTACAAGGTCCGCGCCGGGATGGATTGGCTGCCGGCGCTTTCATTCGCCGCGCTCGACGATGCCGAACAGCTCGTCGGCACCATCCAGTGCTGGCCGGTCGCGCTCACCACCGCTGCCGGCAAGCCGCACCCGCTGATCATGGTCGGCCCGGTGGCGGTGCTGCCCGAACATCAGCTGCACGGCTATGGTCAGGCGCTGATGGCCGCCAGCCTCGGAGCGCTCAGCCCCGAAGCCCCCCTGCCGCAAGTGATGATCGGCGATCCCGAATATTACGGCCGGTTCTGGGGCTTTACCAACGCTCACACTGGCGGCTGGCAGCTCCCCGGGCCGTTCGAACCCCGCCGCCTGCTGGTGCGCTGCGACAATCCGACGGTGCTTCCGGCGGAGGGCATGCTCGGCCCCTGGCCGCGCTAGCTTCCGGGCCGCCCTTGCAGGGCGCGGGCGGGAGTGGCATCGGGCCTGCGTGCCCTATGATCCGCCCCCCGAACTGGCCTCGCTCTCGCTCGCCGCGATCGCCGAACTCGTGGCCGCGCGCAAGCTGCCCCCGGTCAGCGAATGGGCCCCGAATGAAACCGGCGAAAGCCACATGGAAATCCGTGCCGATGGCCGCTGGTTCCATGAAGGCGGCGAGATCACCCGCCCGGCCATGATCCGCGCCTTTGCGAGCCTGCTGACCCGCGATGCGGAGGGCCAGCACTGGCTTGTCACCCCGGTGCAACGCCTTTGCATTGCCGTTGCAGATGCGGCTTTCGTAGCGGTCGATCTGGTGCGGAGAGAAGGTGCACTCGCCTTCCGCCTGAACACCGATGATCTGGTGATTGCCGGGCCCGAACACCCGCTGCGCGCTGCCGGAGACATGGACACCCCCGCGCTCTACCTCGCGGTTCGCAATGGTTGCGAGGCACGATTGAATCGCAGCACTTATGCCCAACTCGCTGAATTGGCCTTGGAAACTTCGGACTGGTCGGTAACCAGCCAAGGCGTCCGCTTCGCACTGGTGCCGTCATGAGCGCACTTTTCACCCGCCTCACCGAACTGCACCGCGCTGGCCACGCCAAGCCGGTCGAACTGCACGAAGACATGCGCTCCCTCCCCGGCGGCGGCGAGTTTCGTCCCGCCGCGGTCCTCGCCGCCATCACCGAGCGCGCAAACCCCGGAATTCTGCTGATCCACCGCCCTTCCAACATGCGCGCCCACCCTGGTCAGGTCGCGTTCCCGGGCGGCAAGCTTGATCCCGGCGAAAGCCCGGTCGAAGCCGCGCTGCGCGAGACGCATGAGGAGCTGGGGATCGCGCCGGAGACCGTGCGGGTGATTGGTGAAAGCGATTCCTACCGCACCGGAACCGGCTATCGGATAACCCCTGTTGTCGGCCTGATACCTTCGGATACCGATGTTTTTCCCAATCCCACCGAAGTCGCCGCGTGGTTTGAAGCACCGCTTGAATACGTGCTCAATCCCGCCAACCAGCGCGCGGTCGAGTTCGAGCGCGACGGAAAAGTCTGGTCAACCTGGGAAATCATCTGGGAGGAGCACCGCATCTGGGGCGCCACCGCCGGGCTGCTGGTCAACCTCACGCGCCGGCTTAACTGGCATGGCTAAGTATATGCCGCAGCGAGATTGGATGGGGCGCACCGATCTTGCCGCGCTGATCGCCGCGCTAGGCCCCGGCAATGCCCGCTACGTCGGCGGCGCGGTGCGCGATACACTGCTCGGTCTGCCGGTGAAGGACGTCGATATCGCCACCCCCTTGCGCCCCGATGCCGTCACCGAGCGGCTCGCGGCGGCGGGGATCAAGGTGGTGCCGACCGGGATCGAGCACGGCACGGTCACCGCCGTACTGCCGCAAGGCCCGGCCGAAATCACCACGTTGCGCCGCGATGTCACCACCGATGGGCGCCGCGCGACGGTCGCGTTCGCCGAAGACTGGCGCGAAGATGCTGCGCGGCGCGATTTCACCATCAACGCGCTCTATGCCGATCCGATCACGCACGAAATTCACGATTATTTCAATGGCCTGGCCGATCTTGCCGAGCGGCGCGTCCGGTTCATCGGCGATGCCCGGCAACGTATCCGCGAGGATCACCTGCGCATTCTGCGTTACTTCCGGTTTCAGGCAAGGTTTGGTTCGGATCACATTGATACTGAAGCGGAACTCTCCTGCCGCGAACTCGCCGCTACGCTCAAAGGGCTCTCGCGCGAACGGATCGCGATGGAGCTGCTCAATCTCCTCGCGCTGCCCGATCCCGGTCCGGCGATCCGGCGGATGCATGAACTCGGCGTTCTGCCAGTCATCCTCCCCGAGGCCAATCCGGCCGCGCTGCCACCCCTAATCACGGCCGAAACAACCCAAGGCATCGCCCCCGATCCGGTCCGCCGCCTTGCCGCCTTGTTGCCGCCCGATCCGGCGCTGACCGAAGCCGTTGCTAGTCGTTTTCGCCTCTCCGGTGCGCAGAAAAAGCGGCTGGCGCTGGCCGCGGCGCGAACCCCCGGCGAGGCCCCACGCGCGCTCGCCTACCGCCATGGCCGCGAAAGCGCGATCGACCGGCTCCTACTGAGCGGGGCTCGCATTGCTCCCCTGCAAGGTTGGGACATACCCCGCTTTCCGCTCAAGGGCGGCGATATCGTCGCGCGCGGGATCAGTGCCGGACCCGAAGTGGCGCGGGTACTGCAAGCGGTCGAAGCGCACTGGGTCGCAGAAGGCTTCCCCGATGCCGCCAGAGTGGCCGTGCTGCTCGAGGAAACGTTGACAGACTGACCGGTCAGGCTGGCGAAAGCCGCGATGCGCTCCATATTAAGGCCATGAGCTTAGACCAGTTCGTCCCCTATGTGCTGTCGCAGCCGCTGTTCACCCTGGCGGTCATGGCGATTGCTGCGGTCGTGGTCGGCGGCCTGTTGCGCACCTTCTCGCCGATGTTGGGCGGGCTGGTGGGCACACTCGGCAACATCGGCCTGTTCGCCGCCCTGCTATTGACGGTGTCACAGGTGATCCAGGGATCGCACAGCGTGAACTTCGCCTCGCCCGCGCTCGGGGTGCCGCAACAGGAAGTGATTGGCCGCGAAACCCGCGTGCCGATTGCCAGAGACGGCCATTTCTGGATTCGCGCCAACATCAACGGCGTATCCCAGCCCTTCCTCGTCGATACCGGGGCCACGCTCACGGCCGTTTCCCCCGAGATCGCCGAACAGACCAATTTGCAGCAGCGGCCGATGCGCGAACCGATCATGATGCGCACCGCCAATGGGACAGTTTCCGCCGAGCTTGCCACCATCGATGAGCTGCGGTTCGGCAATATCGTCGCCAGCAACCTCGATGCGGTGATCGCGCCGGGGATGGAAGGGACCAACGTGCTGGGGATGAACTTCCTCTCGCGCCTCGCCGGCTGGCGGGTCGAGGGGCAGACCTTGATCCTCACCCCGCACCACCCGCAAACCGCCGCGCCCGAGATTTGACGCGCTCGCCTAGAACTTGTTGTCGCGCGGGAACCCGCCGGGCGGCAGCCGCCCGGCCGCGCCGCGCGCCACTTTCCATGCGCGCATATCGGTTTCGGTACGCACTCGCCCGCTGTCACCGCCCATTTTCCAGCTGAGCCCGGCCTCGAGCCGGAAGGTCGTCGCATCTGCCAACCCGCCATCGCGGTACCGCTGCAGTGCCACCCCCTGCCCTTTGGCCATGACCGGCATCTCACCCAGACTGAACACCAGAAGCTTGCGGTTTTCGCCCACCACCGCAACGTGATCGTGCTCGGCTGGAATCTCGCGCACCACCGCAAGGCGCACCCCGGGCTTGGTGGAAACCACCGCGCGGCCCTTGCGGGTTTCGGCCAGCAGTTCGTCCGCCTCGGCCACGAAACCGCGCCCGGCGTTGCTCGCCAGCAGCAGCTGCGCATTGGGCCGGTATACCAGCAGCGCCATGATCTGCGTTTCGGTATCGATATCGAGCATCGTGCGGATCGGTTCGCCGAAGCCGCGCGCGGACGGCAGCTTGTCGGCCCCCAGCGTATAAAACCGGCCATTGTCGCAGGCGATCAGCAGCTTGTCGGTGGTCTGCGCATGCAGCGCGAAGGCAGCCCCGTCGCCGTCCTTGAACTTGAAATCGCGGTCTAGCGGCTCATGCCCGCTGGCCCCGCGGATCCATCCGCGTGCTGAGAGGATCACCGTTACCGGCGCCTTTTCGATCATCGCCTCGGGCCGGAATTCGCGCGTCGGCGCGGCCTCCGCGATCGTCGTGCGCCGCCGGCCGAGCGCGGTGTCCTCGGCATAGTCTTTGCGCAGCGCGGTCAGATCGCGCTTCAGGCGAGTGCGCTGGCGGGCCGGGCTGGCCAGCAGCGTCTCGAGTTCGCCCTGCTCGGCCAGCAGCGCATCGCGCTCCTGCCGCAGCTCCATTTCCTCCAGTTTGCGCAAGCTGCGCAGCCGCATATTGAGGATCGCCTCGGCCTGCCGCTCGGTCAGCGCGAACTCGGCCATCATCACCGGCTTGGGCTCATCCTCGGTGCGGATGATCGCGATGATCAGGTCAAGGTTGAGGTAGGCAATGATATAGCCTTCGACGAGTTCCAGCCGCGCAGCGATCTTCTCCAGCCGGTGCCGGGTCCGCCGCACGAGGATGTCGATCTGGGCGACGATCCATTCCTGCAACATCAGCTTGAGCGAGAGCACGCCGGGGGTGCGTTTGGCATCGAGCACGTTGAGGTTGAGCCCGAAGCGGTTTTCCAGATCGGTCAAGCGGTAGAGCGATTCCTTGAGCAGGTCTGGATCGACGTTGCGGCTCTTGGGCGCGATAACGATGCGCACCTCTTCATCGCTCTCGTCGCGCACATCTTCCAGGATCGGCAGCTTCTTGTCGGCGATCAGCTGGGCGATCTGCTCGATCAGTTTGCCCTTGGCGACCATGTAGGGAATCTCGCGGATGACGAGCTGCCACTGCCCGCCGCCCAGCTTCTCGATCCCTGTTTCTTCCCAGCTGCCGGCATCGTCGCGCCCGGTGGAGAACCGCGCCCGCACCCGGATCGCCCCGCGCCCGCTGGCATAGGCTGCCGAAAGCGCTGCCGGACTGTCGACCACGATCCCGCCAGTGGGAAAGTCCGGCCCGTGGAACACCTCCATCAGCCGGGCATGCTCGGCCTCAGGCTGCTCGATCAGCAGCAGCGTGGCATCGACAATCTCGGCGACGTTGTGGCTGGGGATCGAGGTCGCCATGCCCACCGCGATCCCGCTCGAGCCGTTGGCAAGAAGGTTGGGAAACAGGCCGGGGAAGATCTCGGGCTCTTCCTCCTCGCCGTTATAAGTCGGGTGGAAATCGACCGTGCCCTCATCAAGCCCGGCCATCAGCTGGATGGCGGTCTTGGTCAGCCGCGCTTCGGTGTAGCGGTAGGCGGCTGGGTTATCGCCGTCGATGTTGCCGAAGTTGCCCTGCCCCTGCACCAGCGGGTAGCGCAGCGAGAAATCCTGCGCTAGCCGGACCATGGCATCGTAGACCGAGGCATCGCCGTGCGGGTGATACTTGCCGATCACGTCGCCGACCACGCGCGCCGATTTCTTGTAGGCGCCGGTGGGGTCCAGCTTCAGCTGGCGCATCGCCCAGAGCAAGCGGCGGTGCACCGGCTTCAGCCCATCGCGCAAGTCCGGGAGCGAACGCGCAGTGATCGTCGAGAGCGCATAGACGAGGTAGCGCTCGCTAAGTGCGCTGTCGAACGGCGCATCGACGATGGCATCGAACGGATCGGTATCTTCAACGGTCGGGGCAGGCATGGCCGGGAGCCCTAGCAACGTGGCAGGCCGAGGCCAATTGCGGGAACAACCCCCATCCCCCGCTCATTTGGCTACCGAACCAGATTCCTCGGAGATTCCCCATGACTAAGCGCGTTCTCATCCTTGCCACCGACGGCTTCGAACAGTCCGAACTGATCGAGCCGAAAAAGGCGCTCGAAGCGGCAGGTATGGAAACCGTTGTAGCCAGCCCAAAAACTGGCTCGATCCGCGGCTGGCATCAGCATAACTGGGGCGATTCGGTTCCGGTCGATGCAGCACTCGGTGAAGTCTGCGCCGCCGACTTCGACGCACTGCTGCTGCCCGGCGGGCAGATGAACCCCGATGCGCTGCGGCTGGAAGACGAGGTAATCGGCCTGATCGAGGACTTCGCCGATGCCGGCAAGACCATCGCCGCGATCTGCCATGCCCCGTGGCTGCTGATCGAAGCAGACATCGTTGACGGCCGGGCGGTGACCGGCTGGCCCTCGATCCACACCGATCTTGAAAATGCCGGAGCGCAAGTGTTCGACGAGGAAGTGATCATCGACGGCAACCTCATCACCAGCCGCAATCCCGGCGATATCCCGGCATTCTCGCGCGCTTTGATCGAGGCTCTGCAGGCTCAGCCCGAGACGGTCTTAACCTGATCGTCGATGACCGCGCTGTCCGACCAAAGCAGTTCCGCCATGGCATCAAGATCGGCAAAAACCTGCTCGTCTGGCCGAGCCGTTCGCCGGTTCAGCTGAAGTGCGCGGCCACGGGGCGCAAGCAGCCGGCGGCGCAGCGCGCGCTGCAGCAGGGCGAGGCGGAACAGCGCCTCGTCGCTCGCGGCGTCGCCCGCTCGCGGCCGGGACTTGGCCCAGTGCGCTTCGATCTGGCCGATCCGTTCAATGACCATCGCGTTGTAATCGCGGTGCGGGCCGCGATGCAGCGGCAGGCCAAGAAGACGGGCCCGCGAATCGTCAGCCGGCAGCAACAGGCCGTTCGTCCGAAAATCGTCGAACCCGATCCGGCAGCGGCCAAGCGACGTGAACAGGCGCCCAAAGCACCCACTGGATGCAGCCTGACAAGGCAGCAGATGGTGCCGCTGCATGCCAGGGTCATAGTCCGCTGCCCCGGCCCGGTTGACCGAGCGAAACGAGAGTGAAGTGCGGGGATTGAAAGCAGCTGGCCGTGCCGGGACAGGCTGGGCGTGCCGCGTTAGGCGGCGGGCAACCTGCTGATCCGGAGCACGGTCCGGTTCGCCTCGTATTTGCAAAGCAGCGGTTCCCCCCCGGGACCTGTCACCTGCCCCTCGGGGTACCGTTCACTTCCCACCAAATCGTTAATCAGCCGTACTGCGGCCATTGCCGTTTCAGTCCGAGCTTCGCCGGCGAGAGGACAGTAGCACAGCTCGTACCCGACGAAGTAAGCCAACCCGTAAGTGCGGAAGTTTCCGTGCGGGTCAGGCCCCAGCGCGGTCAGCCCGATGGCAGGAAACGCGCCCGTTTCCGTCCAGTTGGTAATCGCGTCGCGAAAGTAATCCGGCCTCATTGCCGTGCGGGCGGGCTCCCACCCGACGGCCACCAGCCCGGGCAGCTGCGAGAGTGCGCTCGCCAGCAGCCCCATCGCTCGTATCACCGGCAGCAGCGCCCGCCCTGCGGTCAGATGCGGGCCGGGCCGCAAAGTCAGAGCTTCCACTTCATGCAGTTCGGTTTGCTCAATCTTGTAAGTGGCGACCGGCCTTTCCGTGACCGCCGGAGAGCCCGGCAGCAAACCCTGCAAGTCGAATGTCAGCCCAAGAATGAGAAGTTCCATCCAATCCGGATGGTCGGCCGGGCGGTGAGTGACCGAAAAGCCGATTGGGCCGGCGGTGGCTTGAGCGAGCGCCGCGATCGCCTCAGCATCAGGACGTGTACCAGGGGCGAACAGCAACGACAGGCCCGCCGGAAGGCGCCCGCTGCCATCATCCGAACTGCCGGCGATTGACTCGCCCCCCCGATCCATGCCCCGAGCAATGGCACAAAAATCGCGCCCGTCGAGTCCTGCAGAAGGCTACAGTTCCGTTTTGGAGCGAAACAGGACCTAGAAGACACCCAACCGCAGACCTGCGGCCAGCGCCTTACCCAAATCATGGGCGCCGGTCTGCGCTGCGGCAGGCACCGCCTTGGCTGCCAGAATCGCCTCGGGCGTCTGCGCTGCAAGATTGACGATCACCGGATCGGCCACCCGCCGCAGCCGCCACCCGGTTACAATGCGGTCAAGCTGCGCCTGCGCGCCCTGCCCGTCCGATCCGGCCGCAATCAGGCTGGCATAAGCCCGGCCTTCCACCCGTCCGAGTAGCGGATAGAAGCAACGATCGAACAGTTCCTTCATCGCCCCGCTCATCGTCCCCAGGTTTTCGGGGAAGGCAAAGAGATAACCCGAAGCGGCCAGCATCACTTCTGGTCCGGCATCCTCCGCCGCGATGAGCTGGGCGGGCAGTCCCTCGCTCGCCGCTCCGGCCAAAGCCGCTCGGGCGAGCGCCTCGCTCGCGCCGGTGCGGCTGTGCCAGACGATCAGCAGCATCGCGTTTTCCCGAATCGGTCAGCAGCCACCCCCGCCTCCGAGCATCCCGCCCAG
>CANGQZ010000040.1 GCA_947455865.1 Sphingomonadaceae bacterium
CGCCGTCCTCGGCGCGGGCGAGCGAAACGAGCGCGACGGGATCGGCCGTGCCCTCCGCCTCGCTGCTGGCACTGCAACCGGCGAGAAGAAGGGCAGGAAGCAGGAGCGCAAATCTGGTCATCGGGTCCACGTTTCGTTCAATGAGCCGGTCAGCAGTTCGAGCGCAATCATCTGCTCGGCAATCGCCTGATTGGATTGGGCCAGCAACACTTGCTTGTCGCGGACGGCTTGTTCGGCGGTTTCGGCGGTGGCCAGCGGCACGTCGCCGCGGGTCGCCGCGCGGCGCGTGGCCTCGGCCATGCGGGCCAGTGCGGGCAGATCGGCCAGAACGGCGCGGCGTTGCTGGCGCGCGATGGCAAGGCCGCTCACCGCCGCTGCAATCTCGGCCCGGGTCTGGAACAGGCGCGCATCGTATTCCGTGCGCAGCGCTTCCCGCGTCGCGCGCTCGGCAGCGATGACACCGCGATTGCGGTTCCAGATCGGCAAGTCGAAACTCACCGCAGGTCCCAGTGAAGTGTTCCCCGCCGAATCGCGCCCGGAGTTGATCGTGAGCATCAGATTGGGGAACTGGTCGAGCACCGCCTTGTGCAGCGCCGCTTCCTGCGCGCCGTACCCGGCTTGCAGCGCTTGCAGATCGAAGCGGCCGGTCTTGGCAAGTGCGAACAGGTGCTCGGGATCGAGCGGTGTCTCGGTTGCGGCGAGCGGGGCAAGTGCCAGCGACGTAGCAGGCGGCAAACCGAGCAGGCGGGTCAATTCAAGCCGCGCTGCCGCCAGATCGCGCTCGGCAGAGCGCATCCGGTCTTGCGCATCGAAGGCAGCAAGGCGTGCGGACTGCACCGGATCTGTAGCAAGATCGCCACGCCCCGCCGCGCGCAAGGTCCGCTCCAGCAGCGCGCGCGCCGTGGCGTGGCTGGCAGCCAGGATCGGCACAAGCGGCTCCAGGCTCACGATTCTGACAGCCTGCAGCCGCGCCTGACCAGCCGTTTGCCATTCCGCCCACGCGAGATCGAGCCGCACCTGCCGCGCCAGCGCATCGGCGCCTGCGCGCCGTACCTTCGCCGTCCGTAGCGCGTTGATATCGAGCCCCAGCGCACCGGCAATATCGAGAAACGGGTCTGTCCCCGCCAGGACTTTGTTCGCGGCAAGACTGAAGTTGGGATCAGGCAGCAAGCGCGCTGCGAAGGCCTGCGCATCGGCCACCGCAGCGCGCGCGCGCAAGGCCTTGAGATCGGGGTTGGCGATCACCGCGATGGTCGCGACCGCGTTCATGTCGAGCGGCTGGGCGAGATCGATGGCCACCGGGCGAAGGTACGGCCGATCAAGCGCTGCGGCATCGCGTGAGAGGCTCACGTCGGGAAGCGCATCATTCAGCGGATGCGGCGCATAGCTGGCGCAAGCACTCAGCAAGCATGCCACCAGCGGCGTCAGGCGCTTCCTTGTCATGCGGGAAGCTTGGGCAGCAAGAGGGTAACACGCAAGCCCGGATGATTGTCCTCGATCGCCAAAGTACCGCCATGCGCAGCGGCGATGGCAGAAACGAGATTGAGCCCGAGGCCGTGCCCCGGCGTGGTGCGACTGGCTTCCAGCCGGGCAAAGCGCCGGGTGATCAAGGCGCGGTCTGCGTCCGCCACGCCGGGGCCATTGTCGGCAACCGCCAGCGCGATGCCCTCGCTATTCTCCGTGACTTCGATCGCGATGGCGGTGCCTGCCGGGGTATGGCGCTGCGCATTGTCGAGCAAGTTGATCGCGGCTTGCGCAATCAGTTCGCGGTCCCCCAGCAGCGCAAGGCCCGGCATGATCGACGCGGTCAGCGTGCGCCCGCCATCGAACACGGCAGGCGCGTAGCTTTCGGCCAGATCGCCGGCGAGTTCGGACAGGTCGACCCGCGCAAAATGCCGTTTTAGCGCGCCCGATTCGACTTCGGATATCCGCAGGATCGCCGCGAACAGCGCGAGCAGGCTATCGCTTTGGGCCAGCGCCCGCTTGAGTGCAGGCCGATGCAGTTGCGGATCGCCGGGGCCGTCGAGGACGCTTTCGATCTGATTGCGAAGCCGCGCGAGCGGGGTGCGCAGATCGTGCGCGACATCGCTGGACACCTGACGCAGATTGCCCAGCAACTGCTCGATCCGGTCGAGCATGGCGTTGAGCGCAATGGCCAACTGGTCAAATTCGTCGCCGCGCGCGCTGACCGGAATGCGGCGCGCCAGGTCGCCCGGCATGATCGCCTGTGCGGTCCCACTGATGCGCGCAAGCCGCTTGCGCAGATAGCCGCCCAGCAGCAGCGCACCCACTATCCCGAGCGCGATGACTGATAAAAACGCAGCTCCAAACAACGACAGGATCGTCTCGTCGATACGTTCAACGGCCTCGCTATCGATCGCGACGACCAATCGGGCCCCTCTGGGCAAGGCGCTGACCAAGGCCCGAACTGCCTCAGGCCCCTCTTTCGCATCTGTGAGCTGGATGTTCTGCGCGCCGACGTCGGGTCGGGGTATAGGCAAGGATCCTGCAACCCTGTGTCCAGCCGCGTCGAACACCGCATAATGATACCCGTCCGCTGGGTTCATGGCCTCGCGCTTTGCGACAGCAGACGCGAGGTCGGGCAAACCACCTTCTTCATACTCGCGGAACAGACCTGCAGACTCTTCGGCGATGCCGACATCTTGCTGCACTCTAAAATCGGCATCGGCGGCGTAATAAACGGCCACACCCAGCAGCAGGATGGCCAGCGCAAACGCTGCTGAATATGTAAAAGCGACACGGTAGGCCGCGCTTGCCCAGATTCTAGTCATGCGCGCGCATCCGGTAACCGACCCCGCGCAAGGTCTCTATCGGATCGCTGGCGAAGCCTTCGTTGAGCTTAGATCGAAGCCGGCTGAGATGGCTTTCGACGATGTTTGTTTGCGGATCGAAGTGAAAGCCCCAGATGCTCTCAAGAAACATGGTGCGGGTCACGACCTTGCCGACATGGCGCATAAGCTGTTCGAGCAAGGCGAACTCGCGGGGCTGGAGATAGATTTCGCGGCCATCGCGCCGCACTTCGCGCTTCAGCAGATCAAGCGAAATTGTTCCAACTTCAAGGCGCGTGGTCGCATCGTTCATCGGCGGGCGCCGCATCAGCGCGGTGAGCCGTGCGGCCAGTTCGGCGAAAGCGAAGGGCTTGACCAGATAGTCATCCGCTCCGGCCTCCAGCCCCGCAACCCGGTCGGCTATGCCGCCAAGCGCGGTGAGCAACAGCACAGGGGTGCCAAGCCCGGCGGCACGCCAGCGCTTCAGCACCTCCAGCCCGTCAACCAGCGGCAGCAGCCGGTCCAGCACGATCACGTCAAAGCTCTCGGCCAACCCCAGATGCAGCGCATCTTCACCGTTCGCCGCGCGCCGCACAACGTGGCCGAGTTCGCCGAGCGCATGCTCGACGAACCGCGCCGTTTCCGCATCATCTTCGGCGATCAGAACCCGCATCGGCCTTCTTTCCATGGCTCCCCCAACCATCCCGACCGGCGAGAGGGCAATCGATAACCCCAATGTAGATGAACGAGAGTGTGGCGCACGGCCCAATTCTATAAATCTTCCCAATGTAACGATGGTTTGGTGATCGCTGCTGGCAAGCGCCGGATGGGCGAGGCATTCACGCAAGGGTTAAATCCCTCCGGCTGCGAGAACTTCGATGCGCCCTATCCGCTTGCCTCACCTGCTTGTGTCCATCGCTGCGGTCGCGCTCGTCGCGGCGACCAATGCACCCTCCTATGAAATCACCGGCGCGATCCCTGGGCCGGACGGGGGGTGGGACTATGCCAGCGTCGATCCGGCAACCCACACGCTCTATGTCGCCCACGGCGATGCGGCGATGGCGGTCGATCTGGCAAACGGAAACGCTGTGCGCTCGCTGGGCAAGATCGCGAAGGCGCATGCGGTTGTTCCGATCCCCGGCAAGAACATGCTTCTCGTCTCCAGCGCGCGTGACGACAGTGTGCGCCTGCTCGATACGGCGGACGGCCACGAGATTGCCAACATCGGAGTGGGCAGCGACCCCGATGCCGCCTTCTACGATGCTGCGAGTGGGCATGCCGTGGTGATGAACGCCAAAGACGGGACGGTCTCGATCATCGATGTCGCGGCGCAAAAGGTCGTTGGCACGATCACGCTCAAGGCCGGACTGGAATTCGGCGTAATGGGCGAAGGGAACGCGCTTTTCGTCAACAATGAAGACCTCAATGAAATCGAGATCGCCGATCTGGGCACGCAAAAGGTTGGCAGCGCGATTCCCATGCCGGGCTGCGAAGGCCCGACCGGGCTGGGTTACGATGCCGCCACCCACCAGCTGATCAGCGCCTGTGCCAATGGCAAGGCCGTGGTCATCAATGCCCAGACCCGCCACGTCGTCCGCCTGCTGGATATCGGCCAAGGCCCTGACGCTGTGATCATGGACACTGCGCGGCGGCTGGCCTTCATTCCGTGCGGTGGCAGCGGCACCATCAGCGTGATCGCGCTCGATGGTGCCATGGGGGCGGCCGTGGTCGGCACCATCGCCAGTGAAAAGGGTGCCCGGACCGGCGCGCTCGATCCGGCATCGGGCAAGCTCTATCTGCCGACGGCACATTTCGGCCCGCCAGCCACCGCCGGTGGACGCCCGGTTGCCATTCCGGGCACCTTTCATGTTGCCATAGTATCGCCGAAATAGGCCGCGGGGCAGGCTGGCGCGGACGGGATGGTTCCGCGCCAGATTAAATGTTCCCAACCTTGGCCAGCGTGCACCCGAATGTCGCGGAAGCTTCACATAACGGCAGCATCGAAGATTTCGCAGGCGCAGCAAGTTCGCCTTTCAGACCTTCAAATTGCAGCAACTATGGGGAATTTTCGTGATGAAAATCCGAACGATGGCGCTTGTCTCGACGATATTGGCATCCTTTGTCGCGGTGCCTGCGCTGGCTGAGGACGCCGCCGGCGGATCAGCCGCGCCTTCCTCGCAAGATATCATCGTCACCGCCCGCCGCGCCGACGCCGCGCGCGAAGAGCAGCTCAAGGCGCTCAACATCGTCAACATCCAATCGGCCGAAACCATCGCCAAGTATCCCGACATCAACGCCGCAGAGGCGATCAGCCGCGTGCCCGGCGTCTCGCTTTCGATCGACACGGCCGAAGGCCGCTTCGTCAACATTCGCGGGCTCGACGGCAACTTCAACGGCGCAACCTTTGGCGGCGTGGTGCTGCTCAACACCCAGCCGGGCGGCACCTACTTCAATTCGGCCGGCCGCGCGGTGGAGTTTGACACCGTGCCGATCGGCGCGATCGACCGGCTCAGCGTGATCAAGACCGGGCTGCCCGATCACGAGGCTGAAGGCATCGGCGGCTCGGTCGAGCTGACCCCGCGCACGGCGATCGGTCACACCAAGCCCTTTGCTGAAGTCGTCCTCGGCGGCGGCATCCAGACCCAGCGCAACAAGGGCTTCTATCGCGACGAGGTCGTGATCGGTGCGCCCTTCGGCGGCAAGAACGCCTCGGGCGATGCGCCGTTCTCGTTTGTCGTCAGCCAGTTCCTCTACAACGACAAGCGCGGCTTCGATGATATCGAGGCAGCCTATATCGACGATCAACCGAACACGCCCGACAAGGCGTTCGATGCGCTCGAGCTGCGCCGCTACCAGTACAATCGCAAGCGCTTCGGCTATTCGGGCGAGTTCGATTTCACCCCCGATGCCGACAACCGGCTCTACGCCCGCGCTAGCTTTGCCGGGTACAATGAGACTGTCCACCGCAACCGGCTCGAGATCGACGGCCTGGCCGATGGCGTGGTCGTCGATCCCGCCAATGCCAAGGGCTTCCTGGTGACTGGCGGTTCGACGGTGAAGACCTTGCGCGACGAGGATGAGGCGCACCGCAACCTGGTCGTGCAGGTCGGCGGCGACCACCACTTCGACACCGTCACGTTCAACTGGTTCGGCGCTTTCAGCCGCGCGACTTACGACAAGTACTACGATTACAACTCGACCTTCGCCGGCCCCTCGGGCCTCGGCATCAAGTACGACAACACCACCGACCCCAACCACCCCAAGTACACGGTGACGGGCGCGGACATAGCCGACCCGGCGAACTACACGCTCGACGGCATCAGCAATTCGACCGAACACTCGCGCGACCGCGAGTGGAGCTTCTCCTCCAACCTCGCCATGCCTCTGGGCTTTGCCGCGGACGACGAGCTCAAGATCGGCAGCAAGCTGCGCTTCCGCCAGAAGACCGCGATGCCGCTCAACTACACGTACGGCTACAACGGCCCTGCGCTGGGGATGGGTGGCTTCACGCAAGGCGCGCCCGTCACCAACTTCTACAACGCCTACAATATCGGCCCCGATCTTGACGGCCAGAAGCTGAGCGGCCTGCTGAACGGCAGCCCGGCGCTGTTCGATCGCAACCTCAAGCGCGACCTTTCGCGCAACGCCGGCGGCTTCTTTGACGACAAGGAAGATGTGATCGCCGGTTTCGCGCAGTACAAAGCCACGTTCGGTGCGCTTGGCCTGCTCGCCGGCGTGCGCGTCGAGCACACCAGCGCGCGCTATTCGGGCATTGCCAAGATCACCGATGCGGGAGGCGCGATCAGTTATGTGCCCGCCGCGACCGCCCAGACCTACACGAACGCCTTCCCGACCATCCAGCTGCGCTACAATCTGGCGCAGAACCTTGTGGCGCGCGCCACCTGGTCGACCGGCATTGCCCGCCCCGGGTTCTACCAGACCATCCAGTCCTCCAGCGTCGATGTCGGCGGCGGCACGGTCTCGACCGGCAATCCGAACCTCAAGCCGATGACCTCGAACAACTTCGATCTCGCGCTGGAATACTATCTCCCGGGCAGCGGCATCATTGCGATCGGCGCGTTCGACAAGGAACTGCGCAACTACATCGTGACGCGCACCACGCGCGGCCGCTATCCGGGCATCACCGGCATCGCCACGTTCTCGACTTACTCCAACGTCGGCGGCGCGCATGCACGCGGAATCGAGGCTTCGTTCGTTGACAAGTTCCGCGGGCTCCCCGTGCTGCTCGACGGTTTCGGGATTGATGCCAACGCCACCTATGTCGATGCCAAGGTCGATCTGCGCGACGGCGAAGGCAGCGTCGAGCTGCCCGGCACGTTCAAGTTCGCTGGTAACGCGGCGGTGTTCTACGAGCACGGTCCGGTCAAGGCACGCGTATCCGGGCAATATGAATCGAAAGTCCTGTTCGGGGTCGGCGGCAGCCGCGCCACCGACGTGTTCCAGGATCATCGCTTCACGCTGGACTTCAATGGCAGCTTCGATGTGAACAGCTTCGCGCAGTTCTACGTCAACGCCAAGAACCTGACGAACGCGCCGCTGCGGTTCTATGAGGGCAGCGTCAACCGCCCGATCCAGCGCGAATACTATGACGCGACGTTCGAGGGTGGCATCAAGCTCAAGTTCTGATGCCCGTTTGAGCAGTGGAGAGCGCCATGCGTAAGTTTACCCTAGATCGCCGCTCGGTCATGGCTGGTATGGCTGCTGCGGCGTCGCTGCCCCGTGTCGGCTTTGCCAAGCCGCAAATGTCGGCGAGCTTTCTGGTGGTCGGGGATTGGGGCCGCGACGGCGCGCAGCATCAGCGCGACGTGGCGGTTCAGATGGGGAAAACCGCGCAGGCGCTCGGCAGCCGCTTCGTCGTCTCGGTTGGCGACAACTTCTATGATAACGGCGTCCAATCCGTGAGCGATCCGCAGTGGCAGAGCTCATATGAACAGGTCTACACCGATCCGGCGCTTCAGGTGCCGTGGTACGTTGCCCTGGGCAACCACGACTATCGCGGCAATCCGCAGGCGCAGCTTGACTATGCGGCTACGAGCAAGCGCTGGCGCATGCCGCAGCGCTATTTTCAGGTCTCAGGCACCAGCATGGGTCTGCCCCAGATCGACCTGTTCGTGATCGATACCTCGCCGACCGTCCACCAGTACCGGGACAAGGTGGACAGCGTCATCGCCCGCAACGTGGGCTCGCAGGACGTGGCGGCGCAGCTCGCCTGGCTCGACAAAGCGCTGGCATCCTCCACCGCGCGCTGGAAGCTTGTGGTCGGGCACCACACCATCCGCTCTGGCGGTAGCGGTCATGGCGAAACACCTGAGATGGTGGAACTGGTCTTGCCGATTTTACGGCGGCGCGGCGTAACCGCTTATCTGTTCGGCCACGATCATGACCTGCAGCATATCCAGACCGATGGCCTGCACTACATCGGCTGCGGCGCTGGCTCAGAAGTTCGCCCCGTATCGGCTGTCAAAGGCACCAGGTTTTGCCAGTCGCGATCCGGTTTCGCTGCCGTTAGCGTTAGCGACAGCGGCCTTTCGCTGGAGTTCAAGGATTTCACGGGAGCCAGTCTCTACCGCGCCGCTGTCGCGGTTTAATCGTGGGGATGTGGCTCGGCGGCACAACCACTCTTGGTGACGCACAGAAACGTGAATGAGGCCGCTCCTCGCTATAATGGGAAGCCGTTTTGGGGCGCTCTGCTCTATCAAATGACCAGCTGTCACGTAGCGAACTTGCGGCCAGATTTCCCGTGTAGTTCAACAACCGTCAAGGCGAGACGCACGGCGGTCCCAACCTTCAGACCCAGGCCGAATGGAACCGAGCGCTAAAGCCGCAAGCTCATCGCCGAGCAGGTCGATTACCTCGCCAAGGCTAAGAAAGCGGCTCGAAAAGAGCACACCCGGAAGCTGCGCTCGAAGTAGCACCGCCATCCGCTAACAGGCTGGCTAAACGCCCCCGATCAGGATTCCCGAGCCGGGGCTTTCGCACGTTCATCGCAGCCTTTGACCTGTGCTAAACAACAATCAGCGGAGCGATCCCTGCTGAACGCAGATCGCGCAGATGAAGTGGCCATTTGCTTCCGTGAAGCGGAACATTCGCAAAGAACGGCAACCGGCTTGGCTTCCCCTCAGGCGCCTGATGGGCTAGGTATCCTGCGGGATTGAGACCCATTTCACCGTGAAAATAGGGCGGGATTTCCCGAACACAACAGGCACAAAATCGGAACAAATTCAGGCACACCCTACGCGACTTGTCGCAGGCTATAAGTTTCTGAAATAAAGATTAAAATTGGTTATTCTAGACCCTTCGTCGCTTTCCCGTCACTCTGACTTGTAGGCTCTTCTGCCAGTCAGGCCACCGTATCGGGAGACGAAAACCGCACAGATCCTCACCCTTCATGTTCTTGACATGTTCTAAATACCGATGCAGTGTGCCTCTCACTTTCGCAGGGTGACCAGGCTCCTTCTTTTGAAGGAATCTGCCAATGTCACGATTGAAGATTTGCCAAGTTTACGGCTTGGGCGAACTTTGCTCACATGAGCTCCCTGTGGTATCCGCGAGCAGTCTGGAAGCCGTGGCCGCACGGAACGTGGAGGCGGGCCAATGATCCGTCGCACGACAAACATCACCACCCCCAATGGAGAACAACTGGCATTGCCATTTGGTCGGGAGAAGCGCTCCGAGGCGCTCCCATTGGAACCGTTCACGGTCCGCATCTCGGAGGCGATGCGCCTCACTGGGCTCCGCCGGTCCAAGGTCTACGAGCTCATCGCCTCAGGCGATATAGAGGTGGTCAAGGTGGGTCGGTGTAGCCTTGTGGTGGTCGCGAGCCTGCGTGCGCTGATAGAGCGTGGGCGGCAGGCTCAATCATGACGCGCTATGACCGAATCTGGGCCGGAGGATCGTGGCGCCCGAGCGCAACTGGCCCAGGTAGTCCGACCAGTGCTGCATCATCCGGACGCGCTCGTCCCAGTACTGACCGCGCGCGTAGGCACGCCGGATCGAGTTGCCATCGGCGTGCGCCAATTGCCGCACGATCGCATCCGGATTCCAGGTCCCCATTTCATTGAGCAAGGTGGCGGCCATGGCTCGGAAGCCATGGCCGGTCATCTGGTCCTTGCTAAACCCGAGGCGCCGAAGCGCAGCATTGATCGTGTTGTCCGACATCGGCCGATCGACTGACCTCAGCGATGGGAACAGAAAATCGCTGTAGCTGGCGTCATGCTCGATCTCCTCGATGATGGAAAGAGCCTGCCGCGAAAGGGGCACGGCGTGGGGTCGGCGCATCTTCATCTTGTGGTCCGGTATGGTCCAGACACGTTTGTCGAAATCAAACTCGCTCCATTCCGCCCAGCGCAGTTCGCCGGGACGGACGAACAGGTGGGGCAGAAGCCGAAGTGCAATCTGCGTCAAAGGGTGACCATCGTAGTCTTCGATGGCGCGAAGGAGTCCGCTGGCTTCCGTGGGCGTTGTGATGGCGGCCCGGTGATTGGTGCGCGGGGTGACTAGCGCGCCGCGCAAGTCCGCACAAACATCCCGATTGGCCCGGGCTGTGGCGATGGCATAGCGGAAAACCTGGCTGCAAGTGCTGCGAATGCGGTTTGCAGTGTCATACCGCTTGGTGCCTTCGACTTTCTTGAGGACAAGCAAAAGCTCGTGTGCGGTGATCTCTGAAATGGGGCGCTTCCCCAATACCGGATAAGTCTGCGCGAGCAGCCACCTGGCCTTCTTGAGCGTAATCGCGGCCAAGCCTTCCTTCTCGATCTTTTCAAGCCACTCCTCAGCCACAACCTGGAAGCTGTTGCTGGCAGCGATCGACTTGGCGATCTTTTCGAGTTTGGCTTGCTCCAGTGGATCAAGGCCCTTTGCCAGCGACCTGCGGGCATCGAGCAGCATTTCGCGCGCGTCCCCGAGCAGTATCTCCGGCCAGCGTCCGAACGACAACGTGCGCTGCTGTCCACCGAAGCGGTAGTTCATCCGCCAGTATCGGATGCCGGTGGGCGTCACGAGCAGATAGAGACCATCGCGGTCGGACAGCTTGTACGCCTTCGGCCGAGGCTTGGCGTGCTTCACTGCGTTGGCGGTGAGCCCAGATTTGCGTTTCACACCTTCCGACATTGATGGACCTCCACGTCCAGCATCGGGCTGTGATCCATCACCTGTACCATCAATGGTCCCGGATGCGGTCGGATCGACCCGTACTGATGCGGAGAACTATATCAGAAAAAGTTCTGAAAAACAGCCATTTACCGGACGTTATCGGACGTCTTCAAATGGTGAAATGGAGGCCCGAGCCGGAATCGAACCGGCGTAAACGGATTTGCAGTCCGGTGCGTAACCACTCCGCCATCGGGCCTCGGGAGCGAGCGAGCGCCCTAACAACAGGCAGGGGCCGGCGCAACGGGTTTCGCGCCGGGGCCGGGCGGCCTTTGGGATCGACGAAATCAGGGATCGACGAATTCGCCGGGCCGCCGCTGCATCTGGCTGGCGACCGCCTCAAGCTGGTTGCGCGAGCCGATGAGGTGCTGCTGCTCGATGCTTTCGGCGAGCAGCGCCGCATCGAACCCCGCATCGGCGGCGCGGTTGGAGAGCAGCTTGGCGGCGCGCACCGCGCTGGGGCTGTTCACGGCAATCTCCCGCGCGATGGCCGTGGCGCGGGCAAGCGGATCGGTATCGGCGTGAGTGGCGAAGCCGAGCCGGGCCGCCTCCTCGCCCGAGAATTCGCGGTGCGTGAAGGTTAGCTCGCGCAGCACATCATCGCGGACGATCCCGCGCCACAGGGCATAGTGACCCATATCGGGGACAAGGCCCCATTTGACCTCCATCACCGCCAGCCTGGCATCGGGCGCGGCTACCCGGATATCGGCGCCGGCGGCGATCTGCAGCCCGCCGCCGAAGCAGGTGCCGTGGATTGCCGCAATCACCGGCACCGGGAGCTTGCGCCATTGCAGCGCGAGCTGCTGAAACCGGTTGGCATTGCCGTGGGTGCGTTCGGCCAGCGGGGCTTCGGTGACAAAGCTGTTGCCGGCCATCGCGGCAAGATCGAGCCCGGCGCAGAACGCCCGCCCCTCCCCCGCGAGAACTACTGCACGCAGCCCCGGCCAGCCATAAAGCGCGCTGCCCGCAGCGAGCAGGGCATCGACCATGGCCCCGTCGATCGCATTGAGCTTATCGGCCCGGGCCAGCCGAACCTGGGCAATGCCCGCATCGTCGACCGCGATCGTAACCCGGTCCCCATCCTGCCAAGTGCGCCTCATCGTCTCAGACCTTTGCATATGCCCGCTGGGTGGGTGCCACCAAGCGGACGTGTTCGTCCAGCGCCGAATCGCCGAGCTCGCCCGGAAGGTCGAGAGCATGGCTGGGCTCGGTCGGCCCGGCAGCAAGGACATAGGCCCCGCCGGGAGCGGTGCGGATGATATCGGGCAGCCCGGCCACCGCCAGCTTCGCCCGTAGCCGGCAGACATGGGCGGCAAGGCTGTTGGTTTCAGGGCGGAAATTGAGCTGCCACACCTGGCTGAGCAGGGCATCGGGCGAGACGGCCTCGCCCGGAGTTTCGGCAAGCCGCCAGAGCAGCCCGAACTCACGCGGATGCAGGCCTAGCCGGCGCTCACCCACGTGGCCATCGCGCGCGAGCAGATCGAGCCGCAGGCGGCCATGCCCGCGCTGGCGCGGTAGCGCGGCGAGCGCCTCGGCCACGCGGCGCAGGCGCTGCTCCAGTTCGGCCAACCCGATGTCGGCCGGCAGGACATCGCCAAAGCCAAGCGCCAGCCAGTGGGCGCGGGCGATGCCATCAGCCACCCCGACCAGCACAACCGGCGCGCGCTGTGAGCGGGTGTGCCTGCGCATGGCCAGTTCGATATCGGTCAGCAGGAAGGGAACGGCGAACAGGGTGTTGGCAGCATTTTCGCTGGTGAAGGGCCCGGTCAGCACCCAGCCCTTCCGCCGAAGATCGAGTTCGGCCGGGATTGCATCCGTGCCATACCATCCGAACCGCGCCATGCCCGTCCTCACGCTCCACCACGGAGGTGAACGACATGGCGCGTCAGCCGCACGCGCCTGCGCTCGATCCGCAAAGCCGCCTCCGACTCCAGCTCTCGAGTCCCCGGCCGCAAAGGTTAACGCAACCGGGCTGCTGCGCAACCATGTCGTTACGGAAGGGCTCTGTGCCGTAGAGTCAAGCGGCGGTGGTGTTGACCCCCATGCTGGCCAGATAGCGCTTTACATTGCGCGCGGCCTGACGCAGGCGCTGCTCATTCTCGACCATGGCGATGCGGACATAGCCTTCGCCGTCCTCACCGTAGCCGACGCCCGGCGCGACCGCCACTTCGGCGTGAGTGAGGAGCTGCTTGGAGAATTCGAGCGAGCCCATTTCGCGCAGCGCCGGCGGCAGCGGCGCCCAGGCAAACATCGAGGCTTTAGGGCTGGGAATTTCCCACCCGGCGCGGCTGAACGATTCGACCAGCACATCGCGGCGGCGCTGATAGAGCTGGCGGTTGGCCTCGACGATGTCCTGCGGGCCATTGAGCGCGGCGCAAGCGGCGGCCTGGATCGGGGTGAAGGCGCCGTAATCGAGATAGGATTTGACCCGGGTGAGCGCCGCGATCAGCCGCTTGTTGCCCACCGCGAAGCCGACCCGCCAGCCGGCCATCGAGAAGGTCTTGGACATCGAGGTAAACTCGACCGCGACATCCTTCGCCCCCGGCACCTGCAGGATCGAGGGCGTGGCGTTGCCATCATAGTACAGCTCGGAATAGGCCAGATCAGACAGGATCCAGACTTTGTTCTCCTTCGCCCACGCCACGAGCCGCTCGTAGAACGCCAGATCGACCGTTTCGGCGGTGGGGTTCGACGGGTAATTGACGATCAGGATCGACGGACGCGGCACGGTGAACGCCATCGCCCGGTCCAGCGATTCCCAGTAATGTTCATCGGGCGTAGTCGGCACCGAGCGGATCGTCGCCCCGGCAATGATGAAGCCGAACGTGTGGATCGGGTAGCTCGGGTTGGGGGCAAGCACGACGTCACCCGGCGCGGTCATCGCCGTGGCCATGCTGGCGAGCCCTTCTTTCGAGCCGAGTGTCATCACCACTTCGGTTTCGGGATCGAGATCGACCCCGAAGCGCCGGCCATAGTAGTTGGCCTGGGCCTTGCGCACACCCGGGATACCCTTCGATGCCGAATAGCCGTGGGCCGACGGTTTCATCGCCACTTCACACAGTTTATCGATCACATGCTGCGGTGGCGGCAGATCGGGATTACCCATGCCCAGATCGATGATGTCCCGCCCCGCTGCGCGTGCTGCGGCCCGCATCGCGTTCACTTCGGCGATGACATAGGGCGGCAGGCGCTTGATGCGGTAGAACTCGTCTTCCATGACTTGGGCAATTCCGGTTAGGCGCGGCACCAGCGCCGCAGGCCGGCTTTAGGCGGTTGTTGCCGGGGGCGCAAATCCGCGTACCCTGAATTCGCCAGCAATTGCCGCGCGAAAACACTGACAAATGCCATCGTCACCGTCTAGAGCAGGACAGGCACCGGGAAGATCAGGAGCGCGCATGACCGACAAGCCCGAAGCGAAAAACGGAACCGCGCCGCCCGATTTCGGTGACCTCACGGCACAAATGCTACGCATGCAAGGCGAAGTAGCGCAAGCCGCGCTGACCGCCTGGGGCCGTTTCGAGCCGGCCATGCTTCCGGCGACAATGGGGCAATTGGTCCCGTGGGAGGATTTCGCCAAGCAGGTGCAGAGTTTGTGGACCCCCGCCGAAACCGTGCCGACGGCGCCGCTGGCCAGCACCGAATTGCTGGCGAATCCGGCGCAGTGGCTGGGCTTGATCGAAAATTGGTATCGCCACTTGCCGCTCGCCGACGATGCCACCCGCGCACGGCTGTTCGGGGACAGTATCAAGCTTTGGGAAAGCGTGCTGGGCCAATACGGCATCGGTGAAGGGGCAGGCAAGGATGTGCCCGAACTGCCGCGCAAGGACCGGCGCTTTGCCGATCCGCGCTGGCGCGAGCAGCCGGTGTTCGCGCTGATCCATCAGGCCTATCTGCTGTTTGCCGAACAGTTGACCGAGCTGGTCGAGCGCGCCGACGGCCTTGAGCCAGAACGGCAGAAGCAGTTGCGCTTCATGACCCGCACCCTGATCGAGGCGCTGAGCCCGGCGAATTACCCGATGACCAACCCGGTCGTACTCGAACGCACGATCGAAACCGGCGGCGAGAATCTGCTGACCGGGATGGAACACCTGCTGGCGGATCTTTCGCGCGGCCAGCTGACCCACACCGACACCGCCGCGTTCGAGGTTGGCCGCAACATTGCCGCGACGCCCGGCAAGGTGGTCTACGAAACCGAGCTGTTCCAGCTGATCCATTACACTCCGGTGACCGAATCCGTGCTGGCCGCGCCGCTGGTGATCTTCCCGCCGTGGATCAACCGCTTCTACATCCTCGATCTGAGCCCGGCCAAAAGCTTCGTGCGCTGGGCAGTCGAGCAGGGGATCAGCGCGTTCATGGTCTCGTGGCGCTCTGCCGATGCCTCGCTCGCCGAGATCGGCTGGGACGATTACATCCGCGCACAAATTGAGGCCATCGATCATGTGCGCGAACGGCTCAAAGTGCCGGCGGTGCACACGATCGGCTACTGCGTGGCCGGCACCACGCTGGCCGCGACTCTGGCAGTGCTGGCGCGGCGCGGCGAGGGCGACAAGGTCAAGAGCGTCACCTTCTTCACCGCCCAGGTCGATTTCGAGCAATCCGGCGAACTGCGGACCTTCGTTGACGACAGCCAGCTCAAGCTGATCGAGGGGTTGGCGCAGGACGGTTATCTCGACGGACGCTACATGGCTGCGACGTTCAACCTGCTGCGCGGATCGGACCTGATCTGGGGACCGGTGATCAAGAATTACCTGCTGGGCGAGGATTATCCGGCATTCGATCTGCTTTACTGGAACGGTGATACCACCAACCTGCCGTG
Source organism: Sphingomonadaceae bacterium (assembly GCA_947455865.1). Classification (GTDB taxonomy): domain Bacteria; phylum Pseudomonadota; class Alphaproteobacteria; order Sphingomonadales; family Sphingomonadaceae; genus Novosphingobium. The sequence continues at coordinate 15,775 of CANGQZ010000040.1, forward strand.
CAAGTGGCATCTGGCCTACCTGAAGGATCTGTACCGCGACAACCTGCTGGTGGTGCCCGATGCGCTGAGCGGCGACGGCACCCCGATCGACCTTGGCCGCGTGACCACGCCGGCATTCATTCAGGCCGGCCGCGAGGACCACATCGCCCCGGCCGAAAGCGTTTGGCAGATCACCCGGCGGCTGGGCGGCCCGTGCACGTTCCTGCTGGCAGGATCGGGCCATATTGCCGGGGTGGTCAACCCGCCGTCGGCTCACAAATATCAATACTGGACAAATTCCGCACCTGCCGAGAGCCTGCCGGAATTCATCGCCAGGGCCGAGGAACACCCCGGATCGTGGTGGTTCCACTGGCTCGAATGGCTGCGCGCGCATGCGCCGGAAGAGGTGCCTGCCCGGGGCAAACGCAAGCCTGGAGGGCGGGGCGACAAGGTGATCGAGGATGCCCCCGGACGCTACGTCATGGCCCCCTGAGCGCGTTCTCTGCGCGGCCTGCAGGGTGAGTATCGATTGCAATTGCTGCACTGCACAAAATTCCTTGACTTGGGCGCACGTGACACTATTTGTGCAGTGCAACATGGTGCTGTCGACGAAACTCGCTTGGCGTCGCGGAAGGAATTTTCACGATGGCTGAACAGGCCGACAACTTGATCGAAACTGCGACGGCTGCGCCGCTGGTTGAAGCGGTGTCAGCGATCGAGGTGCCGGCCAAGGCGAAGCGCGGCCGCAAACCCCGCGCCGCGACTTCGCCAACCGTCAGCGAGCTTCCGGCCGCTGAACCCGTGGTTGCGGATACTGTCGTTGTGACAGAAGCTGCAGCGCCGATCGACATTGCCTTGTCCGTTGCAGCGACACCCGAGGCCCCAGCCAAGCCGGCGGTCCGCCGCCCGGTCGGTCGGCCGCGGCGGGCCGTTCAGCCGGTCGCCGCTCCGAAGCCGGCGGCAAAGATCGCCCCCAGGATTGCAGTTGCGAAGGCACCGGCCGCCAAAGCCGTGTTGCGCAAGGCTTCGGTTCCGGCCGCGCCCATCAAGACCAAGATCAAGCCTGCCCCCACTCTTTCAAAGACCAAGCCCACTCCCGGCGCCGGACTATCCGCGCTGACAAAACTCAAGGAAAAGCTCATGACTGACACCACTGATTTCATCGCGCCATTCAAGACCGCCATCAGCGAGATCCAGGAGAAGGCCAAGAC
>CANGQZ010000041.1 GCA_947455865.1 Sphingomonadaceae bacterium
TACGCAGGCGAAACTGACGCTCAACCTGATCGCCGATGCGACCGTGCTGGGGATGAGCAAGACTTTCCTGTACCAGTTGTTCGATACCGCAAGCGGGACGGCAGCGACGACCGACAGCAGTCTGGGACTGTTCGATAGCAACCTGCAGCCCAAACTTGCGGCGACCGCGCTGCATGATCTGACCGCGATCCTGGCTGACGACCCGGCCGCGCCCACCGATTTCGCCACCCATGCGCTCGACTATGCGCTGTCTGGCCTGCCGGCATCGGGGCATTCGCTGCTGCTGGAAAAGGCGAACGGCACTTTCGAGCTGATGGTCTGGGCCGAGCCCGACATCTGGGACCAGACGACTCACCAGTCGATCACGGTTGCCGAGACCACCACCACCGTCACCTTTGGCAGCAGTCCGGCCGATGTCAGCGTCTACGATCCGCTGCTGTCAGACCAGCCGATTGCCACGTACAGCCAAGTGACGTCGGTCGATCTGGCGATCACCGATCATCTGCTGGTGGTCGAGGTCAGCAATCTTGCCAGCCCGCCGCCGGTGGTTGCGCCGATGCATTACGATCTGCCGAAGACCATTACCGGTACGGCGGGGGCCAACGTGTTGACCGGCGGCACCGCCGATGATGTGATTTGGGGTCTGGCCGGGGCGGACACGCTCTATGGCGGTGCCCGCGACGATACCCTGATCGGCGGGGGCGGGGCCGACAAGCTGTGGGGCGGCGACGGGGCCGACACCTTCGTGTTCCAGGCGCTCACCGATTCGCGGGTGGCGGTGACGGGGCGCGATACCATTGGCGACTTCGACTTTGCGCAGGGCGACCGGATCGACTTATCCGATATGGACGCCAATTCGCGCCGGACCGGCAATCAGGCGTTCGTCATGGGGGGCGATCATTTCACCGGCGTGCGGGGCCAGCTGATCCAGGTGGTGACCGACAAGGGGCTGGTGATCCAGGGCGATATCCAGGGTGACTTCCGCCCCGAGTTCGCGGTCCTGCTCGCGGGGGTCGACCACGCGTTGCCGAACTTCGCCTTCATCCTCTAGCCTTCGCTAGAGCCGGGCTGCGGCTTCCAGCGCGAGCAGATAGCCGGCCGCCCCGAACCCGGCGATGGTGCCCTTGGCGGCCATTCCCACCCAACTCTGGTGGCGGAAATCCTCGCGGGCGAGCGGGTTGGAGAGGTGGACTTCGATCACCGGCGTGGTCACCGATTTGATCGCATCGTGCAGCGCGACGCTGGTGTGGGTGAAGGCCCCGGCGTTGAGCAGTACCGCCTTCGCGCCTTCAGCCTGCGCTTCATGCAGCCAATCGACCAGATGGCCTTCGTGGTTCGACTGGCGCATCTCGATGGTCAGCCCCAGCGCCGCGGCGCGTTCGGCCAGCAGCGCGCCGATATCGTCGAGCGTGGTGGTGCCGTAGATCTCCGGCTCACGCGAGCCGAGCAGGTTCAGGTTGGGTCCGTTGAGGACATAGACGAGACTGGACATGCGTGCTCCCCCGCTGGCGCGAGCATCCTTATAAGCGCGGCGCGCCAGCGCAAGAGCAAGAGCGGGCCGCGCTTACTTGTCGGTGCCCTTGGCTTTGCCCCACTGCCGCGCGGCGGTGTAGCCAAGGTAGCCGGTGCCGAACAGTGCATAGAGCGGCTCGGGCAGCCCGTTCAGATATGCGGTGATCCCCTGGCCGATCGCCAGCGCGGTCTCGGGGCGGAAGGCGGCGATCACCCCCATCGGCACCGACAGCAGGATCATCGCGTACATCACGTAGAGAAAGCTCGGCCGCGCCCGGCTGGTCCACGGATCGGCCGAATTGGCTTCGGCGACGATGGCCGAAAGCTGGACGCGGAGCAGTTCCAGTTCCTGCGATCCCTCCAGCTTGAGCAGCTCCAGCTTGGCGGCGTCGCGGGCTTTGGGATCGGGGATGACTTTGTCGATGATGTGCGAAATCGGGGCGAGCAGCGAATCGAACAGGCCCATGGCTTAACCTCCATCCAGCGAAAAGTGCTGGAGAGATAACCATATGGGTTCGTGTAGGAAAGGTGCGCAAATTGTCGGTTTGGGGCACGGTTGGGCGCGAAAGGGGGCGGTTCGGGCCGCCCGGGCTAGTACCCGGTCTGGCCTGTTGTCAGGGACTTAGACCGAGTTAGTTGATGAAACACTGTCGCAAAGCCTGCTTTTTCCACTTTTATGGGCCGCCGGCGGGCTAGGGCAGGAGCAGGCCCGGCGCGCATCATGGCAGGGGGGCGGCGTGTAGGAAAGGTGCCGCGAGCCGGTTCAGCGCCGGGCGCGGGTGCGGCCCTTGTCCAGCGCGGCGAGCACCGCCGCTTCGCTTTCCGGCTGCTCGACCAGCGCCGAGGAGATTTCCTGCGCCTCGAGATAGGCGTCCATCCATTCGGAGCCTTCCCAGGTGAGCGAGGCGAGCTTGCGCGCGCGCAGGGTGGGCATCGGCTTGCGGGCGATCTGGCGGGCCAGGTCGAGCGCGATCGGCAGCACCGCGGCGCGGGGGACGACGTAGTTGAAGAACCCGGTCGGCTCGAGTTCGCGGGCGCTGAACGCGCGGCCGGTGTAGAGCATCTCGCGCACTTTGGCCTCGGGCATGCGCAGCGTGGCGAACAGCCCGGCGCTGCCGCCGACGAGGCCGTAATCGACCTCGGGGCAGGAAAACCGCGCGTCCTCGCTCACCACGCGCAGATCGCACATCCCGGCCAGCATCACCCCGACGCCGACCGTGGCGGCGCGGATCGCGGCGATCATCGGCCGGTCGATGCGGTGGAAGCGGGGGAGCAGTTCGTTGATCAGGGCATAGCGCTCCTTGCGCTTCGCCGCAGTCATCCCCTTGAATTCGTTGAGATCGGCCCCGCCGCACCACGCCCGGGCCTCGTCCGGCGCGGTCACCACGATAACCCGCACCCGCTCGTCCCCGGCGACAAAATCGGCAAAGCGGCCTATGTCCTGATAGACCGTCAGCGATACCGCATTCACCGGCGGCCGCGAGAAGGTGACCACCGCGACGCCGTCTTCGCCGAGATCCATGGAGAACGCGCCGAATTGTTCATGGACGGTCATGTGGGGAGGCTCCGTGGGTGGGGGGCGATGTGGTTGATTTTGGCGCAAACCTTCGGTGGGCGCAATTGCTGAGGGTGCGTGGCGGTGTCGGTGGAGCGGAGCTGCTCGGATCAAGTGCATTTAATAAATAGGCACCGAAATTTACCTTAATTCGCCAAGGTCAAAAGTGCTTCCGCACTATCTCTAAATCAGCGCGAATTCCAAGAAGCTCATAACGCTCCCGAAATAGCAATTGCGTCAAGTGCAGCGTCCATAGTCCGATTTGACCAGCGGTCTTAAGACCAATGTCTAATTGCGGACCATCTGCGTGCAGATATACAGTTTGAAATTCTACGCCGCCGTCCTCATTTTTCTCAATATTTGTGCTAATTAAATATCCATTTTCATTAGGATGCGCGCCGAAGTCGATTAGCTGATTATAGAGATGTGCAAATTGCGCTCCCATCACCGGTGCAGCGGATTTTATATACTGCTTGATCTTTTCGTTGCGAAACTCCTTCTGTACTGCCTTGCGGTTTTCGTTGCTTTCGCCGCGCAGTAGCCATCGCTTCATGCGATCTTGATCGGCGCCAATGTAGAATCCATAGGCGGCATGTTCGAGACAAAGGCGCAGTATAGCCTGCGATTCAAAAAGCTGACCGGCCATCACTGCGCAAACGCCAGCCCGGAAGGCGGAGTGTGCCCTCAACATGAATCCCACCGGATAAAATGGGCGGGGGTTGATCGCGCCGTGCAAAAAGCGGTTGAACATTTCATCAATTTTGATGAGGTCTGCCATCGCGGGTCGCTTATTATCGAAGGTGGCGAATTGATTGCCTCGATGAGTTTCGAGGTAATCAGTAAGGGCGTCCTTGCCCCAACCCACAGGCGGTGCTTGTGTCATTGCTGAGGCATACCGCATCATCATCGGTATCACCATTGCGTCGCTTACGATTGGGTGATGCAATGCGAGCGCGCAGAAACGGGCGGCTCTCGCCACCCTCGCAACCCATGCTCTGATTTCGGAAAACTTGGTCGGGACGAGAGGATTCGAACCTCCGACCCCCACACCCCCAGTGTGATGCGCTACCAGGCTGCGCTACGTCCCGACCGGAGCGGCGCGCTATAGGCATGGCTTCCCGGGGATGCAAGCGGCGAGCGCCGGTATGAGCGACGGGTGAGTGGCGGGGCGTGTGCGGGCCGGGTTGCCGGCTTGTGACGGGCTGTTGCCTTCCCCCGGCATTTGCCCACCCCGCTGCTGCCCACCCCGCTGCGACTAAGCCTTGCCTTGCGGCAAGGCCAAGTCTCGCGCCCCTCCCGTTTACGGGAGGGGTAGAGGAGGGGCGTCTCCCCTCCCCCCTTCGACAAGCTCAGGATGAGCGGGAGGGGTTGGGGGTGGGCGGGGCGGGGCGGCTGGCGCGGTGCTGCACCCGCGTTGCCAGCCCGGCGCATTGCTGCTAGTCGCGCGCAATTCCCGTCCGGCTGGCCGGCGCGCGCCGTCCGCGCGCTTGCCGTGTCCGGACAGTCGTTGCCACGAAAGCCGAATTTTCCCCGATGACCAGCCTTACCCTGCTCGCCGCCGCCGCCTCGGGCGCTCCCCCGGCCTGGACCAGCTTCATTCCGTTCATCGGCATGGGTCTGGTGTTCTATTTCTTCCTGCTGCGCCCGCAGATGCAGCAGCAGAAGGCGCAGAAGGCCAAGATCGCCGCGATCAAGAAGGGCGATCAGGTGATCACCGCCGGCGGGCTGCTGGGCAAGGTGATCAAGGTCGATGACGCCTATGTCGAGCTGGAACTGGGGACGAACGTGAAGGTGCGCGCGGTGCGTGCGACCATCGCCGATGTCGTCCAGCCGGGCGGCGCCGCCGCGAACGACTGACCTTCGGGCTTTTTTGAATCAGGTAGGATCGCCCCGCGATGCTCGACTTTCCGCGCTGGAAACAGATATTCTACTGGTCGCTGGCGGCCGCGGCGATGCTGGCCGCGCTGCCATCGATCTTCGCCTTTTCCGGCCTGGCATGGCCTTCTGCGTTGCCCCGGCCCGAGGTCAACCTCGGGCTCGATCTGGCGGGCGGGAGCCACATCCTGCTGGAGGCCAGCCCCGATCAGGTGCGCCGCCAGCGGCTGGAAGCGATGGACGAGGACGTCCGCCAGCGGCTGAAGCAGAATGCGCCCGACGTGCAGATCGGCGACATTTCGACCGCCGACGGCTCGGTCAGCTTCATGGTGGCCGACGCGACCAAGATCGACAAGGCGCGCGAGGCGGTGCTGCCGCTGACCAGCGGGGCCAAGATGACCGGCCAGCGCGACTGGGATATCCAGATGCTCGACGGCAACCGGATCGTCCTGACCCCGACGCAGGCGGGGCTTGACGTTGCCGTCAGCCAGGCGATGGACACCGCCACCGAAGTGGTGCGCAAGCGCATCGACGCGCTGGGCACGCGCGAGCCGACGATCATCCGCCAGGGCGCGGACCGGATCGTGGTGCAGGTGCCGGGGCTGAAAGACCCCGCCGCGCTGAAGAGCCTGCTGGGCCAGACCGCCAAGCTGGAATTCAAGCTGGTCGACATGACCGCCAATCCCACCGACGTGGCGCAGGGCATCGCCCCGCCGGGCAGCCAGATCGTGCCCTGCGTTGATGCGCGCGCCTGCCCCGCCGGCGCGCCGAGCATCGCGGTGAAGCGGCTGGGCGGGATCAAGGGCGATCAGCTGACCAATGCGCAGCAGAGCTTTGAACAGCAGACCAACCAGCCGGTGGTTTCGATCACGTTCGATTCGGCCGGCGGCGCCAAGTTCGCCAAGCTGACCACCGAGAACGTGGAGAAGCCATTTGCGATCATCCTCGACGGCAAGGTGATCTCCGCGCCGAACATCAAGGGGCCGATCCTGGGCGGGAACGCGCAGATTTCCGGCAACTTCACCGTCGACAGCGCCAACCAGCTGGCGATCTCGCTGCGCTCGGGCGCGCTGCCGGTTGATCTCAAGGTGGTCGAGGAGCGCACCGTGGGCCCGGACCTTGGCGCGGATTCGATCCGTAAGGGCATGATCGCGATGCTGGTCGGCACCGCCGCGCTGATGACCTTCATCGTCGTGACCTATGGCCGATTCGGGGCCTATGCCTGCGCCGCGCTGGTGGTGAACGTGCTGATGATCCTGGGGATCATGGCGGTGGCCAATACCACGCTGACATTGCCCGGGATCGCCGGCTTTGTGCTGACGATCGGCGCGGCAGTGGATGCCAACGTGCTGATTTACGAGCGCATCCGCGAAGAACGCCACCGCGGGCGGCGGGTGATGCAGGCGGTGGAGGTGGGCTATAAAGAAGCCAGCCGGGCGATTTTCGACGCCAACGTCACCAATGTGATCGCCGCGGTGCTGATGGGCTATTACGGCACCGGCCCGATCCGCGGCTTTGCGGTGGTGCTGATCATCGGCATCGCCACATCGGTGTTCACCGCGGTGACGCTGACCCGGATGTGGGTCGCGGGCTGGCTGCGCCGCGCGCGGCCTGCCGAAATCGTGCTGTAAGGGAAGGCCGGCGATGAAACTCCTCAAGCTCGTTCCCGATCACACCAACATCCAGTTCCTGCGCTGGCGGGTGCCGTTCTACACGATCAGCGTGCTGCTGATGGCCGCCAGCCTCGCGCTGGTGTTTACGCGCGGGCTCAACATGGGCGTCGATTTCGTCGGCGGCCAGATGATCCGGGTGACCTTCACCCAATCCGCCGCCGCGCCGGTGGGCGCGCTGCGCGAGGAAGTGACGACGCTGGGCTACGGCGAGCCGGTGATCCAGCAGTTCGGCAAGCCCAACGAGGTTTCGATCCGGATGAAGCTGCCGGCGGGGTCCGACAAGGACGCCGGGCTGGCCGATGCGATGTCGCGCAGCATCACCGCCGGGATCAAGGCCAAGCACCCCGATGCACGGATCGACGGGGTCGATTCGGTATCGGGCAAAGTTTCGAAAGAGCTGGGGTGGACGGCGTTTCAGGCGCTGGGCCTCGCGGCGCTGGCGGTGGCGGCCTATATCTGGGTACGGTTCGAATGGCAGTTCGGCATCGGCGCGCTGCTCAGCCTGGTCCACGACGTGACGCTGACGCTGGGGATGTTCGCGCTGACCCAGCTGGAGTTCGATCTCAACATCGTGGCGGCGCTGCTGACGCTGATCGGCTATTCACTCAACGATACGATCGTGGTCTATGACCGAATTCGCGAAAACCTGAAGAAATTCAGGAAGATGCCGATCCCCGAGCTGCTCGACCTGTCGGTCAACGAGACGCTGTCGCGGACCATCGTGACCTCGCTGTCGATGCTGATCACGCTGTTGGCGCTGCTGCTGTTCGGGCCGGCAGTGATCTTTGGCTTTACCGCGGCGATCACGCTGGGCATCTTTGTCGGCACCTACAGCTCGATCTATATGGCGGCACCGATCCTGATCTGGCTGAAGGTTACGCCCAAAAGCTTCGTGCCGACCGAAAGCCCGCTCGAAAAGCAGGAACGGCTGGCGCGCGAGCGGGCTTCGTAGGCTGGTATTGTCGGAGGGTGCTTCGACAAGCTCAGCATGAGCGGGATTTGGGGCTAAACTTTCCCGGCCACGCGGTGAAAATGCTGCGATAGTTCTGCCGCGTTGCTGTCCCAGCTGAACTTCGCGGCGTTCGCAGCGACTTCGGCTTGCGGGTAATCGGCGGCCAGCACCTCGCGGACGGCGGCGGCGATAGCGGCGGGCTGACGGGCGGCGATGCGGCCGGCGCTGGGGGCCTGCACCACCTCGCGCGCGCCGCCGATATCGGGGATGACGAGCGGGCTGCCGCAGGCGAGCGCTTCGATCCACGCATTGGCGAGGCCCTCGCGTTCGGACGGGAGTACCAGAGCGTTGGCGGCGGAAAGCCACAGCGGCAGCTCGGTGTGGCTGACTTGCCCGAGAAACCGCACGCGGTCCTGCAGGGCAAGCCGCGCCGTCAATTCGCGCAGCGCGGGCTCGTCGGGGCCGGCGCCGGCGAGGGCGAGGGTGGTTCCGGGGAGGTCAGCGAGGGCCTCGATAGCGAGCGCCTGGCCCTTGATGGCGATCAGCGAGCCGGTCGCCAGCAGCAGCGGACCCTCTGACAGGCCGAGCTTTTCGCGGGCTTCTTGGCGCGGGATCGGGGCGAAGCGGGTGCGATCGAGCCCGGTGTAGTGGACCGCAATCCGCTCACTCGGAAGGCCGAGCGCGATCATGTCGCGCCTGAGTTCGGCGGAGACCGCCAGCATTAGCGCCGCCTGTTCCCCGGCAGCGCGGATCTGGGCGAGGGCGCGGGGACGGTGGCCCCACATCAGGATATCCGAACCGCGCGCCTTGATGGTGAGAGGCCGCTTGATGTCCTTGGCGATTATCGCCGCTGCCGGGCCATCGGGGAAGAAGAACTGGGCATCCACGAGATCGAACGGCTGTGCGGCATGGAGCCGCCGGACGAGCGGCAAAACCGCCGCGGCTAGGCGCTGCGCATTGCCGTCACCGCCGATCAGCGGGAGCACTCTGAAACGGGGATGCAGCGCGGTTGCGCCGGCGATGGAACTCTGAGCCGGGGCCTTTGCCAGCGCGGCATAAGGCGCGCGCAGCGTCAGCGGCCACGGCGGCAGCCCGATCGGCGCGAGCATCGTCAGATCGACATCGCCGCGCCGGGCCAGCGCCGCCATCTGGTTGCCAACGAAGCCGCCGAAGGCGGGCCGGACCGGATTGGGAAACAGCGTGCTGAGCGACAGGACGCGCAGTGTCACAGGCGGCGCACCAGCATTGCCGCGACCGCGAGCCATGCCGGGTGATCGATCACCAGTTGCCGCGCGCCAAGGCCGGGGGGGAGGATGGCGATGCGCCGGCCGTCCCGGTCGATCAGCCGGCCAAACGCGAAACGGCCGCCGGGGCGGGGGGCGAGCACATCGCGGTTGATGTGGCGGCCCCATTCCTCCTCGCTCTCCACCTGCCGCAGCCATAGCTGATCACCGGGGCGATACTCGCCGATGCTGGCCTCCACCGCGAGCGCGACTAGCGGCCCGTCGCCGGCGAGGGCCGAGGGCAGGATCGCATCGCGCGGGGTGGGCAGGGCTTCGGCCCCACCCTCGGCCAGCCGCGCGATCAGCCGGGGCAGTTCGGCCTCGCCGCTGCGCACCAGCAGTTCGGGCTCGACCCCGAGCGCGGCGGCGATGCGGTTCATCCAGGTGAGCGAAAGCTGGCGCATCCCGGTTTCGAGCCGGCCGATGGTTTGCGCGGTGGTCGGCGGGGTGCAGCGGGCGGCTACGTCGGCCAGGGTCAGGCCCTTTTCCTTGCGAATATCGCGGATGCGGTTGATCATGGCCGTCCATTCCGGGTTGTTCGAGGTTGAATTAAATAACCATATCGGTTTTTCCACTTTCCTACAAGCCGCCCGCCTTGGCAAGCGGACTGTGCGCAGAAAAGGGAGGCGATTCGATGAAACAGCACCTGGTCGAACGCGAACTGACCAGCGAGGGGCCCAGTGCCAAGGCCCCGCAGCGCGGCGGGCGGAGCGCCAGCGTGAACCTGGCGGAATCGCCGCTGACCTGGCTCCATGCGCGGGGCCATCTGGATGACCGCCAGTTTGCTGCGGGCGAGCGGCTGCGGTTCGACTGGGAGACGGCGCAGCTCTCGCCCAGCGTGACGATGCGCTGGGATCCGGTGCGGGTTTCGGGCGGCAGCGAACGCGGCCTGACGCCGAGCGAGCGCCAGATGGCCGCGCGCGACCGCTTCAACGCGGCGGCGGCGGCTGCCGGGCCGGGGCTGGCCGATGTGCTGTGGCGGGTGGTCTGCGCCGGCGAGAGCCTGCCCGACGCGGAGCGCGCACTGGCATGGCCGGCGCGCAGCGGCAAGCTGGTGCTGCGGCTGGCGCTGGACCGGGTGGCGGGGTTTTATCGGCTGGGGTGAACGCGTGGGTTATGAGAATTGCCCCTCCACCACCCGCTGCGCGGGCGGTCCCCCCCCATTTGCGCTTTGCAAAATGGGGAGGATTTAGGTTGGGGTGACCAGCGCGGCGAGGCAGCGGGGGTAGAGTTGGTGCTCTGCGATCAGCACGCGGGCGGCGAGGGTGGCGGGGGTGTCGCCGGGGAGGACCGCCACTGCCGTCTGGCCGAGCAGCGGGCCATCGTCGAGCACCGGGGTGACGAGGTGGACGGTGCAGCCGGCGTGGCTGTCGCCCGCAGCGAGCGCGCGCTCGTGGGTGTGGAGGCCGGGGTAGAGCGGCAGCAACGAGGGGTGGATGTTGACCATCCGGCCGTTCCACCGCGTGACGAATTCGGGCGTAAGGATGCGCATGTAGCCGGCGAGCGCGATGTATTCCGCCCCGGACTCCCGCACTGCCTGCTCCATTGAGGCGTCGTGATCGGCGCGGGTCATGCCCTTGTGTGATAACGCGAAGGTAGCGAGCCCTTCGGCGGCGGCGAGCGAGAGGCCTGGCGCGGCGGGATCGTTGGCGGCGACCAGCACGATCTCGTACGCGCAATCGGCGGCCCGGCTGGCGTAGAGCAGCGCCGCCATGTTGGTGCCGCTGCCGGATATGAACACGGCGATTTTGGCGCGGCGGATCATGTCAAATCCTGCCCGTTTGTCCTGCGGAGAAAAGGCTAGGATCTGGGTCAGGAGACATGAATCGCTTCCCAGCTTTCGCGGGCGCTCCACACTTCGGGGGCGCCCTGCACGGTGCAGCCGCGTTCGCCGGGTTCGATGGCGCCGATCACGTGGGCCACTTCGCCAGCCGCAGCGAGATCGGCGAGCAGCGATACGACCTCATCCGCAGCAACCGCGAGGACCATGCCGAGCCCGCAGTTGAAGGTGCGGGCCATTTCCGCCGGCTCGATATGGCCCTGCGCCTGAAGGAAGGCCATCAGCCGCGGCTGTTCCCACGCGCCGGCATCGATCCGCGCGTGGAGGCCCTTGGGCAGCACGCGGGGGACGTTTTCAAGGAGGCCGCCGCCGGTGATGTGGGCGAGGGCATGGATGCGCTGCTGGCGGATCAGCGGCAGCAGGCTTTTGACGTAAATCCGGGTCGGCTCGATCAGATGATCGATCAGCAGGCGCTCGTTATCGAACAGCGCGGGGCGCTCCATCTTCCAGCCCTTGTCGGCAGCGAGGCGGCGGACGAGCGAATAGCCGTTGGAATGGACGCCGGAGGAGGCGAGCCCGATCAGCACGTCGCCAGCCGCCACCCGGTCCCCGGTGAGCTGCTCGCCGCGCTCGACCGCGCCGACGCAGAAGCCGGCAAGATCATAGTCGCCGGCGGCATACATGCCGGGCATTTCCGCGGTTTCCCCGCCGATCAGCGCGCAGCCGGCGATGCGGCAGCCATCGGCAATTCCGGCCACAACCCGCTCGGCCACGCCGTTATCGAGTTTCCCGGTCGCGAAATAATCAAGGAAGAACAGGGGTTCGGCCCCCTGCACGATCAGATCGTTGACGCACATCGCGACCAGATCAATGCCGATCGCATCGTGCCGATCATGATCGATCGCCAGCTTGACCTTGGTGCCGACGCCATCGTTGCCGGCAACGAGCAGCGGATCCTTGTAGCCTGCCGCGCGAAGATCGAAGAACCCGCCGAAACCGCCCAGTTCGGCGTCTGCGCCAGGCCGCGCAGTGGCGCGGGCGAGGGGGGCGATCGCGCGCACCAGCGCGTTGCCGGCAGCGATCGAAACCCCTGCCTGTTCATAGCTGTAGGACCGGGGTGCCGCGCCCTCTGGGGTGTCGTTTGCCATATGCGAAGCGCGCTAACGCTTTCCTGCTTGGATTTCCATGATCGTTTGGGCAAAAGGCCCCCGGTTTCCCCCGATGACATTTGCAGCACCCCGCTCATTCCTGCGCAACTGGCGCCCCGGACCGGCCGCCCAGTTGGCCGGCGGAATTGCGCTTGCGCTGGGGATCATGACCTTGGCGGTCGGTCCGGCGCGGTTGATCGCCCAGATCGAGGGGGATCGCGGGATCGCCCCGGTGGCGAGCACCGGCGATATCCAGATCGACGGGATCGAGATCAACACCACCGGCAAGACCCCCGCCGAAGCGCGCCGCAACGGCTGGCGTGAGGCGGCGAAGCAGGCCTGGGCCAAGACCGGCGGGCCGCAACTGTCCGACGGCCAGATCGAGGGGCTGGTTTCCTCGATCGTGGTCGAGCGCGAAGCGCTGGGGCCGCGGCGCTATATCGCGCGGCTGGGGGTGATTTTCGATCGCACACGCACCAGCCAGTTCATCGGCGGACAGGGGCTGGCGGTGGGCCAGCGTTCGCAGCCGCTGCTGACGATCCCGGTGCTCTATTCGGGCGGCACCGCACAAGTCTTTGAAGTGCGCGGGCCTTGGCAGAACGCCTGGGCGCAGTTCCACGCCGGCGCGAGCGCGGCCGATTATGTCCGGCCTTCGGGCGGCGGCGGCGATTCGCTGCTGCTCACCGCCGGCCAGTTGACCCGTCGCAGCCGCACCTGGTGGCGCAACATCCTTGACCAGTTCGGGGCGAGCGACGTGATCATGCCGGTCGCCCGGCTGGAACGGCAGTGGCCGGGCGGGCCGATCACCGGCACCTTCACCGCGCGCTATGGCCCCGATAACCGGGTGCTGGGAAGCTTCGTGCTGACCGCGCAGGATTCGGCCGGGCTGGCGTCGATGCTGGCGCAGGCGGTGCAGAAGATGGACCGGATCTATAGCGATGCGGTGGTGGCCGGGACCTTGCGGATCAATCCGACGCTGAGCGCCGACCCGTCCGGCCTCAGCCCGGCGGTCGCGGCCCTGATCGCGGCGGGCGAGCAGGTGGCGGCGCAGCAGCAAGCCGCCGCTGCGGCCGGCCCCGCAGCCGTGCCGACGATCGCTGCTGCGCCTGCGGCCGAGGCGCTCTCTACTTACACCGTCCAGTTTGCCTCGCCCGATGCCCGCGCGGTCGATGCCGCAATCGGCGCGGTGCGCGCGGTGCCGGGGGTCAAGGCGGCGGCGACCACCAGCCTGGCGATGGGCGGCACTTCGGTGATGCGGGTGACCTATGCCGGTGGGCTCGACGAACTGGCTGCGGCGCTCAAGGCGCGCGGCTGGTCGGTAGTGGCGGGCAACAGCGCGCTCAGCATCAAGCGCTGAAATGCGGCAAATTCCCCTCCCGCTGGCGGCGGGGGCCAGTCCCCCCCGGATCGTCGTCGGCAATGCCAACGCCGCGGTGATCGATGCCTTTGCGCGCGCCGGAGAATGGCCGTTCCGCAGCGCCGTGCTGACCGGGCCGCCGCGTTCGGGCAAATCGCTGCTGGGCCAGTGGTTCGTCGCCAGCGAGCGCGGCGAGGCCATCGACGATGCCGACAGCGGCGACGAGACTGAACTGTTTCACCGCTGGAACCGGGCGCAGGAAAGCGGCACCCCGCTGCTGCTGATCGCGGGCCGGGCGGAGGAGGGCTGGACGCCGCGCCTGCCCGATCTCGCCTCGCGCCTTGGCGGCTCGCTCCACCTCGCCATCGGCGAGCCGGACGAGGCGATGCTGGGCGAGCTGATCGCAGTGCATGCCGAGCAGCGCGGATTCACGCTTGGTGAAGATGCGGCGGCCTATCTTGTCTCGCGGGCCGAGCGTAGCCATCTGGGCGTCGAACGGCTGGTCAAGACGATTGACCGGCTGAGCCTTGAGCGTAAGGCCCCGCCGACCCTGTCGGTGTGGCGCGATGCGCTGGAGGAGATCGGCGGAGCCCGCCAGCCGCGCTTGCTTTAGCGCGGGGTTTGAGGAAGAGTGAGCGACGAATGTTCAAGCGTCTGACCGATTATCTGAACTCGATCGAGGCGCGCGACCCGGCCCCGCGTTCGCGCTGGGAGGTGCTGCTGTACCCCGGATTGTGGGCGGTGGGTTTTCACCGGCTGGCGCACTGGCTCTATGAGGGGAAGCTGTTTTTCCTGGCGCGGGCGGTCAATCACATCGCCCGGTTCGTCACCGCGATCGACATTCATCCCGGCGCGAAGATCGGCCGACATCTGTTCATCGACCATGGCTTCACCGTGATCGGCGAAACCGCCGAGATCGGCGACAACGTGACGATCTATCAGTGCGTGACGCTGGGCGGCACCAATCCGGCCAACGGGGTTCCCGGCAAGCGCCATCCGACGCTGGCCGATAACGTGATCGTCGGTTCGGGCGCGCAGATCCTCGGGCCGATCACGGTGGGCCCGCGCGCGCGGATCGGCGCGAACGCGGTGGTGACCGAGGATGTGCCCGAAGGCGCGACGATGGTTGGCGTCAAGGCGCGTTCGACGCTGGTCCCGGCCGAGACGTGGCAGAAGGACTTCATGCCTTACGGCACCCCGTGCCAGGAGCCGTGCGAGCCGAGCGGGGTCAAGCGGATCGAAGACCTTGAAGCGGACGTGAGCGCGCTGCAGGCCGAGCTCGCGGCGCTGCGCGCTACGTTGGCGGCGAGTGCCAGCGACGACGGCAGCCCGGCCTCACGCAAGCGGACGCGGGGCTGAGGCGCAAGTGCGGGGCGAGGGTTCCAACCAGGATTCCGCCGCCGCCCGCACCGATCCCACCGTCATCGCCTTTCCGGCGCGCGCAGCGCTGCAGGTGGGGTTTGACCGGATCGAACTGACCCGCATCCTCGACCTCTACGGGCGGATGGTCGCGGCGGGCGAGTGGCGCGATTACGCGATGGATTTCGGCAAAGATGCCGCCAGTTTCTGCGCGTTCCGTCGCGCGGCCGAACGGCCGCAGGCGCGGCTCGAAAAGCGCCCCGCGCTGCGCAGCAAACAGGGCATGTGGACGCTGTTCGGCGAGGCCGGGCAAGTGCTCAAGCGCGGGCATGACCTGGCCGGCGTGCTGAGCCCGCTGGAGCGGCGGCTGATGAAAGCGGTGGACGGCTAGCGACCGGAAAGGTTGCGGGGACGGGTTTGACCGCCCCCGCGCGCCTTACATCCCGTCGAGCCCCTTGCTGACCAGCACATTCACCGAAACGCGGCGGTTTTGCGCCTTGCCTTCGGGGGTATCGTTGCTGGCGAGCGGATCGGCCTTGGCCATGCCGGTGGGGGTGAGCATCCGGTAGGGCTTCCAGTGGCAGGCCTGCTGGAGATAGTTGATCACGCTGCCGGCACGCTTTTCGCTGAGGATCTGGTTGTACTCATCGCTGCCGACCGAATCGGTGTAGCCGATCACGAGCATCAGGGCATTGTTCACAGCCTCTGCGCTGGCGGCGGTGTTGCACAGTTCGATCTTGGCGCTGGGCGAGAGCACCGCCTTGCCGGTATCGAAATAGACGTTCATCGTGCTCTTGATATTGTATTTGTCGATATCGCCCATCCGCCCGCGCAGCGCTTCGGTGGCGGCAGTCTGCTCTGCGAACTGCTGAGCGGTGCCGTTGCGGATCATCGTCGCGGTTTTGAGATCGCTGTTCTTGAAGCTGATCTGGCTGGCGATCAGGTTGCTGCCCGATTGCATGGTCTTGACCGTGACCGGCAGGCCATTGAGCAGGGCATTGGCGGCCGGCGTGTTGCGGCCGCTGCCGAACAGGCCCGAACTGGCCTTGATCCGCGTGGCATCGGTCATGGCGACGATCATTGCGGTGCCATCGGCGGTGGTGATCTTCAGCTTGTCGCTGGTGCGGGCCGTGATGATCCCCTTGATGTCCGGCCCCGGGGTCATCGGCAGAGCCTCTTCTGCAGGGGTGCCATAGACCGAAATATCGGCCTTGGGCGGGGCCTGTTCCTGCGCCGACACGGTGCCCGGCAGCGGCAGGGCAATCGCTAGCAACAGCAATGCACTTTGCCCCTTGGAACTGAAACCCATCATTTTGCTCCTTTAGATCCCGATTGCCGATCGTGCGTGTTCAGGTTTACCTTGCTGCCAGATGAACAGGCAAGGCCCGCCCGCCGGGCAGAGGGGTCGTTCGGGCGGGGGCTGCGGTGAACCGTTGTGCCATGGCCGCGCCCGAGCGCGCTTCGTCCGGGTGCACCATGGGGTGACTTCACTTCACCACCGGTAGCGCCACATAGCTGGCACCTTCGCCGGCCACGGTTATCCGCTGCGTCGCCTTGCGGTAATCAGCCGGCTTGGCGAAAAAGATGTTGGGCACGAAGGTCTGCGGATTGCGATCGTAGAGCGGGAACCAGCTTGACTGCACTTGCACCATGATGCGGTGGCCCTTGCCGAATACGTGGTTGGCATCGGGCAGCGCGAATTGATAGGCGAGCGGCGCGTTGGCGGTGAGGGCCTTGGGCTTGCCCAACCCCTCGCGGTAGCGTCCGCGGAAAATGTCCATCGCCACCGCCAGCTGATAGCCCCCCATGGCTTGATCGCCAGCGACCTGTTCGGGATAGACGTCGATCAGCTTGACCACCCAGTCGCTGTCGGTGCCGCTGGTTGCGGCGGTAAGGTGGACTTGCGGCTGGCCGGCGATCATCACCGGGGCGGCGAGCAGCTCGCTGGTGAACGTCAGCACGTCGGGGCGCGCTGCGGCGTTGCGCTGATCGGTTGTCAGCCATGCGGTCCAGTGATCGTCCTCATAGCCGACCGGCGCGACCGGACGCACCACGAACGGCACCGGATGCACCGGATCGCTGACATAGTCCTCGGTTACGGCCGGGCCGCCCGCCCTGCTGAAGCCGAGCGCGCCGCCGGGCTTCAGATAGAGCGGGGTCAGCGGCGGGATTGCCGGCCAGTCTTGCCGGCGCTGCCATTGGTTGGTGCCCGACTGGAACACGGTGACCGGCGCCACCTCCATCGGCGTGCCCTTGAGGTAATGGGCGAGGAACGGGCCGAGGACTTCGCGGCGCCACCACTTGCCGGTATCGGCATCCCATTCGAGATTGCCGAGCTTGCTGGCCTTGCCGATCTCCTGCCCATGATACCATGGGCCGAGCGACAGGTAGACCAAATCGCCATTCACATCCTTTGGCTTGATCGCCCGCCA
>CANGQZ010000042.1 GCA_947455865.1 Sphingomonadaceae bacterium
CCCCTCGCCGCCGCGACCCGGGCGCTGGAAGGGCGCGAGATGGCCGAAATCGCCCTGATGCGCGATGCCGGCGCACGCGCGGTGGCGACCGGGCGGCACTGGATTGGCGATTCAGGCACGATGCTGCGGCTGCTGCAATACTGCGCGATGCTGGGCATGGTGGTGGTAAGCCATGCCGAGGACGGCGGGATTACCGGGCACGCAGTGGCGACAGCATCGGAAATGGCCACGCGGCTGGGCTTGCCCGCCGCGCCGGCCGAAGCCGAGGCGCTGGCGGTGGCGCGCGACATCGCGCTGGCCGAACTGGCGGGCGCGCGCCTTCATTTCCGCCAGGTGACGACCGCCGCCGCGCTCGATCTGGTGCGCGCCGCCAAAGCGCGTGGCGCGGCAGTGACGGCGGGGGTGACCCCGGCGCATTTCATGATTTCCGATACCTCGCTGGCCGATTTCCGCACCTTCCTGAGGCTTTCGCCGCCGCTCCGCAGCGAGGCCGACCGACAAGCGGTGATCGCCGCGATTGCCGACGGGACGATCGACACGATCGCCTCCAGCCACGATCCGCGCGGGCCGGAGGACAAGCGGCTGCCGTTTGCCGATGCCGAACCGGGCATGGCCGGGGCCGAGACGCTGCTGCCGCTGACGCTCTCACTGGTACGCGACGGCGTGATTGACCTGCCGCGCGCCTTTGCGCTGCTCGCCGCCACCCCGGCGGCGTTGCTGGGCGTTGACGCCGGGCGGCTGGTGGCCGGGTCCGAGGCTGACATCGCAGTGATCGATCCCGACCGGCCGTGGATCGTCAACTCCGACAAGATGGCGGCGAGCGCGGGCAACACCCCGTTTGACCGACAGGGCGTACAGGGCCGAGTGATCGCGCTGTTCAAGGGCGGCACGCAGGTGGCCTGACGCCCTTTGCCCGCCGGGCGCCGCCTTCCCCCCTTAATCGCTCAATTTCCAGGCTTCAGGGAGTTTCCTCCCGGCCTGAAAATGCTCTAGGCGCGCTCGCATGTTGACGATCAAGGATCTTACGGTGCGGCTTGGCGGCCGGACCATCATCGACCGCGCCTCAGCCGCGATCCCGCCCGGCGGCAAAGTCGGGCTGATCGGGCGCAACGGCGCGGGCAAGTCCACACTGATGAAAGCGATGATGGGCCAGATCGAACCCGACGAGGGCGAGATCGAGATCTCGCGCCGGTTGCGGCTGGGCTATATCGCGCAGGAAGCCCCCAGCGGCGAAGCCACGCCGTTCGAAACTGTGCTGGCCGCCGATGGCGAGCGCGCCGCGCTGCTGGCCGAAGCGGAAACTTCCACCGATCCGGATCGGCTGGGCGACGTCCATGAGCGGCTAATCGCGATCGATGCCTATACCGCCCCGGCGCGGGCAGCGCGCATCCTGATCGGGCTGGGTTTTGACGAGGCGATGCAGGCCCAGCCGCTCGACAGTTTTTCCGGTGGCTGGAAGATGCGGGTCGCGCTTGCCTCGTTGCTGTTCTCCGCGCCCGATGTGCTGCTGCTGGACGAGCCGTCCAACCACCTCGATCTGGAAGCGAGCCTGTGGCTGGAGAATTTCCTCAAGAGCTATCCCGGCACGATCGTGGTGATCAGCCACGAGCGCGATTTGCTGAACACCGTGGCCGATGCGATCCTGCATCTGCAGGGCGGCAAGCTGACGCTATATCCCGGCAGCTATGACAGCTTCGAGCGCCAGCGAGCCGAGCGCGCTGCGCAGGCCGCCGCCGCCCGCGCCGCGCAGAGCGCACAGATCGAGCGGCTGCGCGATTATGTCGCGCGCAATTCGGCCCGCGCCTCCACCGCCAAGCAGGCCCAATCGCGCGCCAAAATGCTGGCGAAGATGCAGCCGGTGGCGGCGATGCTGGAAGATCCGACGCTGCGGTTCGAATTTCCCAGCCCCGGCGAAGTGCGCCCGCCGCTGATCACGCTGGACCGGGCAGCGGTGGGCTACGCCCCGGGCGCGCCGATCCTGTCGCGGCTCGACCTGCGCATTGATCCGGACGACCGGATCGCGCTGCTGGGCCGCAACGGCAACGGCAAGACCACCCTCGCCCGGCTGCTCGCTGGCCAACTGGCGGCGATGGACGGGGCGATGGCCACCGCCACCAAAGTGCGGATCGGCTATTTCACGCAGTATCAGGTGGAGGAGCTCGATGCCGAGGCCACACCGCTTGAGCTGATGACCCGGGCGATGCGCGACAAGCCGCAGCCGGCCGTGCGCGCGCAGCTGGGCCGCTTCGGCTTTTCGGGCGGGCACGCCACCGCCAACATCGCCACGCTTTCGGGCGGCGAGCGCGCGCGGCTGGCGCTGGCGCTGGTGACCCGCGATGCGCCGCACCTGCTGATCCTCGACGAGCCGACCAACCATCTCGACGTCGACGCGCGCGAGGCACTGGTGCAGGCGCTCAATGACTTTGGCGGCGCGGTGATCCTGGTCAGCCACGATCGCCACATGGTCGAACTGACCGCCGATAGCCTGGTGCTGGTAGATGACGGCACGGCAAAATCCTATGACGGCTCCATGACCGACTACATCGATTTCGTGCTGGGCCGCTCGGCTTCGGCCGAACCTGCTGCGACCGAGGCGAATACTGCGCGCGGCGGCAAGGAAGCGCGCAAGGCCGGCGCGGCGCGGCGCGAGGAATGGAAGGCGCTCAACCGCAAGGCCACCGAAGCCGAAACCCGCGTGGTGCGGCTGCAGGCGCAGCTTGACGCACTCGACGCCGCGCTGATCGATCCGGCGAGCGCCGCGAAAGACCTCGCCGCGCTCGACAAGGGGGAACTCGCCCTGCGGCGTGGCGCTAAGGCCAAAGACCTTGCCGCGGCCGAGCTGCAGTGGATTGCAGCGACCGAGGCGGTCGAAGCGGTGAAGGGCGTTTCGGCGTGAGCGTGGCGTTCCGCCGCGAGAGTGACGAGGAACACCTTGAACCGCGCTTCGAGGTGCCGCTGCCGCCCGGGCCGAATCTGGTTACACCGGCCGGGCTGGCGCAGATTGCCGAGCGCATCGCCAGGCTGGAAGCCGCCCTGCTGCAACCGGCGGACGAAAGCGCCCTGACTGCGATCAAGCGTGACTTGCGCTATTGGCAGGCTCGCCTGGCAAGCGCCGAAGTGCAGCCGGCGGCAACGGGCGATGCGGTAGCGTTCGGCTGCCGCGTGCAGTTCCGCCGTGGCGGGCAATTGCGCGAGATCGCCATCGTCGGCAGCGACGAGGCCGATCCGGCGCTAGGCCGGCTGGCCTTCACCGCGCCGCTGGCCCGCGCGCTGACCGGGGCGGCGGTGGGTGATCTGGTGGCCTTCGCTGGGCAGGACGAGGCGATCGAGATCGTGGGGATCGAGCCTCTCTAAGCAGCCGCGATGACCGAATACTTTGCATCCTGCCGCTGCGGCCAGCTGCGCGCACATTGCCAAGGCGCCCCGGCGCAGGTTTTGGTGTGCCATTGCCTGAATTGCCAGAAGCGCAGCGGCAGCGCGGTTACAGTGCAGGCGCGCTGGGCCGAGGCGCACGTGACGCTGGCAGGCACGTTCCAATCATGGACCGGGGCGGGCGACAGCGGCGGACAGGCGACTTTCCGGTTCTGTCCGCAGTGCGGCGGTACGGTGGCATACACCGTTGCAGCGCTGCCCGGGATGATCGCCATTCCGGTGGGCGCGTTTGCCGATCCTCAGTTTCCGGCGCCGGAAGTGTCGATCTACGAAGAGCGCAAGCATGGTTGGGTGGCCGTGCTCGGCGACGGAGTAGCGCATATCGAGTGAGTGGATCGGGCCCGATTGCCTTCCCAAGAAAAAAGCCCCTCCCGCGCTTGCGGGAGGGGCTGAACAAGGCTGGTCGATGATCCGATGTAGGTTCGGAAATCTTTAAAAGGCGTTACCTCAGCGGCGGCGGGCCATTTGCGGGCCGCCGGCGACAACCCCGGGGACACCGGGCGCTGCCGGGATAAACTTGCGCGGCGCGGCATAAGCGAAGCACGTACCGCCATGCGTTTTGAAGCCGGCGCACAGGTTGTTCGCGGCCATCCGGCCGACGAGGCCGCCGGCAGCGACGCGCCAGACGTTCTTGCCACGGACATTGGTTGGGGTGATCGTCATCCGGTAAGCGCGGAGCGAGCGGTCCTGCCGGGTATAGATGCCCCAGGCGCGACGGGCGCCTTGCAAGCTGGAAAACGCACCGAGCTGGACGAAGTGCGTCCCACCAGCCGCCACCTTGGCGCGGACCACTTTAACCGGTTGCACCGCCGCGGGCTGTGCCACAACCGGTTCAACGCTGCCGAACGCTTGCGCCACGCTGGTGCGCGGCTGGACCAGTGCAGCCGGTGCTGGCGCGATATAGCCCGGAGTTGCCTGCTGTGCGGCAATATTGGCGCTGACCGTGGTGACCAGCGGGGCGGCGACGGCGGGTGCGGGCGCTGCTTCGGCCAGGACCGGCGGAGCGGCTGCAGCGACGGGCGCAGCCGTTTCGGCAGCGAGCTGTTCCTTGGCGGGATCAGCCGTCAGCGCGAGCGCGGCGGGCTGGCCGGGATCGCCGCGCAACGGGGCGCCGAGCAGGACCGCAATGCGCTCCTTGTTGCGATCGGGCAGGGTCGACAGCGCCCAGAACGCAATGCGGCGATCGAGTTGATCGGCAGGCACATCCTGCGCCGCCATGGTCCGCGATTCCTGCCAGCGCCCGTCGAGCGCATAGGCATATGCAAGGTTCTGGCGCAGTTTGGCCGAGTTATCGCCGGTGCGTACCGCATCGACCAGCACCGCAACGCCGCGCGAAGTCTCGCCGGCAAGCGCGAGTGCGAGGCCCAGATCGCCAGCGGGGATATCGCTGCGCCAATCGTCGAGCAACGCAACGGCATCGGCATGGCGGCCTTGCCCGATCTGGGCGAGGGCCAGCGCGAGCGCGGTGCGCCCGGTGTTGTCTCCCAACGCCATCGCATCGTTCAGCGCGGTGGCCGCCGAATCGAAACGCCCGGCGCCAAGATAGGCAAGCCCGAGTGCGTTGCGCGCGCCAGCATCCTGCGGGCTGCGCCGCACGGCCTGTTCGGCGCGGATGACTGCCTTTTCAGCCTTGGAATCAAGCTGGCTCGACGCGCCTTCGGGCAATGCCGCGCTGGCGGAATGAATCCGCGACGCCGAGCAGCCCGAGAGCAACGAGACGGCAAGCATCGAACCGGCGGCGAAGCCGATCCGGGTGGCAGTGAAACGGACAGGTGTCATATCTGGTCCCCCCTTCGCGGCGATCAGGATTTGGTGCGCTTGCTGGCGTGCTGGGCCAGCAGGGCAAGTTCGGGTTTTTCGGATAGCAGGCGGTCGAGCGCCTCGGTCACCACGGCCTGAGCGCTGCGTGCATCGAGCGTGCAGGCGAGGCGCAGTTTCAGGTGCCGATCGGGATCGAGGCGCAGCGTAAACGCGGCCTTGCGGCCCTGATCGCGCGCTGGGCGGCGGCGCTGCGCCGCAGGTTCGGCCGCAAGGCGAGCTTCGGCGGCTTCGCGCTGGCGAACAACAGCTGGGAGGGGTGCAGGTTCGTCTTCCGATGCATCACGAATGAACGGGACGATCTCTCCGACGTCGCCGCCCATATCGTTCCAGCCGAGATTGGTTTCGAGATCGTCTGCCGGCGAATCACCAAAAGGCATGACCTGAAGCTGCTGCCGCATTGCCGGGCGGGCACCGCCCTTGCGCGCCAGCAAGGTGGGCTTCAGCGAACCAAGCGGCTTGCCTTGTGCCATCCGCGCAATCCCCGTCACGAGCCGGCAACGCGGCGGCCAAAGCCCCCAACCGGGCGGCTGGCCGTCGGACGCGCCGCGCCGCCAGGGCCGGATGCGGCAGGCGCAGCGGCGAAAACGGTGCGCCGGAAATTCTTTTCCAGCCGATCGGCAATGTAATTCCACAGCGACGCAATCTCGGTGGCCGAACGGCCCTCGGGATCGATTTCCATCACGGTGCGGCCATCGATCATCGAGGCGGCGCAATCGGTGCGGTGGTGCAGGGTGATCGGGGCGACAGTGCCGTGCTGCGACAGTGCGACCGCCGCCTCGCTGGTGATCTTGGCCTTGGGGGTGGCGGCGTTGACCACGAAAATCAGCGGCTTGCCGGCGCGTTCGCACAGATCGACAGTGGCGCCAACGGCGCGCAAATCATGCGGACTGGGCCGGGTCGGCACGACAATCAGTTCGGCAACCGCAATCACCGACTGGATCGCCAGCGTGATCGCCGGGGGCGTATCGATCACCGCGAGCTTGAAGCCCTGCTGGCGCAGCAACTGGAGATCGCTGGCGAGGCGGGCAACCGTGGTCTGGGCGAAGGCCGGAAATTCTGCCTCGCGCTCGTTCCACCAATCGGCCAGCGACCCCTGGGGGTCGATGTCGATCAGAACGACCGGCCCCGCGCCGGCGCGTTGCGCCTGCACTGCAAGGTGGCCCGAGAGCGTGGTCTTCCCCGAACCACCCTTCTGAGATGCCAAAGCCAAAACGCGCAAAGTCCGGCCCCCCCCCGAATTGCAAAAATACCTGCAAAGTCGCGGGAAACATTCCAGATGCTCCCTAAGATTAGGTTAACAAGCCGGCCAAAAGCGGAGTTGGAGCAAGGAAATCTGCGGTCCGGACACATTTTCCATGCGCCATTGCGGGCAGTGGGGCCGCTGTGGCAAAAGTGCGTCATAGAGCCGTGGCTTGGGGAATTTTGCCGATGACTGGTTTGAGACTGTTGCTGGTAGCAGGGGCAGGGTTGGCTTTGCTCTCAGCGGGGCGGGGCCGGGCCGCGCCGACGTCAAGGCCGGAGCTCAAGCCTGGGCCCGCGGCGATTATGCCGGCGCGGTGGCGCAATGGCAGGGGCCGGCCGATGCCGGCGATGCGGATGCCCAGTTCAACCTGGCACAGGCCTACAAACTGGGGCGCGGAGTGCCGCGCGATCTGGCCAAGGCCGAGATGCTGTTTAGCAAGGCAGCTGCGGCAGGGCACCTTGCTGCAGCGGACAACTATGGGCTGCTGTTGTTCGACCGGGGCGAGCGGACCCAGGCCATGCCCTATGTGCGCGCCGCCGCTGATCGCGGCGATCCGCGGGCGCAGTATCTGATGGGTATCGCCCATTTCAATGGCGATCTGGCGCCGAAGGACTGGGCCCGCGCCTATGCGCTAATGACCATGGCGCAAAGTTCAGGCCTGCCGCAGGCAGCGCCGGCGCTGGTCCAGATGGACCGATATATTCCACTGGCGCAACGCCAGGCGGCCGTTTCGCTCGCCACGCAGCTCTCGCAGAAGGCCGACGCCGCGCGGACCAGTCAGGGTGCGGCGGTCGATCTGGGCGCGGGCTCGACGACAGTGGCTGCGGCACCTGTCCCGGCGCCCGCGCCGGCTGTGGCCAGCCCGCCAATGGTATCCCCCGGCGCGGCGGTGGCCAGCGCGGTGCGCATCGTCGGCTCGGCCTCGCCGGCAACGGCCGGGGCCGACTATGCCCGGCCCGCGGTGGCGGCCAAGCCGGCCCCTGCGCCCACGCCAAAGCCAGCTGCGGTGGCGGCAGTCGCGCCCAAGCCTAAGCCTGCCCCGACCCCTGCCCTCGCCCCCGCCCCCGCACTTGCCCCTGCGACGGGCGTCGGTTGGCGAATCCAGTTCGGCGCGTTCGGGGTAGCTGCCAATGCCGATGCGCTGTGGACCAAGCTGAAATCGCGGCCTGAAGTTTCCGGCCATCCGCGGATCAACGTCCCGGTCGGAAAGGTCAGCAAGCTGCAGGCCGGCGGCTATGCCAGCCGGGAAGCGGCGACGGCGGCCTGCTCCAGCTTGAGCAAAGCCGGGCTGACCGCTTGACCACAACCGCGCCGCGTCTTGTGGCGCTCGATCTCGTGCGCGGGGTGGCGGTGCTCGGCATCCTTGCGATCAATATCGGCGGTTTCGCCGGACCGCAGGCGGCGACGCTTTCACCCAACGTGCCGGTGCCGGGCAACTTTGCCGATCATCTGTGGTTCGCCTTTGCCCTGCTGGTGTTCGAGGGCAAAATGCGGGCGCTATTCAGCCTGCTGTTCGGGGCATCGTTGCTGCTGTTTATCGACAACGCCGAGGCACGCGGCGCCAATGGCGAGTTGTTGCAGATCCACCGGCTCGGCTGGCTGGCGCTGTTTGGCTATCTCCACTGGCTGGTGTGGTGGGGCGACATCCTGTTCACCTATGCCCTGGCCGGGTTCGCCGCACTGGCGTTTCGACAGGCGCCGACGCGCGTGCTGGTGGCCGGCGGGCTGACCATGTTCGTGATGTGGCACAGCCTGATGGCGCTTCAGGGGTTACCGCAGGTGACCCTTGAACAGCATGTGCTGGCGGGAAAGACCAATGCCGATGTGGCCGCCGATTACCGCGCCGAGCGCGCCGCTGCGGCCAGCGCGACGGCAGCGGAAATGGCAGGATATCGCCAAGACCTATTGGCGCAGGCAGCGGCGAAGCTGAACGACGATCCGGCCGAGCCGGTTGCGGGAGCCCTGAACACGATCGGCGAGACATTGCCGCTCATGCTGCTGGGAATGGCGCTGTATCGCAGCGGGTTCTTCGCCGGGGCATGGCCGCGCCGCGCGCTCGCCGGGCTGGCGCTGGGCGGCACCCTGACTGGCGGGGCGCTGACCGCCGGGCTCATCGGCTGGGCCTGGGCGCATAACTGGCCGCCCGACGCGATGGTCGCGGCGATGGCGTTCTGGTTGGCGGTGCCACACCTGCTGATGGCGCTGGGCTATGGCGCCGCACTGGTGCGCTGGAGCCCGCATCTTGCCGCCACCGCGCCGGGCCGGCGGCTGATCGCGGCGGGGCGGATGGCGTTCAGCAATTATCTTGGCATGACGCTGGTGATGACCTCGATATTCTATGGCTGGGGGTTGGGGCTGATCGGGACGGTGCCGCTGCGCTGGCAGGGGCTGTTCGTGCTGGGCGGCTGGGCGCTGATGCTGGGGTGGAGCAAGCCATGGCTGGCGCAGTTCCGGCAGGGCCCACTCGAGTGGCTGTGGCGGTCGCTGACGCTGGGCCAGCGGCTGCCGCTGCGCCGCAGGGCCTAACGCGCTCTGCAAGGTTCTCGATTGCACCGCGCGGGCGCATCGGACAATGTCCGGCCCGGCATGACCGGGGGGACGATGACGGGAGCGCGATGACAAGGGCTTTGGCCACTTTGCGCGCCATCGTGGCGCAGCGGCGGTGGATCGCGCTGGCAGCGGTTTTCGCGCTGCTGGCGGGAATCGACTTCGGCTTTGCCGGCTTCACACGGATCATCGACCAGCGCGGGGGCGATCTGCTGCTGGCGCTTCACGCTCGGGAGCGGCCGGTTTCGGACCGGGTGGTAATCGTCGATATCGACCAGCGCTCGCTCGAGGCGATGAACGATCTGGCCGGCAGCTGGCCGTGGCCACGCTCTGTCCACGGCGAGTTGCTAGATCACATCGGCGCGCAGCACCCGCGCGCCGTGGCGTTCGATATCCTGTTCAACGAGCTGGATGCCTACCGCCCCGAGCACGACGCGGCATTTGCCGATGCGGTCGCACGCCACCCCGAAGCGTGGCTGGCGATGACGCTCAACGCCGATGGCGACGGCGCGCTGATCAGCCAGTTGCCGCCGGCCGTGCCGCGCCAGCCGCTGACCCAGCCGCCGCACGACGTCCGGATACCGTTGATGCTGCCGCTGGTGATGCTGGAACACCCCGAGGCGATGCGCGGCGGGCTGATCAACTTTTCGCCCGACAGCGACAACGTCGGGCGCCATCACAACCTCTATGCCGATGCGAAAGGCTGGCGCTTCCCCTCACTCGCCGCCGAGATCGTGCGAGCGGGCGGAAGGCCCTTGCCTTCAGAAAAGACGGTGCTGCTCAACTGGCGCAAGGGCTGGCACCACGTCTCTTACGCCGACATCTACCTCGATGCGCTGCGCCAGCATCCGCAGCGTCCGGCCGACGAGTTCAAGGACAAGATCGTGGTCATCGGCACCGCCGCGCCGGGGCTGATGGATTTGCGACTGACCCCGCTGGGCAGCACGTATCCGGGCGTCGAAATCCTCGCCACCGCGCTCGACAACCTCGACCGGGGCGACTGGCTGCGCGAGCCGCCGCGAGTGGCAGTGCTGCCGCTGGCGCTCGTGCTGATCGGGCTGGTCGGGTTTGGTTTCGCGCGGGGAGTCAGCGCCAACCGGCTGGGCGTGGCGCTGATCGCGATCACGCTGGCAGCCTCGGCGGGAAGCTGGCTGGCGCTGCGCGGCGGGACATTCGTGCCGGTGTTTGCGGCGCTGACGTTCGGCTGGCTGGCCTATCTTACCGCCAGCGGGATCGCCTATCTCGACGAGCGACGGGTGCGGCTGCGCACCTCGGGGATGTTCAAGCGCTTCCTCGATCCGCGGGTGGTAGCCGACCTGATCGAGCGCGGTGAAGTCGATTACCGCAACGAGGCGCGAGCGACTGAAGTTTCGGTGCTGTTTTCCGATATTCGCGGGTTCACCTCGCTGTCCGAGGTTTCCACGCCCGAAGAAGTCGTGACGATGCTCAACGGCTATTTTTCGAAACAGGTCGAGGTGATCTTCGCGCACGGCGGCACGCTCGACAAGTTCATTGGCGATGCGATCATGGCCTTCTGGGGTGCCCCGGTGGCAGAGCCGGACAGCGCCCAGCGATCGGTGCGTGCGGCGATCGCGATGTCGGCAGCGCTGGAAGAACTGCGCGGCCAGCTGGGCGAGCTGGGCCGGACGCTGGAAATCGGCATCGGCATTCACACCGGCCGCGCGGTGGTCGGCTTTATCGGTTCGAACGACCGGCTCGATTACACCGTGATCGGCGACACGGTGAACCTTGCCAGCCGGGTCGAAGGGCTGACCAAGGGGATCGCGCGGGTGCTGGTGACTGAAGCGACGAAAGATGCTTGCGGCGATGCATTCGCATGGCGCGATTGCGGGCTGCATCAGGTAAAAGGGCGCGAGACTCGCGTGCAGCTATACGAGCCGTCGTTGCTGCAACCGGCTGGAAATGAAAAGAAAGGCTGAAAGGATGAGGTTGCGGCGGCTGCTCCTGACGCTTTGCCTCGGCGCGTTTTGGGCGGGGGCAGCAGCCGCAGAGAAGGCGCTGGTGATCCGCCCGGCCGATCTGCTCGCCCAGCCGCTCATCGATGTGCCCAAAGTGGGCCCGGTCGCTGCCGGTCAGGCGGTTGAGGTGGTTTCGCGCCAGGGGGCGTGGGTCAATGTCTCGGCTGGCGGGCGGACTGGCTGGGTCCGCGCGCTGAACTTGCGCGCCGAAAGCGCGGGCGTCGCAGCGGCGCCGGCACGGCCGCAACAGAACGGCGAGCGGCCCTCGGTCAGCTCGCTTAGCAACCCCGCCTCGCTGTTCCGCACCAACAGCTCAAGCCGGACGGTGACCACCGGGGTCAAGGGGCTGGACGAGGAGAACATCCGCAACGCCTCGATCGATCCGGCGCAAGTCGAAGCACTGGCTGCACTCGCCACCACCCCGGACGAAGCGCGGGCCATGGCAGCCGATAGCAAGCTTGCCGAGAACAAGGTGGATTATCTCAAGAAAGGGAAAGTGAAGTGAGCCGCGCGGTCCGAATTTCCGGCCTTGCGCTGACCGCAGCGATGTTGCTCGCCGCTGCCCCGGCACAGGCCCAATTTGGCGGCCTCGACAGCCTGCTCAACAAGGCTAAGGGGCTGCAGAAAGTTGGCGAGGGCTTTCAGAAGATCGGCGAGCAAGAGGAGATCAAGCTCGGTGGCGATCTGGCCGGAATGATCATGGGCGCCGCCCCGCTCGTCAAGGACGAGGCCAAGCAGCGTTATGTCAACCGGCTGGGGATGTGGCTGGCGCTGCACAGCGAACGGCCGAACCTGCCGTGGCGGTTCGGGATCATCGAAAGCAACGATTTCAACGCGTTCTCTATGCCGGGCGGCTATGTCCTGATTACGCGCGGACTGTTCGACCGGATGCGCAGCGAAAGCGAGCTGGCCGGGGTGCTGGCTCATGAAGTGGCGCATGTCGTCAAGAAACATCACATCGCGGCGCTGCAGAAATCGATGCGCGATCAGGCGCTGGGCGATATGCAGGCCTACTTCAACCCGGGCGGTGGCAGCGGGATCGCCGGGCAGTTCTCCGCCGCGCTGCTCGCCGCGGGCAAATCGCTCTACACGCAGGGCCTCAGCCAGGACGACGAGTTCGAGGCCGACCGGATGGGCGTGGTGATCGCCGCGCGCTCCGGTTATTCGCCGTTCGGGCTGGTCGGCGTGCTCCAGACGCTGAGCGGCGCGCCTGAGACCAAGGGTTATGAGCTCCATACCCGGACCCACCCCGCCCCGCTTGACCGGATCAGCCGGCTCGATGCGGCGATGGGAACCCGGCTCGACGCGGTACCGGGGGTGGTGGATGATCTGCCGACGTTCGTGGCGCTGCGCGCTCCGCCGCCGCCCACGCCGCCGGCGCCTGCTGCAGCACCGAAACGGAAAAAGCGGAAACCCTGAGGGTTAGCGGATGGGGGTTGGCCGATTACCCCGCCGACCCCACCCGTACCGGGACTTCGACCATCCCCCCTACTTGCCCCACCACGCAGCGCGCAGGGCGGTCCGGATCGAGCGAGAAATCCGGAATGCGGGCCAGGAACTGTTCGACCATCGCCACCGCCTCGGCATGGGCTAGGAACGCGCCAAGGCAGTGGTGCGTACCGGTGCCGAAGGTCATGTAGCGGTTGGTCTTGCGCCCGATCAGGAACGCGTCGGGATATTCGAACTGGCGCGGATCGCGGTTGCAAATGGGATGGATCAACCCCGCAATGTCTCCCGGCTTCATCGTTACCTTGCCGACAGTAACCTCGTTGCGCACCAGCCGGAAGGTCGCGGCGGGCGCGTCGAGCCGGAGGAACTCGTCAACCGCCGCCGGGATCAGTTCGGGCCGGGCCACCAGCCGGCGGCGCAGTTCGCGGTCCCACGCGAGGCGGTAGAACACGTTGCCGAGAAAGCGCAGCGTATTGTCGAACCCTCCGAGCAGCAGCACGGTGCAGAATTCGACTAGTTCCTCCTCGCTGAGCCTCTCGCCATCATATTCGGCGTTGATGATCTCGTCGAGCAGACCGCCTGCGGGCCGGGCGCGGCGTTCGCGGATCAGATCGAGCCAGTACTGGCCCATTTCGGCAATGGTCGGCGCGGCGCCTTCCGGATCGTTCGCGCCTTCCACCATCGCACCGACGAAACGGCGATAGTGCGCCTCATGATCCATCGACAGGCCAACGATGGCGCAGAACGCATAGCCGGGCATCCGGTCTACCACCTTGACGGCATCGAACCGGTCCTGCCCGATCGCATCGTCGACCAGCATCCGCGCGATATCGCGCAGCTGGCCGAGCATTTTCATCGAGCGCGGGCGGGTGAACGGGGCCTGCACCATCCGGCGGTATTTCGCGTGATCGGGCTCATCCTGCCCCGACAGGAAAAACGGCTTGCCGCTGGGGGTGGCGTATTGCGGGAAGGTTACCGCGGAGTTGGAGAAATCGGTGATGTTGCGCTGGATCGCTTCGCTTTCAGCCCAGCCGGTAACCACCCACAGCCCGCCATAGGCCTCGCTCCAGCCGATCGGCTCGTCTGCCGCCTGTGCCTCGTCGCGCAGAGCCTCGTAAGAGGCATAAGGCGTGCCATCAGGCCCAAGCGGGGTGCGATAGTGATCGAAGCTGGCGTAGAGACTCATGGACACCCTCTCACGCGCCTTTTTTACCACAGCCGCGCCGGCCCGGTGATGGACCGCAATCGCAGATACTTGACGCTGGCGCGGATGCTATTCCCGCGCCATGATTAGAGCAACCACGCAGGCATTCGCGCGGCAGATTGGGAGCATAGATGATCACCGACCCCGCCCTCGCCCCGACGGCGATGATTAATTCCGATCACCCCGATGTGATCGCGTTCGCCCATGCCGCGATCGGCGATGCCGCCGACGAGAAAACCCAGGCGATCCGGATCTATTACGCGGTGCGCGACAAGATCCGCTACGATCCCTACCGCGTCGATCTGTCAGAAGCGGGCCTCAGCGCGAGCCGGGCGCTGAGCAACGGCTATGGCTCGTGCGTGCCCAAGGCAGCGCTGATGGCGGCAGCGTGCCGTGCGGTCGGCGTGGGTGCCCGTGTCGGCTATGCCGATGTTTACAACCACCTTTCGACCCAACGCCTGCGCGAGGCGATCGGGACCGACATTTATTATTTCCACGGTTATACGTCGGTGCGGATCGGCGACCGCTGGATCAAGGCGACGCCAACCTTCAACGTCGAGCTCTGCGCCAAGCTGAAGCTCGCCACACTGGAGTTCGACGGGGAAAACGATTCGATCTTCCACCCGTTCAGCGCGGACGGCGCGCGGCACATGGAATACCTGCAGTTTCACGGCGAATTCGACGATGTGCAGCGCAGCAGTATCCTGGCGGCTTATGCCGAACACTATCCCAACTTCGAGGTGCTCGGCACCGCCGACTGGGACCGCGATATCGAACGCGAAGGCGCTGCCTAATCTTTGGCGAACGGGTTTTTGGCGCTGCGCAGCGTCAGGCGGATCGGCACCGCTTCGAACCCCAGCTCGCGGCGAATGCCGTTGATCAGATAACGGCGATAGCTTTCAGGAATGAGATCAAGCCGCGTGCCGAAAACGACGAACCCCGGCGGGCGGGATTTGGCCTGCGTGATATAACGCAGCTTGATCCGCTTGCCACCCGGTGCCGGCGGCGGATTGGCGGTAAGCGCAGCATCGAACCAGCGGTTGAGCGCCGAGGTTGGCACCCGCTTTGACCACGCATCGCGGATTTCGAAGGCTGCGGCGAGCAGCTGATCAAGCCCTTTGCCGGTATGCGCCGAAATCGCCAGCAGCGGCACCCCGCGCACTTGCGCCAGCCCTTCGTCTAACGCGGTGCGCACCCCGTTGAACAGCGCCGAGGCCTCTTCGGCAACGTCCCACTTGTTGATCGCGATCATCAGCGCGCGGCCTTCGTCGAGCACCATCGAGGCGATCTTGAGGTCCTGATGTTCAAGTCCGCGGGTGGCATCGAGCAGCAGCACGACGACTTCGGCGAAATCGACCGCGTGGTGGGCATCGGCCACGGCGAGCTTTTCGAGCTTGTCGGTTACCTGAGCCTTCTTCCGCATCCCGGCGGTGTCGATCAGCCGGACCTGCCGCTGCGTGCCGTCCTTGGGATCGGGCCAGAGCCAATCGACCGCGATCGAATCGCGGGTAATGCCGGCCTCGGGTCCGGTCAGCAGCCGATCTTCACGGAGGAGTGCGTTGATCAGCGTGGACTTGCCGGCATTGGGCCGGCCAACAATCGCCAGTTTGAGCACCGCGCGCGGATCGTATTCGTCTTCTTCCTCGGCCGGCGGGGCATCGGGATCAGGCTGCTTGTCATCCAGATGCGGCAGCAGCGCCTCGAACAGATCGGCCAGCCCCTCGCCGTGTTCGGCCGACAACGCCACCGGATCGCCGAAGCCGAGCGAGAACGCCTCGAACAGTCCGCCATCGCCCGAACGCCCCTCGGCCTTGTTGGCGACCACGATCACCGGCACGTTCTGCCCGCGCAGCCAGCGGGCGATTTCCTCATCGAGCGGGGTAATCCCGGCGCGCGAATCGATCACGAACAGCGCAACGTCGGCACCCTGCAGCGAAACCTCGGTCTGCATGCGCATCCGCCCGGGGAGCGTTTCCGGGTCTTGATCCTCCCACCCGGCGGTATCGACGATGGTGAACTCAAGGCCCAGCAGGGTCGCCTCACCGAACCGGCGATCGCGCGTGACCCCCGGTTGATCGTCGACCAGCGCGAGTTTCTTGCCGATCAGCCGGTTGAACAGCGTCGACTTGCCGACATTGGGCCGGCCGATGATGATAACCTGCGGGAGCATACCGGGGCGCAGTGACCGGTTCGCGGGGTTTGTGCAAGCATCGCGAATAGAGACCGCGCCTTCGGACGGAATTGTAAACTGATTCGTTAACCTTAATCGCTGACCCTGCCTTAACCCTAACCGGGTGAGGAACAGCGGGCATGCGGGGAACTCTTGCACTTCTGATCGCAGCAGCGGCCGCTGCCATCGCCGCGCCGGCATTGGCCGACACGGTGATCGATATCGACCGCGTCTCGGGCGGAGGCGGCGGCGCGATCCCCGAATATCTCCAGTGCGTGCCTTATGCCCGGCAGGTCACCGGCATCCAGATCCGCGGCGATGCCTGGACCTGGTGGGGCCAGGCCGCCGGCAAGTATGCTCGAGGCTCGATCCCTAAAGTGGGCGCGGTGATGGCGTTCCAGCCTTACGGAAAGATGGAACTGGGCCATGTCGCGGCGGTCAGCCGGATCATCGATTCGCGCACCGTGCTGCTGCGCCACGCCAACTGGAGCCTGATCAACGGCCGACGCGGTCAGATCGAGGACAACGTCCGCGCGGTCGACGTTTCCCCCGCGAACGACTGGAGCGAAGTACGGGGGTGGTTCGCGCCGATCAATGGCCTTGGCACGACCCACTGGCCAGTGACGGGGTTTATCTATCCGGCCACACCGCCACGACAGGAACGCGCAGCACTGGCGCTGGCC
>CANGQZ010000043.1 GCA_947455865.1 Sphingomonadaceae bacterium
AGCGCGCTTCGGGAGTTTCGATAGGGCGCCCCGTGGTCATATCATAGCCGGTTGCCCAAGTTGTCGGCACGTAGTTCTTGACCGAGATCAGCTTGCCGTTGGTCCGGTCGACCACAAAGAAATACCCGTTCTTGGGCGCCTGCATCAGCACCTTGCGCGGTGCACCGTCCACCGGGATCGTTGCCAGAGTGATGGTCTGCGTGGCCGTGAAATCCCACGTTTCGCCCGGGGTTTCCTGATAGTGCCACAGGTACTGGCCGGTATCGGGGTTCAGCGCGACGATCGAAGAGAGGAACAGGTTGTCACCCTTGCCTTCGCTACGCTTGCGGTGGTTCCAAGGGCTGCCGTTGCCCACACCGATGTAGAGTTGGTCAAGCTCCTTGTCGTAGACGATCGCATCCCACACGGTGCCGCCGCCGCCGGCCTGCCAGAAGTTGCCGAACCATGTTCCCGCCGCCTTGGCCTGCAGCACGGCATCGGACACTTCGTTGTCGGGGCCGTTGGCCGGGTTGCCGGGAACGGTCCAGAAGCGCCACACCTTCTTGCCGGTCATCGCATCGTAAGCGGTGATATAGCCGCGAACGCCCAGTTCGGCGCCGCCGTTGCCGATCAGGATCTTGCCCTTGATCACTCGCGGTGCGCCGGTGATCGTGTAGGGCTTGGACACATCGGTAGTCTGAACCGCCCACACCGGCTGACCGGTCTTGGCATTAAGCGCGATCAGGCGGCCATCGTAAGTGCCGAAATAGATCTTGCCGTCATAGATGGCTGCGCCGCGGTTGCCGACATCGCAGCAGCCATTGTTGGCGCGCTCACGCGTGACGGCCGGATCGTACTTCCACAGCAGTTTGCCGCTGGCAGCATTGAAAGCGAACACCTTGGACCACGAGGTCGTGACGTAGAGCACCCCGTTGTAAACCAGCGGCGTGGATTCCTGGGCCCGGTTGGTATCGAACTCATACGACCAGGCGAGGCCGAGGTTCGCGGCGTTGCTATCGTTGATCGTGGTCAGCGGGCTGAAGCGTTTTTCATTGAAGCTACCGCCATAGGTCAGCCAATCGCTGCTCTGGTCTGCAGCCAGCAATTGGGTCCACGTCGGTCCGCGCGTAGACGCAGCCGAAGCCGCCGCCACAACAGCGACCGACAACACGGCGCTTACCGCAAAACGGGTCCTAGGCTTCACTCATCCCTCCAACACATTTTATCGTTTTCAGTGTCGAGCGGGGCGGTTGTAACCGCCATGGCACGAACTGCCAATTGCATGACGATATCTGCCATTGCTGTCCATTGCGAGGGGACAAATCGGTCGCTGGACGTAGCCGCGCTGGCGGCGTAACATTGCTGGTCTCGACCTTGATCTATAAACAAGGCGAATTGGAACCGCAGAGGATATCTCGGATGCGATCAGATGCGCTGCTGGCGACGTTGCCGGACCTTAGCGCGCGCTTGATGCGCGATGTGCTGCATAGCGAAATGCAGATCAGCTGGGACCGGTTTTGTGATTACAACCATATCAAGCCGCTCCAGCTCGATGCCGGCGCGCGCGAGATTTTTGCGCAAGAGGAACTGCTGCTGCAGCAGGGCTTTTTCACCTCGACGCGCGAACATCCCAATCTCTGGCTAGAAACCGGCTTGCGTTACCGCGCTGCCGGCTACGGCCCGCTGGGTATCGCGATGATGACGGCCGAAACGCTGGGCGATGCTCTGAAAATCGCCTGTCGTTATCAGTCGCTGACGTATTCGCTGATCGAGTATCGCTTTGTTTCGGCACCGAACGGGGCGTGTGCCCTGATCGGCGACGATTCAGCGTTGAGCGACCGGTTCGGCGATTTCACCCAGCACCGCGATCTGGGCGCAATCCGCACCTTGCTGTTCGACGTGATTGGGCCGGCGCTCCCGCTGGAAAGCGTTTCAGTTGCCGCAGCGCCACCGGCCGATTGGGCACGGTTCGCCGCACAGTATCCCTGCCGGGTGGAATTTAACGCCGCGCAGACGCGCTGGCAGTTCCGCCCCGGATCGGTTAACACGCCGGTCTTGCTCGCGGACCGGACACTGCTCGCATTCTACAGCGCCAAGTGCGACAATCTGCTGGAGACCGCCAGTTCAAATATCGCGATCGGCCAGCGACTTACGCGGATGATCGAGCTGGAAGATGATTGGTACCCGTCGCTCGCGGAAGCAGCCAGCCGCTTGGCAGTGTCGGAACGCACGCTCCACCGCCGCCTCGCCGAAGAGGGCACAACGCTCACTGCGGTGGTCGATGATGCCCGCTACCGCAAGGCCCGCCGGCTGCTCGCGCAGCGCCGTATGACCATCGATGCCGTGGCCTTTGCGGTCGGCTTTGCCGACCCCTCAAGCTTTTCCCGGGCGTTCAAGCGCTGGTCGGGGATGAGCGCGCAGGATTATCGCCGCACGCTCGCCCCCTGCAATCAGCTGTAACGGAATTCCTCACCCTCGAGATCGATCGAGGGGATGTCGTGCCGTTCAACCCAGTAGTCCTGCGTGTGGCGCCATTCGGCCAGATCGCCCACCCGCTTGGGCAGCCGGTCGATGTCGCGCATCAGGTAGTTGGGGTTGAAGTTGTCGTTCTCGATCCATGGCAGCAGCGGGGCATTGTGGGCTGCTTCGGGCAGCCCGATTTCAACCCGGTGAACCCCGTGCTCGTCCATCCGGTTGAGCAGCCGGCAGACGAAATCGCCGACGAGATCGACCCGCAGGGTCCAGGCGGCGCGGAAATAGCCGAAAACCCAGACGAGATTGGGCACCCCGGTGAACATCATGCCGCGATACGTCGCGGTCTCCGACCAGTCGACGGTTTCGCCATCGACCGCAAAGGCGATCTCGCCCATAACCGAGAGGCGGAACCCGGTCGCGGCCACCACGACGTCGGCTTCGATCACTTTGCCTGACTTGAGCAGGATGCCTTCGGGCACGAACCGCTCGATCTCGTCGGTCACCGCCGAAACCTTGCCCTCGGCGATCTTCTTGAACAGATCGCCATCGGGAATGAACGCCAGCCGCTGCTGCCACGGGCGATACTTGGGGGTGAAGTCGGGATCGAACTTGAAATCCTCGCCGGCGTACTGCCGCATCAGCGTCTTGAGTTCCTCGATCACCACCTCAGGCTCCTCGCGTGAGCGGCGGTCCATGATGGCGAGCTGGGCGATGTAATACTGGCGGACGACCTTGTGGATGGTTGGTTCATCGACATCGATCGCGCGAAGCTGGTCGGCCAGCTCGCAGACGTTGGGGTAGCAATAAAAATAGGTGGGCGAGCGCTGCAGCATCGTCACATGGCCGGCCTCGTCGGCCATTGCCGGGATCACGGTCGCCGCGGTCGCGCCAGATCCGATGACCACCACCTTCTTGCCGGCATAATCAAGCGCCTTGTCCCACTTCTGCGCGTGGATCAGCCGGCCCTTGAACGTTTCGGTCCCTTCCCACTCGGGCAGATAGGGGTTGTCGTGATCGTAGTAGCCCTGACACATCCACAGGAAGTTGCAGCGGAATTTTTTCCGGGTGCCATCCTTATGCTCGGTTTCCACGGTCCAGCTGTTATCGGCGCTTGACCAGTCAGCCCGGATAACGCGGGTGCTGTAACGGGTCGCGGCGTCAAGCCCGGCTTCCTCGATTACGTCTGAAAGGTACTTGTTGATCTCGGCGCCGGTGGCGATGGGCGGGCCTTCCCACGGCTTGAAACGATAGCCGAACGTGTAAAGGTCAGAGTCCGAGCGGACCCCGGGATACTTGTGCGTGCGCCAGGTACCGCCGAAGCCGTCCTGCGCTTCCAGGATCACGAAGCTCTTGCCCGTGCATTGCTTGGTGAGATGATAAGCGCTGCCGATACCGGAAATGCCCGCACCGACGATCACAACGTCGAACTGTTCCACACCCGCCGCCTGCTCGCTGCTCGGCCGCTCGATCACTGCTTCCATTACCCAGCCTCTTTCCCTTGGCTCCGGATTCTGGCGCAGGTTCGCCAGACCGTTCGCGAATTTGCATAATGCAAGACCGCGCGTGCTTCGCCAAGGTCTCGATTCGCCAAGTTTCGGGCAGTTTGCGCCATCGGCCACGCGCTCCGAGCCGATTTTGGGACTGCATCACGAGCAGTAAGGTGTTCGGCCTGTTGGTCGGGGAGACAGGATTCGAACCTGCGACCTGATGCTCCCAAAGCACCTGCGCTACCAGGCTGCGCTACTCCCCGACACGACAAGACCCGGCGATGGTGGGCCCGGCAGGATTCGAACCCGCGACCTAGCCGTTATGAGCGGCCAGCTCTAACCGCTGAGCTACAGGCCCCCGCCACCAAACCTCTGCCCACCGCAGTGCGCCGGTCAGTCTTGCCCGGTAGCGTTCGCTCCCGGTTTAGGCAAGCTCGGTGGCGGCCATCAGTTCGGCGATGTTGACCGGGCGAATATTGTGCTGGGCCAGCATGCCCAGCACCGCTCGCCACCATGCGTAGAACGCGTCGAGATCGTCTTCACTGCGCACGTACGGCGTATGGCCGGGCTGCAGCGATGGGCTGTGGAACGAAAAGACCATGATCGGCAGTTCATCAGCGATCGCTGCGGCGATCGCGTGGCCGATCTCGGGCAGCGTCACGCCTTCGGGGGTCAGCGGAATGCGCTCAAGCAACCCGATCCGGGCCAAAAGTCCGCGCAGCGGCGGTAACCGCCACAGTCGCGGATAGAGCCACGGGCCATGACGACGCAGGGCGCCGCGGAACACCGTAGTCAGCGGCAGTTCCATCAGGCTGCCCGGTCGGCCGATCCACCATGGCCGCACCGGCAAATCGCGGAAGTTGGGCCCGCCGGTCTGGCTGTAATCGAACCGGGCGCGGACCGAGCTGTCGATGGCTATCCCGTGACAGGTAAGCATCGCGGCGGTGTTTGGTCCCACACCATAGCGACCGGCTCGGTAGATTTGCGGAGCGCATCCAAAATTGGCAACCACCGCATCGCGCAGCTTGACGAATTTTGCTTCTTCCAACTCTTTGCGCAGATTGCCGGCAAAACTGTTGAACTCGTTGATGTCCTCGTCGAGCGGCGGGCTCACCCACGGGTGAAGCTGAACGCCAATTTCGGCCCGGCCGGCGCTGACCGCATCGCGCAGCAAATCGCCGGCAAGCTCGGACGTGGCGATCGGGTAATCCACCAGATAGACCGGAGCCACGCCCTGACCCTCGCAGAAGGCCTGGAATTTGGCGAGGCGTGACACGGCGTGAAGGGTATGTCCGCTCGGACGCAGCGGCGCGCGCCAATCGAACTCCTCCTCGGCATCGACGGTGACGATGAACCGCTGTCCGAAACCGGCCCGGAAGCGCACAAAATCTTGCGGTGCTGGCGGGTCTGTAATGCGGCGGTCAGGCAATCGCGCTTCTCCGGAACGGTTGCCGCAGATTTCAAACCGCCGAGGCCGCGGTTCCGTCGGGTGGGGTATGGAAGCCGGTGGCGGCCGTCAAGCTTGCCTCGGTCGGAACCGCCAGCGGCAGAACCAGCCGAAGTGACGCGCCGGACCGGGTCAGGCTCCCGCCTGCGCCGCGCGCTTCGGCCGCAGCGAGCCGGAGCGCAAACCCAGTGCCGAATACCCCCGCGCTGAGCGCCTGCGCCCCAGGCACGGGAGCGGCATCGAACAGATCGTCCAACCGGGCAAGCGCATCAGGAAGATCAACTGTAAGCAGCGCGGCGCCATCGGCATCGCTCACCGTCAAAGGCAATGCCTCGCCGGGATTGGCGGCACCGGCCAGCGTCGCCAGCAGTCGCCATGCCAGCCGTTCGGCCTCGGCCGGGGCCAATGCCACGAACAAAGCACCGGAATCAGCGGTGAGAGCGAAGCCGCTGCTGCGCGTCGCCGTATAGGGTTCCAGTTGGTGGACGATCCCGGCGATGGTCATCGCCAGATCGCACGACCCGCCATCGGGGGTCAGCGCCCCAGCTTCGAGCCGTGCCAGCCGGTCAAGTTCCTCGAACCCGGCCAGCATCCGTGCGGCATCGGCAGCGATGCTGGCGGCAAGGGCGCGATATTCGTGGGGAGCGGTGCCGAACAGCTGCTGCTGGATCATTTCGGCAAAACCCTGGATCGCATTCACCGGGGTCCGCAACTCGTGCAGGATCTGCCGCACCCGGTCGGCCTCGGGGTTTGCCGCAGGTGCGGCGGCTGCGGGCGCGGGGCGGCGAAACCGTCCGGCATAGCCCGTGAAATGGCCAATCGCATCGAACTGCGGCGCGGCGTCGATCTGCCATTCGCCAGCGATCGCGGGGGCACCGGTTAGCGTCAATGGCTGCGTGCGGATCGGCTGGCGACGCCGGACGACGTCGACCATCGCGGAGCCAGCGGGGTCAGCAGTCAGCAGCACACCGCAGACCATGGCGGCTGCAGCCGGTTCGGCCCAGCCGACGCGCCCGGCGGTGTCGGTAGAAAATGCGAAAGCGGTCAGCGCGGGCGGGGCCTCTGTTTCGTACCCCGATTCGCCCAGTGGTAACTGCGGCGCATCGTTCGCGGGGCGCAGCGCCTCGGCGCTCTCCCGGGTGCGGCGGAAGGCTTCAATGCGGCGGACAAGTGCGCCGATCCCGTCGTTGTCCGCAGGCGGATGCCGCAGCGTGAGCTTGCCTTCGGGTATATCGTCGCGCGGCGTCATCTGCAGGACATTGTCGGCCGGTGCCAGGGCCGGCGGTTCTGCCAAGGTGGCGACAGCTGGCGCTGCCGGCAACGCGCGGATATCGATGCCAAGCTGGCTCAGCCGCGCATTTACCGCGGCAGGCAGATCGCTGCGGTAACGGACGAACCCGCGTGCCGCGAGCGGCAGCGCCGGCACAAGATCGAGCCACTGTCCCT
Source organism: Sphingomonadaceae bacterium (assembly GCA_947455865.1). Taxonomy (GTDB): domain Bacteria; phylum Pseudomonadota; class Alphaproteobacteria; order Sphingomonadales; family Sphingomonadaceae; genus Novosphingobium. The sequence continues at coordinate 6,835 of CANGQZ010000043.1, forward strand.
CATCGAGCCGTGCCGCCCGGATCGCGGCGAGCGCGATCGCAGGGTGATCGGCGGCGAGTTCGGCGATGAGCCGCGGATTGCGCAGCCGCACCCCCGGTTCAGCCAGGGCGCGGGCGCGTTCGGGAACTGGCAAGGCTTGGGCCAGTTCGGCCAGCCGCAAGTGCGCCGCATCGATCAGGTCGCTGCGCGCACCGGCCGCGCTCGTGCCGAGCAAATCCAGCAACTGGCGGTATTGGATACGCATCGTCGCCAGACCCTCGGCGCGGGCGCTGAGCACCGTAGCGAGGCGATCATCGACGTACATTGCATCTCCAGTTGGCCGCCGCCGGAATCGCTCGGCAGCGCATTGCGGCACGATGCCTTAGCAGCTTGTGAAGCTCTTGAAAGCGATCGTCCTGACCCCGTTGCAAAGCGGGACGATTGCGTTTGTGGATAATAAAATTATAGTAATCGTCCTAGGCCACACCGAAAGTTGCCGAATCGTGTACAGCGACGCGTAATGCGGATGGCTGGCATTATCATCGCGGCCCGGAAGCAAACTGTCGGGCCCAAAACCTTGGATGAGGCGCATGGCCAACCTTGACCAGATCGATCGCCGCCTGCTTGCCGAGTTGCAGGACGAAGGGCGGATGACCAATGTCGAACTGGCCGCGCGGGTCGGGCTAACGGCACCGCCGTGCCTGCGCCGGGTGCGGGCGCTGGAAGAAGCCGGGGTGATCAAGGGCTATCACGCGGAACTCGATGCCGCCAAGCTGGGCTATGCGATCACGGTGTTCGCGCTGGTCTCGCTCAAAAGCCAGGCCGAGGAATCCCTGCGCCAGTTCGAAGATCACATGAAGGGCTTGCCCGAAGTGCGCGAGTGCCACATGCTCAACGGCGAGATCGATTTCATCCTGAAAATCGTCAGCCGCGATCTGCAGAGCTTTCAGGAATTCCTGACCAGCAAACTGACCCCGGCGCCCAACGTAGCCAGCGTCAAGACTTCGTTGACGATCCGCACCGCCAAGCAGATCCCGGGCGTTCCGCTGGAATTCTAAACGCGGCGGCAGCAGCGCTCAGCCGCGCTCTGCCAGCCATTCTTCGAGCCACTTGATCGAATAGTCGCCGCTCAAGAAGTCCGGCTCGCGCAGCAGCGCCTGGTGCAGCGGGATCGAGGTCTTTACCCCGTCGATCACCATTTCCTCCAGCGCCCGCCGCAGCCGCATGATGCAGCCGTCGCGGGTGCGGCCATAGACGATAAGCTTGGCGATCATCGAATCATAGTACGGCGGGATCCGGTATCCGGCATAAAGCCCGGAATCGACGCGAACGTGCATCCCGCCTGCCGCATGGTAGCTTTTGACCAGACCGGGTGAGGGCGTGAAAGTCCATGGGTCCTCGGCGTTGATCCGGCACTCGATCGCGTGGCCTTTGAACTCGATATCGTCCTGCGCCACCGAAAGCGGGCGGCCGTCGGCAATGCGGATCTGTTCGCGCACCAGATCGACCCCGGTGATCGCCTCGGTAACGGGATGTTCCACTTGCAGCCGGGTGTTCATCTCGATGAAGTAGAATTTCCCGTCTTCCCACAGGAACTCGATCGTGCCGGCGCCGCGATAACCCATGTCGGCCATCGCCTTGGCAACGATCCGGCCCATTCGCTGGCGCTCGTCGGGAGTGATCACTGGCGAGGGCGCTTCTTCCAGCACCTTCTGGTGGCGCCGCTGCAGCGAACAATCGCGCTCGCCCAGATGGATCGCGTTGCCATTGCCGTCGCCGAAGATCTGGAATTCGATATGGCGCGGATTGCCGAGGTACTTTTCGAGATAGACCGTGGCATCGCCAAACGCGGCCTTCGCCTCCGATCCGGCCTGCTGCATCAGCGTTTCTAGCTCGTCGGGCCCGGTGCAGACCTTCATGCCCCGCCCGCCGCCGCCCGAAGCGGCCTTGATGATCACCGGATAGCCGATCTCGTCCGCAATCGCCTTGGCCGCCAAAATCTCGCTCACTGCGCCGTCAGAGCCCGGCACCAGCGGCAGGCCCAGCGCGCCAGCAGTGCGCTTGGCGGCCACCTTGTCGCCCATCGTGCGGATGTGTTCAGGCTTGGGCCCGATCCAGGTGATCGAATGGGCTTCGACGATCTCGGCGAACTTCGCGTTCTCTGAAAGGAAGCCATAGCCCGGATGGATCGCGTCAGCATGGGTGATTTCGGCCGCGGAAATGATCGCGGCCATGTTGAGATAGCTGTCACGCGCCGGGGGCGGCCCAACGCACACCGCATGATCGGCAAGGCGCACGTGCATCGCCTCTGCATCGGCGGTGGAATGGACCGCAACCGTCTCGATCCCCATTTCATGGGCGGCACGGTGAATCCGCAGCGCGATCTCGCCGCGATTGGCAATCAACAGACGGCGGATCGCCATGCCTCAGCCGATCACCACGAGCGGCTGGTCAAATTCGACCGGCTGCGCGTTTTCGATCAGGATTGCCTGGATCGTGCCGGCCTTGGGCGCGACGATCGGGTTCATCACCTTCATCGCCTCGATGATCAGCAGCGTTTCTCCTGCACGAACCGTCTTGCCGACTTCGATGAAGTGGGCCGCGCCGGGTTCGGGGGTGAGATAAGCCGTGCCGACCATCGGCGATTTGACCGCGTCGACCGGGGCCGGCGCAGGGGAAGCCGCGGGTGCCGGAGCGGCAGCCACCGGGGCAGGGGCCGGGGCCGGACTGGCGGCTGCCGGCGCCGCAATCGGCGCGGCCGCGGCGATCTGACGCGCGACGCGGATCTTGCGGTCACCATCCTCGACTTCGATCTCGGTGAGGCCCGTATCGTTCAGCAGATCGGCGAGCTCCCGCACGAGTTTGCTGTCGATATTCATCTTGCCGCTGCGGCCTGCGCCCGGGGTATCGCCCATTCGAACCTTCCGATCTTGCTTGTGGGCGTCCCCGTATCGCCGGGGGAAGGGCGCTGGCAAGCGCAATCGCTGTGATCCCGAGGTTTGGCTGTGGATGGAAGGGCGTCCAACGTGCCTAGATCAAGCCTTTTGCCTTGAGTGAAACGTGACCGTTGCGCCCGATGATCACATGATCGTGGACCACTATCCCGAGCAATCGCCCAGCCTCGGCGATGCGATGCGTTATCTGGATATCGGCCCGGCTCGGCTCGGGTGAGCCGGACGGGTGATTGTGGACCAGGATCAGCGCCGCCGCGCCCAAATCGAGTGCGCGGCGGATCACTTCGCGCGGGTGGATCTGCGCTTCATCGAGCGAACCGTCGCCGACGTGGTGGTCCTCGATCAGCATGTTGCGCGTATCGAGATAGAGGATGCGCACCCGTTCCACCGTCAGGTGGGCCATGTCGATCGTGAGGTAATCGAGCAGCGCCTGCCAACTTGCCAGCACCGGTGCCTCGCGCACCACTTGTCGCGCCAGCCGCCTTGCCGCCACCGCGACCAGCCGCAACGCCGCAGCGCTGGCCTCGCCCATGCCGGGATGGTTTGCCAACGTGCGCGGATCGGTGTTGAGTACGGCAGCGAGCGAGCCGAACCGCTGGATCAGGCTGCGCGCCAGCGGCTTCACGTCACGCCGGGGGATGGCGGTCATAAGCAGAAACTCGATCACCTCATGATCGGCGAGGGCATCGATCCCGCCGGTCAGCAGCCGCTTGCGCAGCCGGGCGCGGTGACCGGCCGGATCGAGCGATGGATCGTGCGGTGCCGGCGCAGCCTTGTCGGGCAGTGCCGCGTCCCCCGCGAACAGCTCTCCATCGCCTTCCGGCACTGACCAGACCCCTTGTGCGTTGCCTTCGCAGCATTGCCTTTCGCAAGCCGAGGACGCAAGGGTAAGGGCGATGAGCGAAGCGGCGCCAGACGATCCAGCTTGGCCGGAAATGCAGGGACCGGAGCTGCCCGCAGGCGAACGGCGCCGGCGCTGGTTGCGCATCGGCGGGGTGGTTGGCGCGGTTGTCGCGCTTTCGGGCGGGCTGATCTGGCTGACGCGAGACCGCATCGCCGATAACGTCATCTCCGGCCAGCTCAAGCAGTATGGCCTGCCCGGAACCTACCACATCGAATCGATCGCGCCGACCCGGCAGGTGCTGCGCGACGTCGTGATCGGTGATCCCGCTCGCCCTGATTTGACGATATCCCGCCTCGAAATCGAGATCGTGCCGCAGTTCGGTTTTCCTACGATCGGCCGGGTGACACTCGTCGCGCCGCGGCTCTACGGCTCGTACAAGGACGGCAAGGGCAGCTTTGGCAGTCTCGACAAGATGCTGTCGGCTGGCACCCCGGGCCAGCCGTTCCGTCTGCCCGATCTGGATATCGCCGTTGTCGATGGCCGGGCGCTGCTGCGGACTGATTATGGGCAGATCGGTGCCAAATTCGAAGGCGCAGGCCCCCTGCGCAGCGGGTTCGCCGGCACACTGGCGATTGCCGCCCCCAGCCTTACTAGCAAGGATTGTGCGGCAAGCGGGGCGTCGCTTTACGGCACGCTCGGCATCACGCACGAACAGCCCCGTTTCGCCGGCCCGCTCCGCCTCGCGAGCCTCGATTGCAAGGCCAGCGGAGTGCATTTCGGCGATGCCGCTGTTCAGCTTGATGTCACTGGAGACAAGGGCTTTGATGGTGCGGAGGCCACGCTGGGGGTTCATTCCGGAGCGCTGGCATGGGGCACTGGCCGGGCCACCGGGCTCGATGCAACTGTCTCCGGCACATGGCGCAATGGCCTCCTTGCCGCGCGCTACGATGCGCTCGGCCGCGGGTTCGCCACCCAGCAAGCGGCCGCCGCGACACTGAACGCCAGCGGTACCCTGCGCGCGCGCGACGGTCGCACTGAACTCGATGCCGCGCTCGATGGTGGCGGAGTGCGGCTTGGCGAGGGGCTGGGCGCAATGCTCGAGCAATGGGAGCGCGCCGCCGCTATTGCGGAAGGCGCACGGCGCACTGCTGCGCGAAGGGCGCGGCAGCAAGTTTGCCGCCACAATCTTGTTTCGCGGCAGCGCCAACGAATCCAGCCTTGTCATTCCGCAAGGTCGGCTGACCGGCGGCAGCGGCGCGACACTGCTGGCGGTGAGCCGCGTCCAGTTCGCTTCAGGCAAGGGCGCGCCGCGCCTAGCCGGGAGTTTCACCACAGGCGGTGCCGATCTGCCTCGTATCGCCGGCCGGCTTGAACAAGGTGTGCGCGGCGCGACGACGGTGCGGATGCGGATGGCCGAGTACCGCGCTGGCGACGCCGGCGTTGCACTGCCGGAACTGACCGTTACGCAAAGCCCGAACGGCGCCGTCGCTTTCACAGGCCTTGCCTTGGCGAGCGGAGCGCTCCCCGGCGGCCACGCCCAGAACGTTGCCGTCCCACTTGAAGGCGGCCGCAGTACCAATGGCGTCGTTGCGCTGTGGCGGCGCTGTGCGAACGTGCAGTTCGAGGCGCTCGCCTATGCCAATCTGGCCTTCGACCGGCGTTCGCTGCTGCTCTGTCCCGGGCCGGGCGGGGCGATTGTCCGCAGCGATGCGCACGGCACGCGGATTGCAGTCGGCACACCGTCGCTCGATCTCACTGGCCGGCTGGGCCAGACCCCGATCCGCATCGCCAGCGGCCCGGTCGGCTATGCACTGCCGGGCGTGCTTTATGCCCGTGCCGTCGATGTGGCGCTGGGCGAGAGCGCGACCCGCTTCCGCCTCGCCGAACTCAAGGCGCGGGTGGGCAAGGATATTGCCGGCACATTCACCGGCACAGAGCTGAAGCTTGCAGCAGTGCCATTCGATCTGGTCGAGGCCCAGGGCCAGTGGCGCTATGTCGGCGGGCGGCTGACGATAGCCGATGGCGCGTTCCGCCTGCTCGACCGGGCGCAAGTCGCACGGTTTCAGCCGCTGGCGGGCAGCGGCGCCAGTCTGACACTCGAAAACAGCCGCATCGTCGCCAGTGCTGCACTCGCCGAGCCGACGAGCGCGCGCAAGGTGGCCGATATCGCGATCCGCCATGATCTCGGCAATGCCAGCGGCCATGTCGATCTGAATGTCCCCACGCTGCTGTTCGACGAAAAACTCCAGCCCGACATGCTCACCCGCCAGCTGCTCGGCATCGTGGCCAATGCCCGGGGCACTGTCGGCGGCAAGGGCGTGATCGACTGGACCGCCGATGGCGTCACCAGCTCGGGCCGGTTCGGCATCGATTCGCTCGATTTCGCTGCGGCTTTCGGCCCGGCCAAGGGAGTTTCGGGCACCGTCGAGTTCACCGATCTCGTCAACTTCATCACTCCGCCGCACCAGAAGCTCAAGATCGCCTCGATCAACCCGGGGATCGAGGTGCTCGATGGCGAGATGCTGTTCCAGTTGCGGCCAGGTTCGCAACTGGCGATCGAAGGGGCGAGTTGGCCGTTCCTTGGCGGTACGCTCCGTCTGCAGCCGGCGATCACCTCGCTCGGCGTCTCGGAAAGCCGGCGTTATGTGCTGGAGATCGAAAGGCTCGATGCCGCCCGCTTCATTCAGCAGATGGAACTGGCCAACCTTGCCGCCACCGGCAGCTTCGATGGCATCCTGCCGCTGGTATTCGATGCCAACGGCGGCCGGATCGAGGGCGGCCTGCTCGTCTCGCGCCCGCCAGGGGGCAATGTCTCCTATGTCGGCGCGCTGACGTACAAGGACCTCTCGCCGATCGCGAACTATGCTTTTTCCGCGCTAAAGTCGCTCGATTACCGGCAGATGCGGATCGCTATGGACGGCGCGCTGGAAGGCGAGATCGTCACCCGCGTGCGGTTTGACGGGGTGAGGCAAGGCGAAGGGGCCAAGCGCAATTTCGTCACCAAGCGGCTCGGCAAACTGCCGTTACAGTTCAATGTCAACTTCCGCGCGCCATTCTATGCGCTCATTACCTCGTTCAAGTCGCTGTACGATCCCGCCTACGTGAAGGACCCCCGCGCGATCGGCCTGCTTGACGGCGCCGGACGTCCTCTTGCCCGCCCCCGGCTCATTGTACCTTTGCCGCCGCCATCAACCGCCGGCGGCGGCATTCAGCCCCCAGTCAGCGAGACCAAGCCATGAAGTATCCCGAATTGACCGATCGGCCTTCGCTTGCGAGAAGCCTGCCCATGCAGGACGAACGCAACGGGGGACGGGGCCAAGGCCGGAAGGTGGCGCAAGCTGCAACGGTGCTGGTGGCGGGTTCGATGATGTTGGCAGGGTGCATATCCGTAAATGCGCCTGACAAGCCGATCGTGATCGAGCTCAACATCAACATCAAGCAGGAGGTGATCTACGGCTTGGCCGAGGATGCCCAGAAAACGATCGACCAGAACAAGGATATTTTCTGATGCCTGCTCGTTCCATCCTGTTTCGCGGTTGCGCCGCGCTGGCGCTTGGCGTTGCAGTGTTCGCCACTGCAGCCGTGGCCCAGCAGCGTGATCCGGCCTACGCCGCCGCGCGCGCCGCCGGGACCATCGGCGAAAAGATGGACGGCTACCTTGGTTTCGTCGGCAATCCCAGTCCGGACGTAAAGCGCGTGGTCGATGATCTCAACATCAAGCGCAAGGCGGTCTATGCCCAGCAGGCGCAGGCTCAGCACGCCACGGTTGAGGAATATGCGTTCACTTCCGGCTGCCTTGCCATTGCCCGCACCGTGCCGGGGGAAAAGTATCAGGCGCCCGACGGCTCGTGGCAGACGCGCGGGTCTGGTGCGCCGCAGCGCGATGCCCGCTGCCCCTGATTTCGGCGGCAGTCCTGAGCGGTTTCGCCGCCTTACGTTGCTGCCCGCTGCGCTCGTGCTGCAGGTGCGTTTCCTTGTGGTTGACTCGGTTTACCCCCCCGCCTAAGGGAGCGGCGCCCTCGGCGGGTTGGGGGGAGTTGATGCGGTGTTTTCTCAAGGGAAACCGGCATGAGCGATGATCAACCTGCCCGAGAACCCATCGGCGAAGATGCGCGGATCGACGCGCTCGACAAGCGGCTTGATGCCGCGCGCGAGCGGGAAGAGCAGCGCAACCGGCCAAAAATGGGCGTAGAGGCCGATGCGAGCTATCGCATGGGCAATCGCGTTCTGGCCGAGCTGATTGCGGGGATCGGTGGCGGTGCGTTTATCGGCTGGGTCATTGACCATTTCGCCGGAACCTCGCCCGCGGGTCTGCTGGTGGTGATGGCCCTCGGGACCTTTGCCGCCTTCAGGAACATCATTCGGATGGCAAGCCAGCGTCCCGACTGACCCCCGCCAAACGGGGATCCGCCAGGGGCGCTGCTGCGCTAGATCAGGCAGGCAAGAGGGCACATCGTGGCAGCTGAACCGGGCAAAGTTGACCCGATGCACCAGTTCCGGATCGAGCCGCTGTTCGGCACCGATCACTGGCAGATCGCGGGATACTCCATCCCCTTCACCAATTCGGCGTTGTGGATGGCGATCACCGTGGTGGCGCTGTTCCTGTTCGTTCAGGGCGGGATGAAGCGTCAGTTGGTGCCCGGCCGCTGGCAGATGGCCGTCGAATCGATGACCGGTTTCATCGATGATCTGCTCGCCGCCAACGTCGGCCCGGCCGGCAAGAAGTATGTGCCCTACATCTTCTCGCTGTTCATGTTCATCCTCTTCGCCAACATGCTCGGCCTGCTGCCTCTCGGCCTCGTTGGCGTTCACCCGTTCACGTTCACCAGCCACTTCACCGTCACCGGCGTGCTCGCGTTGCTGTCGTTCTCGATCGTCCTGATCGTCGGCTTCTCGCGGCACGGGCTGCACTTCTTCTCGCTGTTTGTGCCGCACGGCACGCCGATCTGGCTGCTCTGGCTGATCCCGTTCATAGAACTGATCTCGTTCCTCGTCCGCCCATTCAGCCTCGCGCTGCGACTGTTCGTGGCAATGATGGCGGGCCACGTCCTGCTTGAAGTGCTTTCCAGCTTCGTCATCACCAGCGCCAATTCCGGGCCGCTGTGGGGCACGGTGGTTGGCATTCCCAGCTTCATCCTGATGATTGCCATCTGCGCGCTGGAAATTCTGGTGGCGGGTATCCAGGCCTATGTCTTCGCGTTGCTGACTTCGCTTTACCTCAACGACGCCGAAAACCTCCACTAAACCTATTTTACCCGTTTCATCCCATAAGCTATTGCAGGAAAAGGAGTTATTACATGGAACCCGCTAGCGCAAAGCTGATCGGTGCAGGCCTCGCGGCGATCGGTGCCGGTATGGCCGCCATCGGCGTCGGCAACGTCTTCGGTTCGTTCCTTGAGAGCGCGCTGCGCAATCCGGGCGCGGCTGATGGCCAGCAGGGCCGCTTGTTCATCGGCTTCGCCGCCGCCGAACTTCTCGGCCTGCTCTCGTTCGTCGTCGCGATGATCCTGATCTTCGTCGCCTGATCGACTTTACCTGACCGACCGGGCGGGGGCAGTCCCCGTCCGGCAGTTCCCTGACGCGCCGGCATGGTCCGGTCGTCACGTTGGACCGGACGCCACAAATGCCTCAAATCGCGCAGCTTCCTGAAACCTTGGCGGGCCAGATTTTCTGGGCGCTGATTTTCTTCGGGTTCGTCTTCTTCGTCATTGGCCGGGGCATGGTCCCCAAGGTGATGGCAACTGTCGACGCGCGCGATAGCCAGATTGCTGCCGATCTGGCTGCGGCCCAGTCCGCCCGCAC
>CANGQZ010000044.1 GCA_947455865.1 Sphingomonadaceae bacterium
ATTGCGCTGCGATCAGCGTCGATTACCGGTTGGCGCCCGAAACCCGCTGGAACGGCGCGCTGGAAGATGTCTACACGGCGCTCAAATGGCTTTATGATCACGCCGATCAACTCGGCGCGCACCCCGAACGGATCGCGGTGGTGGGCGAGAGCGCCGGCGGCGGGCTGGCCGCGCTGCTCGCCATCGCTGCTCGCGATCGCGGCGAAGTGCCGGTGGCGTTCCAGTGCCTGACTTATCCGATGCTCGATGATCGCACCGTCGATCGCACGTTCGCGCCGCAGATCGGCCGGTTGATCTGGACGCCGCCGGCCAACCGCTTCGGTTGGAGCAGCTTCCTTGGCACCGCGCCGGGCGGGGCAGGGGTGCCCGCAGCGGCGGTTCCCGCGCGCACTGCCGATTTGGCCGGGCTTCCGCCGGCCTTCATTGCGGTTGGCGCGCTCGATCTGTTCTTCGATGAAGATGCCGATTATGCCAAGCGGCTCAATGCCGCCGGGGTTATGGCTGAACTACACGCGGTGCCCGGTGCGTTCCATGGATTTGATGCCATCGTCCCGGCGGCACCGGTATCGCAGCGGATGAGTGCGGCCCGGATCGATGCGCTGCGCCGCGGCTTGCCACTGGTGGGGGTGTCTGCGCCAGTCGACCCCGATCGGTATGGGCCGGACTAGATTACGGCCGGAACGCGCGCAGAAACACCGTGACCGCATGGTCGACTTCCTCGCGGATGCGGTCAGCCGGGAGTTCATCGATAACCCCTGAAACAAGTTGCTGGTGCGACCGGGCGATGCACAGCGAGGTCAGATATTGCGCGGCGGCGAAGGAATCGTGCCGGCGCAGCTTGCCGCAATCCATCGCCGCTTCGAGATATCCAGCGAGCAGTTCCTGCGTTTTCCACGGCGCGCGCTCATAGAAAATCCGGCCCATTTCCGGAAACCGGGCCGCTTCGCCGATCACCAGTCGGTGCAGCGCGATCGATTGCGGCACGGTCAGTTTGGTCAAGTACTTGGTGCAGAACTTGGTGAGCGCGGTTTCGATCGGATCAGCGGCGTTGAGGGTTAACGTCAGTTGCTGGCGGAAAGCGTCGGTCACCCGGTCCAGCACTGCGCCGAACAGCAAGTCCTTCGATGGAAAGTAGCTCCACAGTGTGCCTTTGGAGCCGCCAAGCTCGGCAGCGATGCCCGACATCGTGGTCCCGGCGTAGCCGTTTTCCAGAAACGAGGCGGAAGCGACTTCAAGGATCGCATCGCGGCGGGATTCGCGGCGAACCTCGCGCCGGCTTGGTGCCGCGCAATCGCCAGAGCCTTCCAGATGATCCCCTTGGGAACGTTCTTCCATCATCGTACTTTAGGGTACGTTTTCGCGGTTGACAACCGGAGCGATCCGGCCCAAACGTTTTCCATACTCTCCAGTACGGTTTTATGACGCTCACGCTTCCGATTTTCCGCAGTTCAGCCTTGTTGCAACGGCCTTGCATCGCCTTTGCAACGCTGTTGCTCGCCGGCTGCGCCAGTATCCCGCAGCTTGGACCCAAGCCAGTCCCGCTCGCGCCGGCGCAGATCGCGGCCGAGCGCAGCCTCGCGCCCACTGCCGACGCCGTCTGGCCGGGTGAGGGTTGGTGGAGCGGCTATGGCGATCCCCAGCTCGATGCGCTGATCGAGGAAGGCCTGCGCCAGTCGCCCGACGTCGCGGCAGCGGATGCCCGCTTCCGCCGGGCCGGCGCGCTCGCCCGGCAATCGGGTGCGGCGCTGTTGCCGCGGGTCGACGTCAAAGGGCAAGTGCAGGAACAGAAGCAAAGCCTCAATCTCGGTTATCCGCCGGCCTTTCAGGCGTTCCTGCCGCGCGGCTGGAATGATGGCGGGCAGATCGCGGTCGATCTCGGGTTCGATCTTGATGTCTGGGGGCGTAATCGCGCCGGGCTTGCCGCCGCCACCTCGGAACAGCGCGCGGCGGCGCTCGATGCCCGTCAGGCGCGGCTGATGCTCGCGGTGGCGATCACCTCGGCCTATGTCGATCTCGACCGGCTTCATGCCGAACGTGATATCCGGGCGCGCCAGCTGGCGTCCGCCGAACAATCGCAGCAACTGCTTGCCCAGCGGCGGGCCAATGGGCTTGAGACGCGCGGGGGAGTGGCGACCTCGGTCGCCCAGCTGTCGAGCAGCCGGGCGGCGCTCAATCAGGCCGAAGAGGCGATCGCGCTGCGGCGGAACCAGATTGCCGCGCTGATCGGGGCCGGCCCGGACCGGGGGCTGGCGATATCCCGCCCGACGCTCGCCCCGGCTGCGGCGCGCGGCCTGCCCGAAGGTGTTACCACCGATCTGGTTGGACGCCGTCCGGATATCGTCGCCGCGCGCGAACGGGTTGAGGCGGCTGGCAGCCGGATCAAGGTAGCGCGGGCCGATTTCTTCCCGGCGATCCGTCTCTCCGCCCTGCTTGGCTATCAGTCGCTCGGGCTCGAACAGCTGGTCAACAAGAACTCGCAGTTCGGGCAAGTCGGCCCGGCCGTCAGCCTGCCGATCTTCCACGGCGGCGAGCTGCGCGGCCGCTATCGCAGCGCGCGGGCCGATTATGATGCGGCAGTAGCGAATTACGACAGCATTGTGCTCGCCGCCTACCGCGAAACCGCCGATGCGGTGACCACCGCGCGGATGGCGGCGCAGCGGCTGGCTGAAGCGCAGGCCGGCTTAGCCGCTTCGCAAGACGCCTTCGATGTGGTCACCGCCCGATACAAGGGTGGGCTGGCGACTTATCTGGAGGCGCTCCAGGTGGAGGACCGGTTGCTGCAGGCCCGGCTGATGCTGAGCGCCAATCAAACTGCGCTGCGCAATTCCGATCTAGCCCTGATCAGGGCGCTTGGCGGGGGCACGCCTTCCGCCCAGGCTGCGAATTTGAAGGACATGTTCCATGGCTGACGACGCCACCCACCCGACAGCTCCTGACAGTGCAGCCGAGGCCGATGCCGCGAGCACGGCCCGCAACGGTGCCAGGAAGACCTGGCTGGTCCGGCTGGCGATCGCAGTGGCGGTGATCGCCGGGGTATGGGGCCTTTGGTATTTTCTGGTCGCGCAGAATTATGTCAGCACCGAAAATGCCTACGTCAACGGCGAGACGGCGCAAGTCACTCCGCTGATTTCAGGGGCGGTGATCGAACTGCGGGTCAAGGATACGCAGACGGTCAAGCAAGGCGATGTGTTGGCGGTGCTCGATTCGGCCAACGCCCGGATCACGCTGGCCCAGGCCGAGGCCGAACTTGCCGCGGCCCGGCGCCGCTTCCGCCAGACGCAGGCAACCGGCGGTGCGCTTTCGGCCCAGATCGCGGTTGGCAGCGCCGACGTGGCCCGGGCGCGGGCGCAGCTGACCAGCGCGCAGGCTGATCTCGCCAAGGCCGAAATCGATCTGCAGCGGCGGCAGGCGCTGTCTGCCAGCGGTGCTGTTTCGGGCGAGGAGCTCACTTCGGCCCGCCGGACATACGCGGCGGCGCAGGCTGCAGTGACGCAGGCCCGCGCCGCGGTGCAGCAGGCGCAGGCCGGCCAGCAGGCCGCGCAAGGCCAATATGCCGCGAACGATGCGTTGGTCAGCGGCTCGAGCGTCGACAGCGATCCGTCGGTGCTGGCTGCGCAGGCCAAAGTCGATGCCGCCCGGCTAGATGTGGAGCGCACTGTGGTTCGTGCGCCGATCGCCGGGGTGATAACCCGCCGGCAGGTCCAACTGGGCCAACGCGTCGCGGCGGGCACCTCGATCATGATGATTGTGCCGGTGGGCCAGCTTTACATCGATGCCAACTTCAAGGAGCGCCAGCTGCGCGGCGTGAAGATCGGCATGCCCGCCAAGGTCACCGCCGATATCTATGGCAGCGATGTTGTCTATCACGGTCGTGTGGCCGGCCTTTCAGGCGGAACCGGCGCTTCGATGTCGCTGATCCCGGCTCAGAACGCCACCGGCAACTGGATCAAGGTGGTACAGCGCCTGCCGGTGCGGATCGAGCTCGATCCCAAGGAACTGGCGGCGCATCCGCTGCGCGTCGGCCTCTCGACCGAGGTCGAGATCGACCTCGGCGCCAAGTAGGCCGCGCGCCATGGCCGCAGGGTCCGCCGCAGCCGCACCCTCCGCCGAGGGGCCCGTACTTTCCAACGCCATGCAGATTGCGGCGGGGCTGGTACTCGCGCTCAGCAATTTCATTGTCGTGCTCGATATCACCATCGCCAATGTCTCGATTCCGCATATCGCCGGCAATCTTGGCATCACGCCCGATCAAGGGACCTGGGTGATCACCTCTTATGCGGTGGCCGAGGCGATCTGCGTTCCGCTCACCGGCTGGCTTGCCGGCCGGTTCGGGGTGGTGCGGGTATTCATTCTGGCGCTGCTTGGGTTTGGGCTGTTTTCGCTGATCTGCGGCCTGTCGAACTCGCTGACCATGCTGGTCGTGGCGCGGATCGGACAAGGTTTTGCCGGGGCGCCGTTGATGCCGATGTCGCAGACGCTGATGGTGCGGGTGTTTCCGCCCGAACGGCGCAACATGGCGATGGGCGGCTGGGCAATGACCACCCTGTTGGCGCCGGCGCTGGGGCCGATCCTGGGGGGGTGGATTTCCGACAATTTCTCCTGGCACTGGATCTTCCTGATCAACGTGCCCATCGCGGCAGCGGCTGCGGTTGCTGCCGTGGCGTTCCTGCGCAGTGCCGAAACCCCGAGCCTCAAGCTACCGATCGACCGGATCGGGCTTGCGCTGCTGGTGTTCTGGATTGGCTGCTTGCAGGTGATGCTCGATATTGGCCGCGATCACGATTGGTTCAACGATTGGTTGATCGTCGGTCTCGCTGCCGGGGCCATCGTCGGGTTCATTGTGTTCGTCATCTGGGAGCTCACCGAGGAACATCCCATCGTCGATCTCAGGATCTTCCGTCACCGCGGGTTCTCGTCGGCGGTCACGACGATGGCATTGTCATTCGGCGCCTATTTTGCCTCGATCGTGATCATTCCGCAGTGGCTGCAAAGTTCGATGGGCTACAGCGCCACCGATGCCGGCCTAACCACCGCCTTCACCGCGATGTCGGCGATGATCATGGCCCCGGTTGCGGCGCAAATGCTCGGCAAGGTCGATCCGCGCCTGATGATCTCGGGCGGCGTGCTGTGGCTGGCGGCGATGTCGATCGTGCGCTCACACTGGACCACCGATATCACCTTCTGGGATCTGTCCTGGCCCCAATTTGTGCAGGGCTTCGGGACGGTGTTCTTCTTCATTCCTTTGACCGCTCTGTGCATGAGTTCGGTCTTGCCGGAGGAACAGGCTTCGGCCGCCGGCCTGCAGAACTTCGTCAGGACGATGTCGATCGCGATCTCGACATCGGTGGTGTTGACGGTGTGGGATAATGCCCAGCGCGTGGCACATAGCGACATTGCCGACCGGCTCCAGCCCGATCAGACGGTGGCCTCGCTCGGCAACATCGGGATGGGCGCCGATCAGTCGCGCGCCGTGATCGGCTCGATCGCCGATGGGCAGGCGCTGTTGGTGGCGGTCGATTACACCTTCGTGGTCGCCGCGGTGGTGCTGGTGTTTGCTGCGGCGTTCGTCTGGATCGCGCCCAAACCGGACGGCCCGTTGCAGGCTGAAATTGGCCACTGACAGGCTCGGCGCGACTTAACCGGCCCGCTGGGGCACCAGCGGTTCGGCCCTCAGCCCGGCGATAAGCCGGCTTCCCGGCGCCACCGCGCAGGCTTGTTCGGCGCTGTGCTGCAACTGGCGGTAGCCTGCCAGAACGTCCTCGCCGAAGGGTGTGAGCCGGGCTCCGGCGCCGGTGGGCGCTCCGGTTGAGGTGGCGACGAGCGGCTCGGTCCAGCAGCGGTTCATCGCATCGACGAGCAGCCACGCCCGCCGGTAACTCATCCCCAGCGCCCGTCCCGCACCCGAGATCGAACCTTCGCGCGCGATCGCTTCGAGCAGATCGGCCTTGCCCGGACCCATCGCAATCTCGGCTCCGCAATAGTGTTGCAGTTTGATTTTGAGGCCGGATGGGGTGGGGTGCATCGCGCCACCTTACGCCTGCAGCGCCGGCTAAACCAGCCCGAGCCGGGCCAGTTCGCCGGCAATATGTCCGGGCAGAGCCTCGCCGCTCATACCCGCGCCCAGATCGGCCGGTGCGTCCTCGGCCGCCAGATAGCGCCAGCCCTGATGCGCCCGCCGTGGCCGCGGTTCGACCTCGATCAATGTGCCGGCAATGACGATGTGGACGCGGCCATCGGGGGCATCCTCGAACCCGAGGATTTCCGAACGGGCGACCAGCTGGTGCTTGAAAATCCAGTAGAGCGAGCCGCCGATCATTTCGGCGTGACGCTTGGGCAGATAGCGTGTGGTCAGCTGCACCGTCTCGCCGCGCGCAGCGAACCAGCCACGCACTTCGTCGAGCGACTGCGCGCCGTAAGCCACCTTGGTCATATGCAGCAGCGCCGCGCCGTCGGCCACGCTCAGCCGCCGAGATTGAACAGGTCGGCCAGGCCGAGGAAGAAGAAGAACCCGAACGTATCGGTCATCGTCGTAACAAACACGGTGGAGGTTACCGCAGGGTCAATCTTCAGCCGGTTGAGCCCGATCGGGATCAGCACGCCCGAAAGCCCCGCGTTGAGGCTGTTGAGGATCATCGCCAGCAGCAGCACAAGGCTCAGCCACCAATCGTGATAGATCACCTGACAGGTTACCGCCATCAGCAGGCCGAGGCCCCAGCCGTTGGCACTGGCGATCCACCATTCACGCGCGATCATCCGCCAGGTGTTGGAACTGGTCAGCTGGTTGGTGGCGAGCGCGCGCACTGTCACCGTCATCGTCTGCGTGGCGGCATTGCCGCCCATGCCGGTCACGATCGGCATCAACACCGCCAGCGTGACCAGCCGGGTGATCGTGCTTTCGAACAGCGCGACCACGGCAGAGGCGAGCACGGCAGTGCCAAGGTTGATGAACAGCCACCACATCCGCGTGCGGATCGTTGCCTGCAGCGGCTCGTTGATGTCGCCGTCGCCGGCACCGGATAGCAGCAGAGCGTCTTCGCCGGCTTCTTCCTGGATGATGTGGACCACGTCGTCGACGGTGATCTGGCCGACCAGCCGTCCGGCATCATCAACCACCGCAGCCGAGATCAGCGCGTATTTCTGGAAGCGCAGCGCGACTTCCTCCTGATCCATCCCCACCGGGATCAGGGTCTGATCGCGCTTCATCACATCGCCGAGGGCAATATGGCGCGGCGCCCGCAGGATCCACGAGAGCGCGCAGGTGCCGATCGGGTGATGGCGCGCATCGACGATGAACACTTCCCAGAATTCGGTCGCCAGCTGCGGGCTGGTGCTGAGATAATCGGTCAGTTGGCCCACGGTCATGTCCGCGCGCGCCGCGACGAAATCGCGGCTCATCAAGCGCCCGGCGGTCTCTTCCGGATAGGCCAGTGCGCTTTCGATCGCGGCGCGGTCTTCTGGGTCGAGCTCGGCGAGGACGGCCTGCTGGTCGGCCTCGTCGAGGTCCTCCAGCATTGCCACCGCGTCGTCGGTCTCTAGCTGTTCGGCGATTTCGGCGAGGTCTTCCGCCGGCAGATCCTCGAACAGCTGTTCGCGCACCCAGTCGTTAAGCTCGGCAATCACCTCGGCGCTGAGCAGATCGGTGATCGCGCGGGCGAGTTCCTGCCGCTCGTCGCTGTTCAGCAGTTCGAACAAGTCGGCGATGTCGGCCGGGTGGAGCGGTTCGACCAGATCGTAGACCCGGTCGCGCTCGCCTTCGTCCAGCGCGTCGCGGACCTTGCGCACGAAATCGAATTTGAGCCGGTTTTCCTTGTCGAGCCGCGCCGAATCGTCGCGCGGTTCGCCCGCCGCGTCTGCAGCGAAACGGGCGGTATCGACCGCCATTGTATCAAGGTCCTCAGCGGCCATGCCCCCGGTCTATCCGGGCTTCTCGCAATTGCAACACTGCTGCGCGCGCGGGCGTGACTTTGTGCGCGGTGGCCCTATATCAGCGCCCAAACACGAGGAGAGCCCCATGGCCGACGAATACCTGAACTTCGCGCTCGATACCGGCAACGGCACTGGCGGCGACGTAAAAATCAAGCTCCGCCCCGATCTTGCCCCCGGCCACGTGGCCCGGATCAAGGAACTGGTGGGTGAGGGCTTCTATGACGGCATCGTCTTCCACCGGGTGATCCCGGGGTTCATGGCGCAGGGTGGCTGCCCCAACGGCACCGGTATGGGCGGCTCGTCCAAGCCCGACCTCAAGGCCGAATTCAACGCCGAACCGCACGTGCGGGGTGTGTGCTCGATGGCCCGCACCAGCGCGCCGAACTCAGCCAACAGCCAGTTCTTCATCTGCTTCGACAACGCGAATTTCCTCGACCGGCAATATACCGTGTGGGGTCAGGTGGTCGAAGGCATGGACCATGTCGACGCGCTGCCCAAGGGCGAGCCGCCGCGCGCGCCGGGCAAGATTGTGAAGGCGACGATCAGCGAAGGCTAACGGTTTGGCGGGCCGGGCAGTCCAGGCTGGCCCGGCTCGCCACTTTCGCGCGACGCGGGATCGAATTCCACCCCGAAGGCCTTACCCTCGACCCAGCGGACAAGGCCCCACAGTGCGGTGCTGTCCGGCAGGGTGACCTGAACGATGTCGTCGGGCGCGGGCGGCGCGGCGCGGGCGACCGCGCTCATGCCTGTGGCGGAGATATCGCGCACCATCACGTCCTGTGACAGCCCGCCGGGGCCGTGGACCCACACGCGCACCATCACCCGCTTGCGCCGCGCG
Organism: Sphingomonadaceae bacterium; assembly: GCA_947455865.1. GTDB lineage: Bacteria > Pseudomonadota > Alphaproteobacteria > Sphingomonadales > Sphingomonadaceae > Novosphingobium. The sequence continues at coordinate 8,765 of CANGQZ010000044.1, forward strand.
CGGAACGCCGGGGTGGGTTTGAACAGCGCCTTGTCGACCAGAGCCATGGCGGGCTTGTGGCGCGGCGCCGGTTAAGGCCGGGGCCGGGTGGGGTATCCGGGAAATAACTTATAGGCGCCGTGCGGCCTGACGGAAGAGTCCCCCTCCTCTGAAGAGGCGAGGGCTTAGCCGGCGCGATCCAAAGTCAAAGCCCCGCCTTCACCAGCCAATCGTGGAACAGCCGCACCGGGCGGGATTCCAGTGCGCGCGGGCGGCAGATGAACCAGTAGGAATAGGGGCTCTCGACCTCAATGTCATAAAGCCGGGCCAGCCGGTCATCACCCGAGCGCTTGAAGTGATCGTCGTGCATGATGGCGATGCCAAGGCCGTTGGCCGCCGCCTCGAGGATCAGTTGGCCCGAATCGAACTGGTCGATCGCCGCCGGTTCGAACTCACCGATCCCGCTCGCCTTCTTCCATGCCGCGAAGCTGCCCGGCAGATCGTGATGGACGAGGAAGGTCTGCTTGCGCAGTTTGTCCAGATCTGGGGTGTCGCCCAGTTCGGCGGCCACTTCTTTCGAGGTGATGGCATGGACCCGGTTGTGATCGAGCTGGACCGCATAGAACGCCGGATCGGGCTGGGGTGAGAGCACCACCGCGGCATCGAGCATATCGCCGACGCGGGTTTCGAGGTGCGGACTGGTATCGATATCGATGTGCAGCCGGGGGTGCAGCTTGCGTAGTTCCGAGAGGCGCGGGAACAGCCGCTGGCCGCCGAACAGCGAGGGCACGCCCAAATGCAGGCGCAGCACCCGCCCGGTATCGACCTGACTTTCGACCGCTTCGGCAAGATCTTCCAGCCGGGGACTGACCGCGTCGTAGAACGTCTGGCCGTCATCGGTCAGCCGCATCGCCTGATGCTGGCGCAGGAACAGCTTCTTGCCGGTGAAATCCTCCAGCGCCTGCACCCGCCGCGAGAGTGCCGAAGGGCTCAGGCCAAGCTCGACCGCCGCCGCCTTGGCCGAGCCGAGGCGGACGACGCGCACGAACGCTTCAAGCGCGCGAAGGGGCGGCAGGCGGCGCATGGCTCAGGCTCTTGTTTCAGGCAACCGGCGAATCGGACGCGGCTGGCGGATGGAGCCGCAGACGCGTCACATGCCGTTCGTTACCGGCTGTGACTTCAAGTTTCCAGCCACTGTCATGCTCCAGCACCGCGCCGACTGGGGGCACTTGCCCGGCCAGCACGAAGGCCAGCCCGCCGATGGTGTCGATATCCTCTTCCACTTCGGCCAGACGCGGATCGATCCGTTCGCCCACATCGTCAAGCTCGGCGCGGGCGTCGGCCTCCCACATCCCACAGTCGAGCGGGACGATCAGCTCAGCAGGGGCATCGTCGTGTTCATCCTCGATGTCGCCGATGATCTCCTCGACCAGATCCTCGATCGTGATGATCCCGTCGGTTCCCGAATACTCGTCAACCACGATGGCAAGGTGGACGCGGCTTGCGCGCATGTCGGCCAGCACGTCGAGCGCGCCGCGCGCTTGCGGCACGAACAGCGGCTGGCGCATTAGCACCGTCCAGTCTGGCGGGGGAGGCGCGCCGGCGGCGAGGAAGGGGAACACATCCTTGAGGTGCATCATCCCCCGGATCTCGTCGAGCGTCTCGCCATAGACCGGCATGCGGCTGTGGCCATGCTCGGCGAACATCGCCACCAGTTCCGCCCAGGTCGCCGCCGCGGGCACCGCGACGATCTCGCTGCGCGGAATGGCGACGTCATCGGCGTCATGTTCGCTGAAATGGAGCAGATTGCGGAGCATCTGCCGTTCCAGCGACGAAAGATCACCGTCAGCACCGGGGCCGGTTTCCTCTTCGTGTTCGTCGATCGCTTCTTCAAGCTGCGCGCGCAGGCTTTGATCGGAATCCGAATCGAACAGCCGTTTCAGGCTTTTCCAGACACTGCGTCTGCTACTGTCGCCGTCTCCGCTGGAGGAGTCGTTACTGCGGCCCACCTCGGCCATTGTGCTCACAAGCTCCTGAATACCCCGGGCGTCACGCGCCCTAATCGGCATATGGGTCTGCGACACCCATTTTCGCAAGCGCCTTTATTTCCAAAGCTTCCATCGCGGCAGCGTCGGCGGGGTTCGTTTCGTGCTCGTAGCCGGCCAGATGGAGCAGGCCATGGACCAGCAGGTGGGCGGCATGATCGGCCAGCGGCACGCCCTTGTCCGCCGCCTCGCGGGCGCAGGTCTCGTAGGCTAGCGCCAGATCGCCGAGCAGTTCGGGCGCACCATCGGCCGCCAGAGCGAGCAATTCGGCGCGGGTGAGCATCGGGAACGAGAGCACGTTGGTCGGCTTGTCTTTCGCCCGCCATTCGCGGTTAAGCACATGGACATCGCTGTCGCCGGTGAACAGCACGCTGCCGGATAGCCGGGGGTTGTCCAGCTCCGGCGCAACCGCCATCGCCGCCTCGGCCGCGCTCACCGCCAGATCGGCCCAGTCGGTCCCCGCCGGCCAAGGGGCTTCGATGTCGATTTCAAGCGCGAGCAAAATTTAAGACCCCGCCACTTCAGAGGACGGGGAGGGATACTTAGCCATCCTTGCCCTCGTAAGCCTCCACGATCCGGCCGACGATCGGGTGGCGCACCACGTCGGCGATGCCGAAGTGGACTACGGCAATGCCATCAACCCCTTCAAGCCGGCGCACCGCGTCGGCCAGCCCGCTCATCGCGTCGCCGCCGGGAATGTCGACCTGCTTGGGATCGCCGCAGACCACCATCCGGCTGTTCTGGCCGAAGCGGGTGAGGAACATCTTCATCTGCGCCGGAGTGGTATTCTGCGCCTCGTCGAGGATGACGAAGGCATCGGCCAGCGTGCGTCCGCGCATAAACGCGATCGGTGCGACTTCGATCTCGCCGCTCGCCATGCGACGCTCGACCTGTTCGGGCGGCATGCAGTCATACAGCGCATCGTAAAGCGGGCGCAGATAGGGATCGACCTTTTCTTTCATGTCGCCGGGGAGGAAGCCGAGCCGCTCGCCCGCTTCCACCGCCGGGCGCGAGAGGATCAACCGCTGGACCGATCCGTTCATCAGCTGGCTGACCGCCTGCGCAACTGCGACGTAAGTCTTGCCGGTGCCCGCCGGACCAAGCGCGAAGATCACGTCCTCGCGGGCCAGCGCACGCATATATTCGATCTGCGTTGCGGAACGCGGGACGATGGTTTTCTTGCGCGTGCGGATCATGATCGGCGGCGCTTCGTCAGAGCCGGTGATGATGCCTTCCAGCGTCGGCTCGCTCGACATAGCGATCAGCGCCTCGACCGCGCCGGGATCGAGATCCAGCCCGGACATCAGCCGTTGATGCATGCCTTTGAGCACATCGCGGGCGCGAGCCACCGCATCCTCGCCGCCCTCGATCTGGATGCGGTTGCCGCGGGCGGCGATGTAAACGCCCAGGCGGTTTTCCAGCAGGACAAGATTCGAATCGAACTGGCCGAACAGGGCGCCGAGGATGGTCGGCTCGTCGAATTCCAGTTCCGTCCGAGCCTTGCGCGAGGGTTCGCGCTTTGCTTCGGACGACCACGGATGCGCCGCTTCATGGACGCGGGCAGTTTTGCGGGCCATGCGCTCCTTTCAGGCGAGCCGCAGGCATTGGCGGCCCGATGAAGCATGATAGGCACCGAAAAGTGACAAACAAGCGGCGGTTCCGCGCGGGCATGTGGATAACCGCTCAGGCGCCGGCCGAGGCCACCATTTCGGCATGAAGCGAATTGGGTGCGCCGTGTGTCAGCTCGACCTCGACGAGCTCGCCAATCGCTGCGTCGCCTTCAAAATGCACCGATTGCAGCCACGGTGATTTGCCCAGCCACTGGCCCGGGAGCTTGCCTTTGCGTTCGACCAGCACGGTGCAGCGCCGGCCAACGGCGGCGCGGTTGAAGGCGTATTGATCACGGTTGACCGCGGCCTGCAGCCGTTGCAGCCGCTCGTCCATCACCTCCGGTGCGATCTGGCCGGGCATCGTCGCCGCCGGGGTGCCGGGGCGCGGGCTGTACTTGAAGCTGAAGCACTGGGCGTAGCCGACAGTATCGATCAGGCGCAGCGTGTCCTCGAACTCGGCCTCGGTCTCGCCAGGGAAGCCGACGATAAAATCGCCCGAAAGGGCAATGTCAGGACGCACCGCGCGCACCCGCTCCAACAGCTTCAGATACGAATCGGCGGTGTGCGAGCGGTTCATCGCTTTCAGCACGCGGTCGCTGCCCGATTGCACCGGCAAGTGCAGGAACGGCATAAGTTTTTCCACTTCGCCGTGCGCGGCGATCAACCCTTCGGTCATGTCGGCGGGATGGCTGGTGGTATAACGGATGCGGGCGAGGGCGGGCAGTTTGGCAAGAGCGCGGATCAGCCCGTCCAGCCCGGAGGCGCGGCCTGCGGCATCGGTTCCGCTCCAGGCATTTACGTTCTGGCCGATCAGCGTGAGTTCTTTCGCCCCCGCTTCAACCAGCTTCTCCGCTTCGCCGAAGATATCGCTGAATGGCCGTGAAACTTCGGCCCCGCGAGTATAAGGCACCACGCAATAAGTGCAGAACTTGTCGCACCCTTCCTGCACCGTCAGGAACGCGCTCGGCCCCACCTTGCGCCGCGCCGGTAGCGCGCCGAACTTGGTCTCGGCGGGCATGTCGGTATCGACTGCGCGGCGGCCGGCGGTGGCCTCGGCGATAAGTCCTGGCAGCCGGTGATAGGCCTGCGGGCCAACTACCATCGCCACCGACGGCGCCCGCGCCATGATTTCCTCGCCCTCGGCCTGCGCGACGCAGCCGGCCACCGCGATCAGCGGGACGGTGCCGTCTTCACGCCGCAGCCGGCCAATGTCGGAATAGACCCGGTCAACCGCCTTCTCGCGGATATGGCAGGTGTTGAGTACCACCAGATCGGCCTCCGCGCCCTCGGCAGCAGGAGCGATACCCTCGGCGGCAAGCAGTTCGCCCATCCGCTCGCCGTCGTAGACGTTCATCTGGCAGCCGAAGCTCTTGACGCGGTAGGTGCGGGGAGGTGGGGTGGGGCGCATAAGCGGCGGCGCATAAGCGATTTTGGCGCGGGTTTGAAGAGGCGAGGTCTTCGGCCGAAGCAGGCCTCTCTCGCGGCGGTGCCCATTGGAATATCGACCGGGCCGATTTGACCGGCGTGGTGGGCCGGTTCAACCTTCGCCTTCGGCGCGCACGTGCGCTTCGTCGCCAACCGCAGGCGGTGGGCCGGCATAGCCGACTACTGCAACGACATAAGGGAACGGGCGCAGCGGCCGGCCCAGCGTTTCGACCAGCGCCGCCTCGATCCGCTTGCGTGCCTCGGCGGCAATCGCCTTGCGACCGCGGTGATTGGCGGGAGAGAACGGTTCGAGGAAATGGACAACGAGCCGGAACGAGCCGGGCCGGGCGAAGACGCGCAGCGCATTTGCAAAACCGCCCTCTTCACCGATCCAGCCGATCCATTCGGCTACAGGGCCGTAATCGAGCAGCACCGGCTGGACCAGGACTCCAGGCGGCGGCGGTTCGAGCACATTGAGCATCGAGGTCTTGAACGGCAGGAGCGACTGGCCGTCGGTGGTGGTCCCCTCTGGGAAGACCGTTACGGACCAGTTGTCGGCCAGGGCCTCGCGCAGTTCGTTGATCTGTTCGGCGACATTGAGCCGCGCTTCGCGCTTGACGAACACAGTGCGGTTGAGGCGCGAGAGCCAGCCGACCAGCGGCGCCTTCGCCAGTTCCGCCTTGGCCACGAAAGCCGTGCCGCTCGCCCCGGCAATAGCTGGTATATCGACCCACGAAAGGTGATTGGCGATGAAGAACACGTCGCGGCGCAGCGGCGTTCCGATCGTCTGCACCCGCGCCCCGACCACCCGCGCAGTGAAACGCAGAAACAGCCGCGGGAACGGCGAGCCATAAGCAAAGACGCGGTAAGCATAGTGCAGCGGCACACACACCAGTAGCAGCAGCGCCAGCATGATGGCCCGCGCAATGACTCGCAAGTAACCGAACACAGAGATGCGCGTCGCCGCGGCGTGCGGCGAGAGGATGGGTGCTCTTGCAGCGCGTGAGCGTTTAGTTCTCTTTGCCACCTTCACGGTCCAGACGGACGCCGAACAGTTCCATCCGGTGATCGACAAGGCGGTAACCCAACCGCTCGGCGATCTGGCGCTGTAATGCTTCCAGTTCGGGATCGACGAATTCGATGACCTTGCCGGTCTCAACGTCGATCATGTGGTCATGATGCGCCTCTGGCGCGGCTTCATAACGGGCGCGGCCATCGCCAAAATCGTGACGATCGAGAATGCCGGCTTCCTCGAACAGCCTTACGGTGCGGTATACGGTGGCAATCGAGATGCGCGGATCAATCGCCGAGGCCCGTTCGTAGAGCTTGTCGACGTCTGGATGATCTTCGCTTTCCGAAAGTACGCGCGCAATTACGCGGCGCTGATCGGTGATCCTCAGCCCGCGTTCGGCGCAGATCGCCTCGATATCGATTGGCTGGTGCACGTAATGTCCGCCGGACGGAATTGCCCCGCCCGGTATGAACCGGGTGGGGGAAATCTGCAACCGTTGCGGCGGGTGTCAGCGACCGGCCGCCTCCGCAGCTTAGGCCGAGGCGGGCTTGGCCTTGGGCGGACGGCCGCGCTTTACTTCGGGCCTGCGCCCGAGGCCGATCTTCTTCGCCAGTTCGCGGCGCTTTTCGGCATAGTTGGGCGCAACCATCGGATAATCCGACGCCAGGCCCCACCGGGCGCGATACTGATCCGGGGTGAGGTTATAGTGCGTCATCAGGTGACGCTTCAGCATCTTCAGCTTCTTGCCATCTTCAAGGCACACGATGTGATCGGGCTTGACCGACGAGCGGATCGACACAGCCGGCTCTGGCGGCGCTTCGACGACGGGCGCCGAATGACCAAGCGCGGCAAGCGCGGAATAGACATTGCTGATGAGCGAAGGCAGATCACCGACTGAAACGCTGTTGTTGCTGACATGAGCGGCAACGATGTCGGAAGTAAGGGTGATGAGCGCCTCGCTGAGTTCGCCCTGCGGGGTATCCATAGCGTGTTCCTTGCAAGCTGATGCGGCCGTTTGTTTTTTTATCCCGACAGAGTTTACATAGCACCATCGAGAACGACGGCATTGAACC
>CANGQZ010000045.1 GCA_947455865.1 Sphingomonadaceae bacterium
CGCGGCCGAGCGGTTCAAAGATCGTCTTGAGCCATTCGCCGAGCGCCTTCAGCCATTCAGGTTCTTTTGGGATCGGCGGGGGCGGCACGGGGGCATACTGGATATCGGCGGCTGCGCGCACCGCTTCCCAATCGTGCAGGGCGGCGCGGTCTACGGCTCCGGCCCCGGCAGCGCCAGGTGTCGATGCCATATCCGCGCCGTTCGCCCCGCTCACCCGCGCAGTGGTGGCATGGGCGGGTTAAAGCTGCAAGACGGTGTGATCGCCAACACCCGCGCCATCAGCCACGGGGACGCGCCTGCGGATAACAGCCGAGAATGCGCAGATCCTTGCAGTGAAACGCCAGCTCCTCGATCGCGGAATCGACCGCCGGGTTGCCCGGGGCACCAAGGATATCGCAGAAGAACATAGTCGCGGCGAAGCTGGCGCCCTTCTGGTAGGATTCCAGCTTGGTCATATTTACGCCGTTGGTGGCGAACCCGCCGAGCGCCTTGTAGAGCGCGGCCGGGACGTTCTTGACCTCGAACACCAGCGTGGTCAGCGCCGGGATCCCGGCGAGCGTGGCCGGATCGCGCGGCGCGCGGGCAAGGACGACGAAGCGGGTGGTATTATCGGCCGCATCCTCAACGTTTTCGGCGACGATCTTGAGCCCGTAGAGATCGGCAGCGATGCGCGGCGCGATCGCGGCCACAGCCGGATCGCCGAGCTCACGCACATAAGCGGCGGCGCCTGCGGTATCGGCGTAGGACAGCGGGACTATCCCGCGCTCACGCAAATAGTGGCGCGACTGGCCGAGTGCCTGCGGATGCGAATAGGCGGCGCGGAAAGGACCATCGCCGAGCGCCAGCAATGCGTGGTGGATCGGCAGGAAATGCTCGCCGACAATCGAGAGGCCGCTTTCGGGGAGGAGGAAATGGATATCCGCGACCCGGCCGTGCTGCGAATTCTCGATCGGGATGATCGCCTGCGCGGCGCGGCCTTCGCGCACCGCGTCGAGCGCATCTTCGAACGAAAAGCACGGCAGCGGGAGGCAATCTGGCGCGTATTCGCGTGCGGCCTGATGCGAGTTGGCGCCGGGGGCGCCCTGAAACGCCATCGCGCGCGCCGGATCGGCGGCGGCGGTCATCTCCTCAACGAGGGCCTGCGCGGGCTGGGGAAAACTGTTCATCGCGGGCCGGCCTTTGGCGGCTCGGCCGCGCCCCCGCAAGTCTCTTCTCGGGGAGTGGCTCGCGCACACCCCGAGAAGAGACGCGCCGGAGACACAAATCACGCGCAACTTGCCCGCAATCGCCCTTGCGCGAGCCGCATCGGCTCACTAGAGCGCCGGACCGACGCCTAGAGCAATCTTTCGGGGTATTCATGGAAGACCAGAACAACACCATCGCCGGTTGGGCGCTGTTTTCCGGCATTGTGGCGCTGGGACTGGGAAGTCTGTCGGCGCACTATTTCCTCGCCGACAAACCCGAGCGGCCCGAAAAAATGGGCTATGCGATCGAGGGCGTGGTTTCGAGCGAAGGTGAAGGCGCAGCAGCTGAAGAGCCGATCGAGGCGCGGTTGGCCGCAGGCGACCCGGCCAAGGGCGAGGCGGTGTTCAAGAAGTGCCAGTCCTGCCACACCCCAGGGCAGGGCGGGGCCAATGGCATCGGCCCGAACCTGTACGGCGTGGTCGGCGAGGCGGTGGCCAGCGGCCGCGGCGGTTTCGCGTTCTCGGACGATCTCAAGGCCCATGGCGGCAACTGGGATTTCGCGACGCTGGATCAGTGGCTGAAGAACCCCAAGGCGTTTGCCGCAGGCACCAAGATGACGTTTGCCGGGCTGTCCGACGGGCAGGACCGCGCCAACGTGATCCTCTATCTCAACACCCTGGGCTCGAACCTGCCGCTGCCGGCAGCGCCGGCGGCCGGTGCTGCCGCACCGGCGGCGGCTGCTTCGGACGCCGCGGCGGCTACCGAAGCTCCGGCGGAGGCCGCCAAGGAGTAAAACCCGCTTCGGCAGGGCAATTCTGACAGGGCGGGAGCGCAAGCTTCCGCCCTGTCAGCGTCAGGGCGGTGCGGCTGGTCCATGCCATTGCCCGGTCACGCCCGCCAGTCGATCGCGCCGCGACCGTTAGCTTCGAGAAAGGCGTTTGCCTGGCTGAAGTGGCGGCACCCGAGGAAGCCGGAGTGGGCCGAAAGCGGGCTGGGGTGCGGGGCGGTGAGGACGTGGTGGTGGCTCTGCGCCAAACCCGCCACCCTCTCTGCCTTGCGCCGGGCGTGATTGCCCCAGAGCAGGAACACGCACGGTTCGCTTTTGGCTGCCACTGCCGCGACAACGGCATCGGTGATCGGCTCCCAGCCGAGCCCGGCGTGCGAACCGGCCCGCCCGTCCTCGACCGTCAGCGCGTTGTTGAGCAGCAGCACGCCCTGCCGCGCCCAGCTTTCCAGATTGCCATGCACGGGCCGGGGCAGGCCGAGATCCGTTTCCAGCTCTTTGTAGATGTTGACCAGCGAGGGCGGCACTTTCACGCCCGGTGCAACCGAAAAGCACAGTCCATGTGCCTGTCCGGGGCCGTGATAGGGATCTTGCCCCAGAATCACGACTTTGACCGCATCGAGCGGGGTGAGTTCGAGCGCGCGCAGGCGCGTGCCGCGCGGCGGGTAAATGTGTTTGCCGGCGGCCTCCTCGGCCTTGAGGAACCCGCCGAGCCGCCGCGCTTCGGCGGTATCGAGCGCCGGTGCGAGCGCGGATCGCCATGTCGGGGGAACGGATTGGAGCATCGCCCTGTCTCACCGGCTTGCAGCCGGGGGCTTTCGCACCGGCGCAGATGCGCCTAAGCACGGTCGGGCAATGGCTGTCCATCTCCACGAAGACGATCTTCCCGCAGGCGTACTCGCCCCCGGCCCGATTGCGGTCGATACCGAGACGATGGGCCTGATCACCCCGCGTGACCGGCTCTGTCTGGTGCAGATTTCGGACGGCGGGCCGGACGAGCATCTGGTGCGGTTCAGCCCCGGCTCTGCCTTCGCGGCGCCCAACCTCAAGGCAGTGCTGGCCGATCCGGCGCGGATCAAGCTGTTCCATTTCGCACGGTTCGATCTGGCCGCGATCGAACACTACCTTGGCGTGATTGCCGCGCCGGTGTTCTGCACCAAGATCGCGAGCAAGTTGGTGCGGACTTACACCGATCGTCACGGGCTCAAGGATCTGGTGCGCGAACTGCTTGGCAAGGAAATCTCCAAGCAGCAACAATCGAGCGACTGGGGCGGGCCGGTACTATCGGACGCGCAGCAGGACTATGCCGCGTCCGATGTGCGTTATCTCCATGCGATGCACGTTATCCTGCAGGAACGGCTGGAACGTGAGGGGCGCACCGCCATGGCGCAGGCCTGCTTTGATTTCCTCCCGATGCGTGCCCGGCTCGATCTGGCGGGCTGGGCCGAGAAGGACATCTTCAGTCACGAATGAACGATGACCGAGCAGGCTGACCAGATCCGCGACCGGCGGCAGCACGCGGCTTTGCCCGGTGGAACGCATGACCGGGTCGTGCAGGTGCTGGCGACGGTCCTCCCGGCCGGCGTGGGCGCCGTTCTGGCGATCATGATTGCGGCGCCGCTATTTCCGCGCGGCGAGATCAGCTTTCTGCTCGATCGCAACCGGGTGGCGGTGACCACCGAGCGGCTGCGGGTCGATCATGCGATGTACCGGGGCGAAGACAGCCGCGGGCGGCCGTTTTCGGTTCTGGCCGGGAGCGCAGTCCAGCGCACGGCGCGGGTGCCGGTGGTGGAGATGAGCGACCTTTCAGCGCGCATCCTGCTGACCGACGGACCGGCGGAGTTGAAGGCGGGCGACGGCAGCTATGACATCGCCCAAAATGCGGTGGCGGTGCGCGGCCCGGTCGATTTCCGCGCGGCGGACGGTTATCGCCTGACCACCAGCGATGTGAACATCGATCTCAAGAGCCAGCAGGTCAGCGGCAAGGGGGGTGTCGCCGGCGCGGTGCCGAGTGGCACGTTCAGCGCCGACCGGATCTTTGCCGACCTTGAGAACCGGACGGTCGCGCTCGACGGCCATGCGCGCCTGCGGATGCAGGGCGGCAAGATGGAACTGGGACGCTAGCGCGACGCGGTAAGTCCGCGCAGATAGTCAGCGTAATCGCTCTTTCCGTGGCGGGCGATGGCGCGGTCGAGCCCGGCATCGTCGATGAAGCCCATCCGCCAGGCGATTTCTTCGGGGCAGGCGATCTTCATGCCCTGCCGCCGTTCCAGCGTGGCGACGAATTCTGCGGCTTCGAGCAGGCTGTCAGGCGTTCCGGTATCGAGCCAGGCATAACCTCGGCCCATCAGCTCGACGGTGAGCGCGCCGCGTTCGAGATAGGCGCGGTTGACGTCGGTAATCTCGAGTTCGCCGCGCGCGGAAGGGGCGAGATTGGCCGCAATTTCGACCACTGCGGCATCATAGAAATAGAGCCCGGTCACCGCCCAGTTGGAGCGGGGTTGCGCCGGCTTTTCCTCGATCGAGACCGCGCGCTTGGCATTATCGAACTCGACCACGCCGTAGCGCTCGGGATCGGCAACGTGATAGGCGAAAACGGTCGCTCCAGCGGCATTGGCGCGGGCACGGGCGAGAATTTCGGGCAGGCCATGGCCGAAGAAGATGTTGTCTCCCAGCACGAGGCATGATGGTCCGCCGGCCACGAAATCGGCCCCGATGGTATAGGCCTGCGCCAGCCCCTTGGGCTCGGGCTGAACCGCGTAAGTCAATTCCATCCCCCACTGCGTGCCGTCACCCAACAGGCTGCGAAACAGTGGCGCATCGTAAGGGGTGGTGATGATCAGCACCTCGCGGATTCCGGCCAGCATCAAAGTGGACAGCGGATAATAGATCATCGGCTTGTCGTAGACCGGCATCAGCTGCTTCGATGCGGCCATGGTCATCGGAAAGAGGCGGCTGCCGCTGCCCCCGGCGAGGATGATGCCCTTCATCGTCTATGCGTCCTTTTCGGTTCAGCCGAGCAGCCGTGCGATAACCGCCGGAAGCGCCGCGCGCCACTCTGGCAAGCGCACGCCGTGAATGGCGGCGAGCTTGGTGCAATCGAGCCGCGAGTTGGCCGGGCGCTTGGCCGTGGTGGGATATTCGGCCGTGGTGATGTGCCGGACCCGCGCGGTCGGTCCGCCGCGCGCGGCCGATTCGGCGAAAATCGCCTCAGCGAAACCGGCCCAGTGTGTGTCGCCAGCACTGGCCATGTGAAACAGCCCGCGCAGCGCCGGATCATCATGGGCGACGAGGTTTGCGGCGACGCGCAGCACGGCATCGGCGATATCGAGCGCGCTCGTCGGCGTGCCGAACTGATCGGCCACCACGCCGACCTCGTCGCGGCTTTCGGCAAGGCGCAGCATGGTGCGCACGAAGTTGGCGCCGAACGGGCTGTAGACCCACGCAGTGCGCAAGATTGCGCCATTGGGAGCAGCGGCGCAGACCGCTTCCTCGCCGGCCAGTTTGGTGGCGCCGTAGGCGCCTTGCGGGTCGGTCGGATCGGTTTCGACATAAGGTGCGGGCTTGGTGCCCGCAAAGACATAGTCGGTGGAAAGGTGGATCAGCGGCACGCCGAGCGCGTGCGCTGCGGCGGCGATGTGACCGGCGGCAGCGGCATTCACCGCGTGAGCAGCGGCGGGCTTGCTCTCGGCCTCGTCAACCGCAGTCCACGCAGCGGCGGAGACGATCACATCGGGCCGGGCGGCGGCCAGCGCGGCATGGACCGCTGCGGTATCCTCGGCGGCCAGATCGAGTTCGGGTCGGCCGACGGCAATGACAGTGTGGCCAAGCGTCGCCCCGCGTTCGGCGAGGCTCTGCGCCACCTGGCCAGAGCGGCCGGTGACGGCGATTCTCATGATTTGCCTGTGGTGACGAGCCCGAGCCGCTCGCCCGCGTAGTGATCGCGCAGCGGGCGCCACCACCAGTCATTATCGAGATACCAGCGCACGGTCTTGGCGATGCCGCTTTCGAAATCCTCTGCCGCGCGCCAGCCAAGTTCGGTTTCGAGCTTGCTGGCATCGATCGCATAGCGGGCATCGTGGCCGGGGCGATCGGTGACGAATTCGATCAGCCCTTCGCGCGGGGTGGCTGCCGGGACCAGATCATCGAGCACCGCGCAGATCCGGCGGACGACATCGATGTTGCGCTGCTCGTTGCGTCCGCCGACGTTGTAAGTCTCGCCCGGGCGACCGCGTTCGGCAATCAGATCGAGCGCGCGGGCGTGATCCTCGACATAGAGCCAGTCGCGCACGTTTTCGCCCTTGCCATAGACGGGCAGGTGCTTGCCTTCGAGCGCGTTGATGATGGTCAGCGGGATCAGTTTTTCGGGGAAGTGGAACGGCCCGTAATTGTTCGAGCAATTGGAGACCACCACCGGCAGACCATAGGTGCGCTGCCACGCCTTGGCGAGATGATCCGACGCGGCCTTCGAGGCCGAGTAGGGCGAAGAGGGATCGTATGGCGTGGTTTCGGCGAACAGCCCTTTCGCGCCGAGCGAGCCGTAGACCTCGTCGGTTGAGACGTGGAGGAAGCGGAAGGCGTCCATGGCTGTGCCCGCCAGCCCGGCCCAGTAGCCGCGCGCGGCTTCGAGCAGGGTGAAGGTGCCAACGACGTTGGTGGAGATGCAATCGGCCGCGCCGGTGATCGAGCGATCGACATGGCTTTCAGCGGCGAGGTGCATGATCCGTTGAGGCCGGAACCCGGCGACGGCGGCCTCCATCGCCGCGCGATCGCGGATATCGGCCTTGAGGAATGTGTAGCCGGCCTTTCCTTCGACTGCGCTGAGCGAGGCGAGGTTGCCGGCATAGGTCAGCGCATCGATGTTGAGAACTTCGCAGCCCCGTTCGAGCACGAGGTGACGGACCAGCGCCGAGCCGATGAACCCGGCGCCGCCAGTGACGATCACGCGCATTGCGACAAATCCCCGGGGCCGAACCATGCCGGAAGTTCGGCAAGTTTGGGCTGGACGCGGTCCTTGGCCGAGAGCGTTTCAGGATCCACCTCGGCTGGCCAAACGATGCCGATCGCAGGATCGTCCCAAGCCAGGCCCTTGTCATGCTCGGCCGAGTAGTAGGCGGTGACCTTGTAGTTGACCACGCTGTCGGCTTTCAGGGTGCAGAAGCCGTGCGCGAAGCCGGGTGGGACCCACAACTGGTTGCCGCGTTCAGGCGTGAGCGTGGCCGAAATCCACTGGCCGTAAGTGGGCGACCCGCTACGCAGATCGACCGCAACATCAAAGATCGCCCCGGCGGTGCAGCGCACCAGTTTGCCCTGCGCGAACGGCGGTTTCTGGAAATGAAGCCCGCGAACGGTGCCAACACGGGCACTGAGCGATTCGTTCTCCTGCACGAAGTCGACCGGGCCGACCTGATCGGCAAACGGAGCAAGGCGGAACACTTCGCAGAGCCAGCCGCGCGCATCGCCGATGCGGCGCGGCACGATCTCGACCGGGCCGGCAAGATCGAAGTGGTGGAATTCCATGTCCTAACCTTGTGCTGCGACCCACTTGAGCCAAGGCTTGGCCGAACTTCTGAGCAATAGCAACATGGGCCACGCACGGCTCCCCATGCGACCCGCGCGAAGGAACCAGCGGCTGTTTTTTGCAGTGCAACACGATCGCGAGCTTGGCAAATGGCCCGTTTCGGGGGATTAAGCGGCCCCAGTGCCGGCGCGGCGCCGAGGGAGTTTGTCAGCTGATGATCGTGCAGTCCGCGACACGGTGCGAAACGGTCGGATTCGAGCAGGATAGACGGTCAACCAGCCGCCGCATCCACCGGGCCGCCCGTCGATGAGCGTTGCGCGCAACACCGGTTGCAATGTGCTGGCATCGATGACCCCGGTCGTGGTCTCGCTGGCCACCATCCCGACACAGCTCCATTATCTTGGCGAGGCGCGTTTCGGCATCCTTGCGATTTTCGCGATTCTTCTCGGCTATTTCGCAATCTTCGATCTTGGCATCAGCCGCGCGATTGCGCAGCGCATGGCTGCGGTGCGCGACGGCAACTCGCTGGAACGGGGCAAAATCTTCTGGACCGGCCTGGCGGTCAATCTCGCGATGGGAGGGTTGGCCGCAGTGGTGGTTCTGCCGCTCGCGACATGGTTCTTCGGCACCCAGATGAAGGCCCCGCCCGCACTCCATTCCGAATTGGTAGTGGCCGCTGGCTGGCTGGCGCTGGCCGTGCCCACCAGCTTGCTGACGCAGGTGCTGCGGGGCGCAATGCAGGCAGGTGAGCGGTTCGCGACCCTTAACCTCATCTACGCGATCGGCAATGTGAGCTCACAACTGCTGCCGCTGGCGGTTGCGATTTGGTATTCTCCCTCGCTGACAGTGGTACTGCCTGTGCTGTTTATGACCCGCTTCGCATCGATGCTCGCGCTGATTTGGGCGGTGCTGACCCAGGTGCTCGGCGGGTTCGCGCCTACTTATGACCGGGAGCGGGCGAAGGACCTTCTCTCGTTCGGCGGCTGGGTCGCGGTTTCGAGCTTCGTTACCCCCCTGATGACCGCGCTTGACCGGGTGCTGATCGGCTCGATGATCAGCACCAGTGCCGTCAGCCATTACACGGTGCCCTACCAGTTGGGGGACAGGACCCTGCTCCTCCCTGGCGCGCTGACTGACGCAGTGTTTCCTCGCATCGCCGCGCGCGACGAGGACGGTGCGCGGGCGATGGCGATAAAAGCACTCGCGGTGATAACGGCGGTGATCACCCCGATCATGGTCGCTGGCATCATCGGCCTGCGGATTTTTCTAAGCCTCTGGATTTCGCCGGAATTCGCGGCGCAGTCGGCCACACCCGGTACCATTCTATTCGCCGGGTTCTGCTTCGCTGCCATGGGCATAGCGATGCACGTCAGACTTCAGGCGGGCGGAAAGCCGCGGCTGGTGGCGATCGCCCATCTCATCGAGGTGGTGCCTTTTCTGTGCGTGCTGTGGCTGGGCTTCCATTTTCTTGGTTTGCCCGGCGCGGCTGTCGCCTCGGCCCTGCGGTTCATCTTCGACATGCTGCTGCTGGCGTGGTTTGCCGGACTGCTCAAAGAGGCTGTGAAGCTTGCGCTGATCCCGGCAGCGCTGCTGGGCGTGGCGCTGGCGATCGGGCCCAATGTAACGCTTGACCAGCCCGCCGCGCTGGCGGCGGGGGCGGCGGCTATCGTCATGGCGGGGCTGTTTGGCCTTTGGCGCCTGGCGGGCATGGGCCTTTCGCCCCACGGCCTGATCATAGCAAGGCTTAAGCGCCGGGCACAGGCGTGAAGGACGCAATGCACGCGCAGCCGGCGGCTCTCAGACGCTGGGCAAAAACCATGTTCACCCCGGCCTCCCAATCGCCTAAGGCTGCCGCATGACCAGCCGTTCACTGCCGTCCATCGCCATCCGCTCAGCCCTTGCCGGACTTGCCGCCGGGACGATCGCGGCAATTGGCTTCGGCGGTTTCGTGGCCGGTGCGCAGTCGCTTGCCGGGTTCAACAGCGACGCCCCGGTCAATTACGCGGCCGACCGGATCGAACTGCAGGACAAGCAGAAGCGGGTGATCCTCGCCGGCAATGTCGACATTACGCAGGGCGACATGCGCATGC
The DNA here is from genome assembly GCA_947455865.1 of Sphingomonadaceae bacterium. Classification (GTDB taxonomy): domain Bacteria; phylum Pseudomonadota; class Alphaproteobacteria; order Sphingomonadales; family Sphingomonadaceae; genus Novosphingobium. Next base: position 9,581 of record CANGQZ010000045.1, read on the forward strand.
GCGCGGCGCGCACCACTGTTGCTTATATCGAGGACGGAGGGGTCAAGATCCAGCGCATCGAGGCCAGCGGCGGGGTGGTGGTGACGCGCAGGGGCGAGACCGCGAGCGGCGACGTGGGCATTTACGATTTCAACCGCCGCGTGATCACCATGGTCGGCAATGTGACGCTGCGCCGCGGAGCGGACAATCTGGCTGGGGGACGATTGGTAATCGATCTGGCCAGCGGCATCTCCAGCGTCGACGGGCGCAATTCGGGCGGCTCGCCGGCGACCGGCCAGCCGGGCGGCAACGTCGGCGGCGGGCGGGTCAGCGGCAGTTTCACCGTCCCCAAGCGCAGCAACTGACCGGGTGGCAGCGGTGATGGCCGCCGATCTGTCCCGGCTGCGCCAAACCTTGCTTGCGCTGCTGGAGGCAAGCCCGGCCGCGGTGGCACCCTTGACCCGGCAGGAGTGGGACGAGCTTGACCGGATCGCTGCCTTGCACCGGCTCCAGCCGATGCTGCACCATCGCCACCGCGACAATTCGGCGATCCCTGCGGAAATCCGGGTTGAGTGGCAGGTCGGGTTCCGGCGCGGCGCGGCCGAATCGCTGATAATCGGTGCCGAACTGGCGCAGGCGGCCGCGCTGCTGGAGGGGGCGGGGCTCGCCCCGATTGCGCTCAAGGGGGCATGGCTGGCGTGGCATGCCTATCCCCACCCGGCACTACGGCCGATGCGCGACATTGATCTGCTACTGGCTCCGGACACAGTGGTTGCCGGGTTCGAGCTGTTGCTCGAGCACGGCTACCGCCTCGATGGCCCGCTCGAGCTTTCGCTCGACGATATCATCCGGCTCGACAAGCACATGCCGCCGCTGCTCTCGCCGCGCGGGGTGACGATCGAACTGCACCACCGGCTGTGGGAGATCGACGGGCGGATGGATCACGCTGCGCCGGCGGACGATGAAGGCGCGATCCGCGCGCGCGCGATCCGGACCGGCACTTTGGCCTATCTGGCACCGCAGGACTTGCTGGCCCACCTCATCATCCATGCGATCTACGATCACCGGCTTGATTGCGGGCCGCTGGTGTTGAGCGACGTTTCTAATCTGTTGCATTGCAGCGAGATCGACTGGGAGCGGTTCTGGGCAGATGCTGCGGCCGGTCATTGGCAGCGCGGGGCACAGCTCGTGCTGACCTTGGTACGCGCACACGATCCGGCCGCGCCGGTGATGATCCCTGCCGGACTACCGAAGGTGCCCAGCGATTTCGAGCGGCTGGCGGCGGACCTGCTGCTGCAGGAGCTGGAAACACGGCGTAGCGCCGGAGTTGTGGCAACATTTGCTGCAGGTGGGGTCAAGTCGCTGATACTACGTATTTTTGCGCGGCGTGGCGGGGGTGGCGACACGCATACTGTGCAGCGCGATCTAAACGACGAGGGAGGCTTTGCAACGTGGGCTGGATCGCGCCTGACACGCACTCTGCGTGAATTGGCGCGCGGCGATGTGCGCCGTCAGTCGGTAGCGCTGGCGCGGCTAAGTCGCTGGCTCGATGCCTAAGCGGGCCTTTCGTCGATGAAAGAGGTTTTGAACTTGTCTAATTCTACTTCGCGGCTAGACCTTCGCATCTGCAAAAACATCTAAGTTTGGACGAGATGGCAATCGAAACTTCCGCCGGCAAAGTCGCCCTGATCACCGGAGCAACCGGGCAGGACGGTGCTTATCTCTCACGGCTGCTGCTGGACAAGGGCTACGAAGTGCACGGGGTCAAGCGGCGCTCGTCCTCGTTCAACACCGGCCGAATCGAGGACATCTATGAGGACCCGCACGTCGAGCAGCAGCGCTTCCGCCTGCATTACGGCGATCTGACCGATTCGACCAACCTGATCCGCATCATCCAGGAGGTCCAGCCGGACGAGGTCTACAACCTTGCGGCGCAGAGCCACGTTGCGGTAAGCTTCGAGACGCCGGAATATACCGCCAACGCCGACGCGATTGGAACGCTGCGCTTGCTCGAGGCGATTCGCATTCTGGGGCTGGAGAAAAAGTCCCGCTTTTATCAGGCATCGACCAGCGAACTTTATGGGCTGGTCCAGGAAGTGCCCCAGCGCGAGACCACTCCGTTCTATCCGCGCTCGCCTTATGGGGTAGCCAAACTTTATGGCTACTGGATCACTGTCAACTATCGGGAGGCATATGGCCTTCACGCATCGAACGGCATATTGTTTAACCATGAAAGTCCGCTGCGCGGCGAAACTTTCGTGACTCGCAAGATCAGCCGCGCCGCTGCGGCGATTTCATTGGGCCGGCAGGAGAAGCTTTATCTCGGCAATCTCGATGCCAAGCGTGATTGGGGGCATGCCCGCGAGTATGTCGAAGGCATGTGGCTAATGCTTCAGCAGGACGAACCCGACGATTACGTGCTTGCCACTGGCGAGACCACCGAGGTGCGCCAGTTCGTCGAGTGGGCGTTTGCCGATGTCGGGATCGAGTTGGAGTTTACAGGGAGCGGAATCGACGAGAAGGGTGTCTGCCGCAAGACCGGGCGCTGTCTGGTCGAAGTCGATCCGCGCTATTTTCGCCCGACCGAGGTGGACTTGCTGATCGGCGATCCGGCCAAGGCAAAGCAGAAGCTGGGTTGGCAGCACACCACCCCGGTGCGAGAGCTCGCGCGCGAGATGGTCGCGGCCGATCTCGAAGTGATGCGCAACGATCCGATCGCAAAGTCCGGCTGAACCGGTAGGGTCTGGGCCAGCACGATGATGGAGACAGGGGCCGGCGCCAGAACGGGGCAGACGCTGCTTGCGACCGGGTTTGTCGCTGACCGGCCCGACGAGGGGACCACGTTCCCGTCGGCCGGGGGCAACTCTGCCGATCCCAAAATTCAGGCGGTCTATTGGCGCTGCATCGTCAATTTGTTTGCCAGCGCCCGCTACACCAATCCCGAACAGCGCCTTGCGCTGTTTTCCAATGCGGAGCCTCCGGTTGTCGACGGGGTCGACATCGCCGCCACGCTGGCGCGCTACGGGGTTGAATTCCACAAGGTGCCGCTGACTGCGCGGCTCGCCCCGGGGACGACGAAATCCTGGGGTAATGTCCTGTATTTTCATGACATCATAGATTGGCTGGTCAAGCATGAAGCTGCCGATCTGCGGCTGGCGCTGGTCGATTCGGATGTGCTGGTAACCCGGCCGCTGGCGCCCCTGTTCAACATGCTCGATGAGCATCCGTTCGGCGGATATGTCGTTCGTCAGACCGAACCGGACGAGGTGGTCAACGGGCTCACCGTTCGAGACATGGACCGGCTGGCACGCGAATTTGGGGCGACCGGCGGCCAATTGGCCCTGCATTACGGCGGCGAGTTGTTCCTCACCAGCATCGCCGGCTGGCTCGAACGCCGCAGCCTGTTCGATGCGCTGATGCACGATGCGCTGAGCGGGACCGGCATCGCCCGCTCGATCATCACCGAGGAGCATATCTTCTCGATCGCCTTTCACGTGCTTGACGGCAGGGTCGCCAGTGCCAACCACCTGATCAAGCGGATTTGGACCAGCCCACGCTACAATTCGGTGGCGCCGGGTGACGAGCGCTTGATGCTTTGGCACTTGCCGGCCGAAAAGCGTTATGGACTCCGCGACATCTACGAAGGTTTGCGAGCCAAAGGGTTTCCTGAAACGATGGATTCAGCCACTTTCCGGGCCATGGCCATGGCATTTTGCGGACTGCCGCGCAAATCACCGCGCAAGCTGCTACATGATGGAATGCGCCAACTGGCCGCCAAGCTGGGGCTTTACCCGTGAGCGCGCCGCCGGTTTTTTCTTTGGCTGGCAAACGGGTATTCGTGGCCGGACATCGCGGAATGGTCGGCAGCGCGATCGTCCGCCGGCTGGGCGGCGAGAATTGCACAGTGCTGACCGCCGGGCGCGACACACTTGACCTCATCGATCAGCATGCAGCGCGGGCCTGGATGGCGCGCGAACGGCCCGACGTGGTGGTGATCGCGGCAGCTAAAGTGGGCGGGATCCTCGCTAATGACAGCTTTCCGGCCGATTTTCTCTACGACAACCTGATGATCGAGGCGAACCTGGTCGAGGCGGCGTTCCGCGCCGGGACCAGCAAGCTATTGTTCCTCGGCTCGTCGTGCATCTATCCCAAGTTCGCCGAGCAGCCGATCCGCGAAGAAGCGCTGCTGACCGGGCCGCTGGAGCCGACCAACGAGTGGTATGCGATTGCCAAGATCGCCGGGATCAAGCTGTGCCAGGCTTATCGCCGCCAGCATGGTGCCGATTTCATCAGCGCGATGCCGACCAACCTCTACGGCCCGGGCGACAATTTCGATCTCAATTCCAGCCACGTCCTGCCCGCACTGATCCGCAAGGCGCACGAGGCCAAGCTGGCCGGCGCCGCCAGCTTCGAGATCTGGGGCAGCGGCACGCCGCGGCGCGAGTTCATGCACGTTGACGATCTGGCCGATGCCTGCGTGTTCCTGCTGGAGCACTATTCGGACGCAGTGCCGCTCAACATCGGTTTTGGCAGCGACGTGACCATCGGCGAAGTGGCGGAACTCGTCGCCAAAGTGGTCGGCTTTGCCGGCACCGTGACGCGCGACACGACCAAGCCCGACGGCACCCCGCGCAAGCTGATGGACAGCAGCAAGCTGGCTGCGCTCGGCTGGCACGCCCGCATCGGGCTGGAGGAAGGCATCGCTGACGCGTACCGGCACTTCCTCGCCGCCGGACAATGAGCGGTTCGCCCGGCGCCACCGCGCCCGTTCGCTTGGCGATTGTCGGGATCAATTATGCGCCCGAAGAAATCGGCATCGGCGCCTTCACCGGCGGCATGGCGCGCGGGCTGGCGCGCCATGGACTGAACGTGCGTGCGATTGTGGGCAAGCCTTATTACCCGCAGTGGCGCGTCTGGGATGGCTATCGCGGCGGCGGCTGGCGGCGGGTGAATGAGCAGGGCGTTTCAGTCACGCGCTGCCCGCATTACGTTCCGGCCACGCCCAGCGGGCTCAAGCGGATCGTGCACCTTGCCAGCTTTGCGCTCGCCGCGCTGCCGCCTGCGCTGGGCGCAGCGTTCGGGCGGGGGCGACCGCAAGTGGTGATATGCGTAGCCCCGGCGCTGCTGAGCGTGCCCGTGGCGTGGCTGCTGGCGCGACTTTCGGGTGCGAAGCTGTGGATCCATATTCAGGACTTTGAGGTCGAGGCGGCGTTCGCGACCGGACTGGTTGAGAGCGGCGGGCTGGCGGCGCGACTGGCGCGCGGGGTCGAAAACGCGTTGCTACGGCTGGCTGACCGGGTCTCGACGATCAGCCCGCAGATGTGCGCCAAGCTGCTCGAAAAAGGCATTCCGCCGGCGCGGGTGACCGAAGTGCGCAACTGGGCCAACGCGCCCGAGCCCGATCCGGCCGAGGGGGCGGCCTACCGGGCCGACTGGGGCTTGGGGGCGCGGAATATTGCGCTCTATTCGGGCAACATCGCTAACAAGCAGGGGATCGAGATCGTGGTCGAGGCGGCGCGGCTGCTCGCCGGGCGCAGCGATCTCCATTTCGTGATCTGCGGCGAGGGACCCAACCGCGCTCGGCTGCAGGAACTGGCGGCAGGGCTCAGCAACATTTCGTTTCACGATCTCCAGCCCGCGGCACGGGTGGGCGAGCTGTTGACGCTGGCAAGCGTGCACTTGCTGCCGCAGATCGCTGGCGCGGCCGATCTGGTGCTGCCCTCCAAACTCGCCAACATGCTGTTTTCAGGCCGCCCGGTGGTGGCGACCGCGCTGGCAGGCACCGGGCTTTACGCCGAAGTCGAAGGCTGCGGCATTTCGACTCCGCCGGGCGACGCAGCAGCGTTCGCAGCTGCGATCGCGACATTGCTCGACGATCCTGCTGAAGCAGCGCGGCTAGGCGCGGCTGCGCGCGTCCGCGGGATTGAACGCTGGTCGCAGGAGGCGGTACTGGCACGGCTGGCGAAGATGATCGGCGAGGTGGCCGGCAGCCAGCCGCAATGAGCACGCGCAAGGTCTCAATCGCGCTGGCAACTTACAATGGCGCGGCCTTTCTGCCGGCACAGCTCGACAGCTTCCTGGCCCAGACTCGCCTGCCCGACGAACTGGTGGTGGGCGATGATAACTCACGCGACAATACGGTGGCGCTGATCGAGGCCTTCGCGGCAAGGGCGCCGTTCCCGGTGCGGATCACGGTCAACAACCCCGGGCTTGGCCCCGCCGACAATTTCGGCACCGCGCTGACACGCTGC
>CANGQZ010000046.1 GCA_947455865.1 Sphingomonadaceae bacterium
CGGACGCAAACTTCTCGGTATTGCGGCGCGCCTTGCTGCGCACAAAAAATGGTATCTTGCGCAGTTCGCGCTCGGCCTCGTCGGTCCATCCGGTGGCTTCTGCCGGCACGGGCGCAGCGTCGTCGTTGGCAATTGGCAGCGCAGCTGCGGCCGGGGCGTGCTGCGCACCGCCGTGGCCCAGCCCGTGCAAGTGCGATGCACCGGCCAAGTCGCTGAACTCGAAATCGTCGCGGAACATCGTCAGTAGGTGTTCTTCCAGACCCATCACCAGCGGATGGACCCAACTGTCGAACAGCACGTTGGCGCCTTCGAAGCCCATCTGCGGGCTGAACCGCGCGGGGAAATCCTGCACGTGCACCGGCGCGGAGATCACCGCGCAGGGCAGCCCCAGCCGCTTGGCGATGTGCCGCTCCATCTGCGTGCCCAGCACCAGTTCGGGCGTGGCTGCCGCGATAGCCTCCTCAACCGTTAGGTGATCGTCGGTGATCAGCGGTTCAAGCCCGTAAAGCCGCGCTGCGGCCCGCATTTCGCGGGCGAACTCGCGGTTGTAGCAGCCGATCCCGCAGACCACGAAGCCCAGTTCCTCGTGCGCCACGCGGGCCGCCGCGATGGCATGGGTGGCATCGCCGAACACGAACACGCGCTTGCCGGTCAGGTAGGTCGAATCGACCGAGCGGCTCCACCACGGCATGTGCGAATCCGGATCGTTCAGCGCCGGATCGGGATCGACCCCGGCCAGCGCCGCCACTTCGGCGATGAACTGGCGCGTCGCGCCAACGCCGATCGGCACGGTGCGCACTGCCGGCTGGCCGAAGGTTTTCTCCAGCCAGCGTGCCGCTTCCTCGCCGATTTCGGGATAAAGCACGATGTTGAAATCGGCCGCGCCGATGGTGCGCAGATCGGCCGGCGAAGCGCCGAGCGGGGCCACCACATGCACATCGATGCCCAGTTGGCTCAGGATCTTGCGCACTTCGCGCACATCGTCGCGGTGGCGGAAACCGAGCGCGGCTGGACCGAGCAGGTTGACGCGGGCACACCGGCCTTCGCGCGGGGTGGGGCGCACGCTTGTATCTGCCAGTTGCCGCACCAGTTGATAGAACGTTTCCGCCGCGCCCCAGTTTTCCTTGCGCTGGTAGCTCGGCAGTTCGAGCGCGATCACCGGGCAGGGAAGGCCCATGTTATCGGCGAGGCCAGCGGGATCGTCCTGGATCAGTTCGGCGGTGCAAGATGCGCCAACCAGCAGCGCTTCGGGCTGAAACCGCTGGACCGCCTTGCGCGCGGCTTCCTGAAACAGGCTGGCGGTATCCTTGCCCAGATCGCGCGCCTGAAAGGTGGTGTAAGTCACCGGCGGGCGGGCACCGCGCCGTTCGATCATGGTGAACAATAGATCGGCGTAAGTATCGCCCTGTGGCGCATGGAGCAGATAGTGCACGCCCTGCATCGCCGTTGCTACCCGCATTGCCCCCACATGCGGCGGTCCTTCATAGGTCCAGACGGCGAGCTGCATCGGCCTAGATCCTCAGCACGTCGCGGCGGCGCAGGGGCCGGGCGAACAGTTCGGCAAGGTCGCCCGCCTGATCGAAACCGTGGACCGGCGAGAACACCAGTTCGATTGACCACTTGGTGGCGAAGCCGTCTGCCTCCAGCGGATTGGCGAGGCCAAGGCCGCAGACAGTAAGGTCGGGCCGGTCGGCGCGGACCCGGTCGAGCTGGGCATCAACGTCCTGCCCTTCGCTGATCCGGGTGCCCTCTGGCAGCTCGGCGAGATCACGGGCGAGGTGCGCGCGGTGGAGATAAGGCGTGCCGACTTCAACCGGGACCATCCCCAGTTCGGTGGCCAGAAACCGGGCCAGCGGGATTTCCAGCTGCGAATCCGGCAAGAAGGTGATGCGTTTGCCTTCCAGCGCCGGGCGATACCGCTCCAGCGCGCGCTTGGCCCGCTCACGCCCCGGGGCGATCACCCGGTTGACGTGCATCTCGTCGATGCCGAACGCGGCGGCGGCAGCAGAAAGCCAGCCGGCGGTACCTTCGGCCCCGAACGGGAACGGTGCATCGATCCGCTGCGCGCCGCGATCTTCCAGCGCGGTGGCGGTCGCGCCGAGGAACGGCTGGGCCAGCAGATAGCGTGTAGCCGGTCCGATCGCGGGCAATTGCCCCGCACGGCGTGCCGGAAGCACACCCACCGGGCCGATCCCCAGTTCGGCGAACAGGCGCAGGAACTGGTCCTCGACGATATCCGGCAGCGCGCCGACCAGCAGCAGCGAAGGTGCCGCCGCCGGATCGGCCACCGGCATTTCCGGGACGAGTGCGGTCAGGCAGGCGTCCTCGCCTTCGGTGAAAGTGGTTTCGATCCCGCTGCCCGAATAGGCCAGAATGCGCACCCCGCTCCTGCCGGCGTCGCCGTGCTTGGCCATCAGCCGCTGCGCCGCATTGGCCAGATCGAGCTTGATCACCTCGGATGGGCATGAGCCGACCAGGAAAAGCGTGCGGATTTCGCTGCGGCGGGCGAGCAACCGGTCGACCACCCGGTCCAATTCGGCATGGCAATCGGCCATTCCGGCCAGATCACGTTCCTCGATGATTGCCGTGGCAAACCGCGGCTCGGCGAAGATCATCACCCCCGCCGCCGATTGCAGCAGATGGGCGCAGGTGCGTGAACCGACCACCAGAAAGAATGCATCCTGCATCTTGCGGTGCAGCCATACGATCCCGGTCAGCCCGCAGAACACCTCGCGCTGGCCGCGCTCGCGCAGCACCTGCAGCGGGGCCGGCGCAAGCTCTGCCGAGGGCACGGCGGTGAGCGGGAGGGCGGGGCTCATCGGGCCGCTGCTCCAGCCTGCGCCTGCAGCCGCGCCGCCCGCAGCTTCAGCAGGAACTGTGCAGCGTTCACCACGTAAGTAACATAGGCGGCCAGCGCGACTGTCATCCTCGCCTCGACCGTGCCGATCTTGCCCAGCAGCATTGCCAGATACGCGGTGTGCAGCGCGATCACCAGCATCGAGACCACGTCTTCCCAGAAGAAAGCCTCGGCAAATAGCCACTTACCGAATACGACCTTTTCCCAGATCGAGCCGGTAACCATGATCGTGTAGAGCGTGGCGGTTTTGGCGATCACCGACAGGTCTGCAGCATAAGTGCCGGTGCCGGTCATTAGGCAGCGCAGCACGAGCACCAGGCTGATCAGGAAAACCACGAATTGAAAGGGGGCGAGCAGGCCCTGAACCAGCGTCCAAACCGTTGCATCGCGGCGCTTTTGCTGCGCCGGGGTGTAGAGCGGCGCGCGGAGCCGGCGGGCGACGTGGCGCGCGCCGGAATTGGCTCCGGCGAGGCCCATTGCTGCTATTCCACCTTCCGCCATGCAACGGGTCCCGTCCTCTCCGATTGCCGAACTTACGACTCGATCCGGCAAACTGTCAATAAGATTGGACGACAAGCAAAATTGACATTTACCCGTTTGCCAAGGGCTCCGAATGCAGTTACGTTCAATCGTAGGGGTAGAGTCGGGCGTCAATTAACCACTCGCTTCTCGCGGTTATCCTACCGCCGCAGACGGGAGAGTCTGGGATGGGCTTGGCGTTTGGGACGAGTGGGCCAGCGTCCCGCATTGCGGAGCCGGCCCCGACGCAAGAAGAGCGCCGCGGAAACACACCGGGGAAGCGCGGGGCAGCAGCCCAGTCCACCACTCGGACAATCGCCACCGCCACCTCAACGCGCAGACGACGTGCGCTGCCAGCGTCCAATGCGGCGATCAGCACCCTGATCGAAGGTGAAATCATCCCCCAGCTGCTGGTTGTGCACCGGCTGCGTCCGGAACGGCCCAGTCGTTCCAACGGTACATCGATCAGCGCGGAAGATGTTGCCAGTTTTGCACCGCTGCCACTCGTGCTGCAGGCCGATGAACTGCTCGCCCATGTCGAAGGCTATGTCGATCGCGGTGTCGGGATTGATGCGATCTTCGTCGATCTCCTTGCCCCCACTGCGCGGCGGCTCGGCGAAATGTGGGAGGATGACAGCTGCGATTTCCTTGATGTCACGATCGGCCTGTGGCGCCTGCAGGAAGTGATGCGCGAAATCGCCTGGGGCAGCTCGCTGATCACCGGCCCGATGATCGCGCCGCGCCGTGCGTTGTTCGCGCCTTTACCTGGTGAACAGCACAGTTTTGGCGCAACTATGGTCCATGAAGTGTTTGGTCGCGCCGGGTGGGACAGCGAAGTTCTGGTGTGCGCGGAATCGCGCGAGTTAATCGCCCAACTCGCCAACAAATCTTACGATCTGATTGGCTTGACCATTAGCTGCGATGTCCCTATCGCGCCGATCGGTGATCTGATCAAGGCGATACGCAGCGTGTCAATGTGTCCCGAAGTACAAATTCTGGTGGGCGGACACGCAGTAATCGTCAATCCGGCACTGGCTGATCTGGTTGGTGCCGATGGTACCGCGCCCGATGCACCCGGGGCGCTTGCTCTCGCCAACCACTTGGTTGGCGCGTTCGAGCACCGGAACGCGTCCGCCGGCTAGCCGGGGGCGAACGTGAACGCGCCAGAGCGCACAATCGCCGACAAGACGCCGTTTACCCGGCCGGAGGTGGCGCTGGCAGGTCTGGATTCAGCCGATACTGCGCGTCTTGCGATGGCCGCCGGCGATATCACGCTGCTGCTCGATCGCTCGGGCACGATTATCGATGTCACCGCCAATCGCGATGATTTTCCGGACTGCGCAGCGTGGATCGGGCAAAACTTTGCCGATACGGTCACGATCGAAAGCCGCACCAAAGTGGCCGATATGCTCGGGTTGTCGGCGAGCGAGAGTGCCAAGCGCTGGCGGCAGGTAAATCACCCCGGCTCCGGCGGCGACATTCCGGTGCGCTACCTCATCGTCGGCCTGTCGAGCGGGGACCGGCTCATCGCGGTCGGCCGCGATATGCGCCACTACGCGGTGCTCCAGCAGCGCTTGCTTCAGGCACAACAATCGCTCGAACGCGATTACATGCGCCTGCGCCAGATCGAAACGCGCTACCGCCTGCTGTTCGATCTCTCGGCCGAACCGGTGCTGCTGGTCGAGGCCGATAGCCAGCGCATTCAGGAAGCCAATCCCGCCGTGCACACTTTGCTGGACGCGCGCCCGGGCGCGCTGGTCGGCACCAAGCTCACCGGGCTCGTCGCGCGCGGTTCGCGCAATCCGCTGATTGCTTACCTCGGTGCGGTGCTCACCGCTGCAAATGTCTCGCCGCTCGTCGTCGAGCTGGAACGGGCGAGCGAGCCGCTGACGCTTTCAGCCACCGGTTTCCGCCAGCTTGGCGGGCGCTATCTGCTGGTCCGGCTGCAATCGGGCGCGGCAGCCGTGCCCGAAGGCGCGGCCACCTTGTCCGACATTATCGAGCGTATGCCCGATGCCTTTGTTATGGCCGATGCCAAGATGCGCATCGTCGCCGCCAACGTCGCCTTCGTCGAACTGGTCCATGCCGCCTCGGCCGATCAGCTGCGCGGCCGGCCGCTGGGCGAATTCGTCGGCCGGCCCGGGATCGATCTCGATCTGATCGAAGGGGAGCTGAGCAAGCACGGGCTGGCCCGCAATGTTAGCACAGTCGTACGCGCTGGCGATTCCGATTACGAAGAGCCGGTCGAACTGTCCGCGGTGCGGACCGGCGGTGACGCGCCGAGTTATGGTTTCGCCATCCGCGAGATCGGCCGGCGCCTGCGCGATCTGCCGCCCACCCCGCTCGATCTGCCTCGCTCGGTCGAACAGCTCACCGAACTTGTCGGGCGCGCTTCGCTCAAGGACATCGTGCGCGAAAGCACCGACCTAATCGAGCGACTGTGTATCGAAGCGGCCTTGGCCTATACCTCGGACAACCGCGCTTCGGCCGCAGAAATCCTCGGCCTCAGCCGGCAAAGCCTCTACTCCAAGCTGCATCGCTACGGGCTTGGCAACCTTGTTGGTGATGCGGAGTGACGCACCGATAAGTGTCCGAATCATTTGACACTCAGGACTGTCCAATCTACCCCTGAGTGATGACGCAATCGGCCATCTCGGCTTCGTCCATCCGGCGTCCCGCAGCTCGCGACGTGCTGGAGCTGCTCAAACCGATCACCTGGTTTCCGCCGATCTGGGCGTTCATGTGCGGCGTGGTCTCGTCTGGCCAGCCGCTTGCCGGCCACTGGCCGGCGGTGCTGCTCGGCGGCATGCTGGCCGGGCCGCTGGTCTGCGGCAACAGCCAGGCGATCAATGACTGGTTTGATCGAGAAGTCGATGCGATCAACGAACCCGCCCGCCCGATCCCTTCGGGCCGGATTCCGGGCCGCTGGGGGCTGTGGATCGCTTGCGCCGGAACGCTTGTGTCACTGCTCGTCGGCGCGGCCCTTGGTCCATGGGTGATGGTCGCCACTGTCGTCGGGCTGCTGTCAGCTTGGGCATACAGCGCGCCGCCATTCCGGCTCAAGGCCAGCGGCTGGTGGGGCCCGGCGCTCGTCGGGCTTACGTATGAAGGGCTCAGCTGGTTTACCGGCGCGGCGGTGATGGCCAATGCCCTGCCGCCCACCCCGGTGCTGATCGTCCTCGTGCTCTACAGCATCGGCGCGCACGGGATCATGACGCTCAACGATTTCAAGGCGGTGGAAGGCGATATCCGCACCGGGGTGCGCTCGCTGCCGGTCACGCTCGGGGTTCGCCCGGCCGCGCTGCTAGCCTGCGGGGTGATGGCGGCGGCGCAGGTTGCCGTCATTGGTTATCTCGTGCTGCATGGGCTCGCGGTTTCCGCGTTGCTCGTCGCCGGGGCGCTGGCGGCACAATTGCTGCTGATGCCGCGCCTGCTGCGCGATCCGGCGCGCTACACCCCGTGGTACAGCGCCACCGGGGTCAGCCTTTACGTGCTCGGTATGCTGGCCGCCGCGGCCGGCCTTGGCGGGCATTGGTGATGCGCGCACCTATTGTCGCAACAGGCTTCGGCTGGCTGTCGATAGTCCGGCTCGGTCTCGTCCAGGCCTCGATCGGGGCGGTGGTGATGCTCGCCACCTCGCTGCTCAACCGGGTGATGGTGGTAGAATACGGCATGGCCGCAGCAATTCCCGCCGGGCTGGTCGCGCTGCACTATGCAGTCCAGCTGGCGCGTCCGGTCTGGGGCCACGGCTCGGATCGGGGGCGCGCCCGCACCCCATGGATGATCGGGGGGATGGCCGTGCTTGGCAGTGGCGCGCTGCTGGCTGTCGCGGCACTGCCGCTGGCTGCCGCGCACCCGTTCTATGCCGGGGTCATGGCCCTCAGCGGCTTCATCATGATTGGCGCTGGCGTCGGCGCAGCCGGCACTTCGCTTTTGGCCCTGCTGGCTTCGGGCGTGGCACCGCCGCGCCGCGCCGCGGCGGCGGCAGTCACATGGATCATGATGGTGTTGGGGATCGTCCTGTCGGCGGGGATCGCCGGTGCGCTGCTCGATCCCTTTTCTGCGGCACGGCTGATGCGGATCACTGCCGGGATCGTTGTTGCCGCTTTCGCGCTGACCGTAGTTGCCACTTACCGGCTTGAACGGGCTGCGCCGCCGGCCGCCACGGCCGGCCGTGCGCCCGATCTGGGCGAAGCCCTGCGCGCCATTCTGGCCGAGCCTGAGGCCCGCCGCTTCACTCTCTTCGTGTTCCTCTCGATGTTGGCCTACAGCATGCAGGATCTGATCCTTGAACCCTTCGCCGGGCTGGTCTTCGGGATGAGCCCGGCCCAGTCGACTTCGCTCTCGGCGGTCCAGCACGGGGGGGTGCTGGTCGGGATGATCGTCGCCGGAATCGGCGGCAGCGCCTTCGCCGGGCGCGCTGCGGGTGAACTGCGCGGCTGGATCGCCGCTGGCTGCATCGGCTCGGCGCTGGCGCTGGCCGGTCTGGCGCTGGGCGCGCGGTTCGGCCCGGGCTGGCCGCTCGTGGGCAATATTGCGGCGCTCGGTTTTGCCAACGGCATCTTCGCGGTGTCCGCCATTGGCGCGATGATGAGCCTAGCCGGCGCGGGTAGCGGCTCGCGCGAAGGCGTGCGGATGGGCGTGTGGGGTGCGGCGCAGGGGATCGCCTTCGGCATTGGCGGTCTCACCGGCGCGGTCGGCGTCGATCTCGCCCGCCACGCGGCGCACAGCGACGGACAGGCCTTCCAGACCATTTTTGCCATCGAGGCGCTGTTGTTTGCGGCCTCGGCTATCGTTGCCACGGGCATTTCTCAGCGCCGGGCGCCGCAGCTTTTGCAGGGAGCCAAAGCATGACCCAGATCGATTTCGATGCGGTGGTGGTGGGCGGCGGACCCGCCGGGGCCACTGCTGCGGCAGACCTCGCGCGGGCCGGGCACTCGGTGCTGCTGCTCGATCGGGCAGGGCGGATAAAGCCATGCGGCGGCGCGGTGCCGCCGCGCCTGCTCGCCGATTTCGCGGTGCCGGAAAGCCTGTTGGTCGCGCGGGCGCGCTCGGCGCGGATGGTCGCGCCGTCCGCGCGCACGGTCGATATGCCGGTGGGGGAAATCGGCTATGTCGGCATGGTCGATCGCGATGTGTTCGATGAATGGCTGCGCGCCCGCGCTGCCACGCTCGGGGCAGAGCGCCGCACCGGCGTGTTTGAGGCGATTGAGCGCGATGACGCCCCCGGCGCCACCGTGGTTTACCGCGAAAGTCGCGGCGGCGCGCTGCACCGCGTCCGCGCCAGGGTGGTGATCGGTGCCGATGGGGCCCGCTCGGCGGTCGCTCGCGATAGCCTGCCGAACAGTGAAAACGTCAAATGCGTGTTCGCGTATCACGAGGTGATCCGCTCGCCGCGCAGCACCGCGCAGGGCTTCGATGGCACTCGCTGCGACGTGATCTATCAGGGTCGGCTCTCGCCCGATTTCTATGCCTGGGTGTTCCCGCATGGCGAAACCTCCAGCATCGGCGTGGGCAGCGCCCACAAGGGCTTCTCGCTGCGTGGTTCGGTGCGTCAACTGCGCGAAGAAATGGGCCTCGCCGACTGCGAAACCGTGCGCAGCGAAGGCGCGCCGATCCCCCTGAAGCCGCTCAAGCGGTGGGACAACGGCCGCGATGTGATCGTCGCGGGCGATGCCGCCGGCGTGGTTGCGCCGGCCTCGGGCGAAGGGATCTACTATGCGATGACCGGCGCCCGCCACGTCGCCGCCGCCGCGCACCGCTTTTTAATAACGGGCCAGCCCGCCGCGCTGCGCTCTGCGCGCCGCAGCTTTATGCGCGAACATGGCCGGGTGTTCTGGATTCTGGGGATCATGCAGTACTTCTGGTACGCCAGTGATCGCCGCCGCGAACGCTTCGTCGCGATGTGCGCGGATCCCGATGTGCAGATGCTGACGTGGCAGGCCTATATGAACAAGCGTCTGGTGCGCGCCCGACCGATGGCGCACCTCAAGATATTCTTCAAGGATCTGGGCCACTTGTTCGGCATCGGCGCGGTGCGGCAATGACCCGTCCCTGGCTTTTGCCAGTGATCATTGCCGCGGTTGCTGCTCTGCTGGTGGCGGCGGTCGGCGGCACCATGACCGATACGAGCGGCTGGTACCAGACCCTGCGCCAGCCCAGCTGGAACCCGCTGCCGCCCGCTTTTGCGATCATCTGGACGGTGATTTTCACGCTGATTGCCGCAGCGGGCGTCACCGCCTGGCGGGCAACGCCATCCAGCCGCGCGTCGGATATGCTGATCGGCCTGTTCGCGCTGAACGGCGCGCTCAACATCACCTGGACCATCCTGTTCTTCCAGTTGCGCCGCCCCGATTGGGCCATGATCGAACTGGTGGCACTGTGGTTGTCGATCGCGGTGCTGGGATTCGCCTGCGCCCGCCATTCACGCCTCGCCGCGCTGCTCTTGGTGCCTTATCTGGTGTGGGTGACGATTGCCGGGGTGCTCAATTGGCAAGTGATCCAGCTCAACGGCCCGTTCTAGGCGCGCGGTGATCGATCTTACCACCTTCTTTGCCAGCGGCCGCGCCGCCGACGTGGTGCTGACAGTGCTGCTGATAGAGGCGCTGGTGCTGCTGCGGATGGGCCGCGCGCCCGGCGATGTCGCGCTGCTGCTGCTGCCCGCGGCGCTGATGATGGCGGGGCTGCGTGCCGCACTGGTCGGCGCGCCCTGGCCGTGGATCGCGCTGCCGCTGGCCGCCGCGTTCCCGGTGCACCTCGCCGACCTACGCCGCCGCTCGCGCTAATCCTTGCCTGTCGCAATAAGAAACCCCGGCCTGCACGGGCGCAGGCCGGGGTTTAAGTTGGACAGTACCCGCACAGCGCGGGGACCGTCAGCGGGCTGCGGTAACTCCCGCGCCAACCGGCGCCGGAGCGGGTGCAGCCACCGCCGGCATCATCGGCGCAGATGATCGCAGCGCCGGATAGTCCTTGAGCATCGAAACCCCGCCGAGTGGCTTGTTCTGGCCGCGATGGCAGGTCGCGCAGTTAACTTTCAGCGAATCGCCCATCGGACCCAGTCGGTTGGCCGGGAACACTTTGGCGAGCGGGCCGATATAGTCGCCATTGATCTCGCGGACCATGCGGATGCCATACCAGGCCTGCGCGCGCGCCGGGGTGCTGATGTTCCATGCGCGGAACGATGCGGTGTTGTGGCAGTATGTGCAGTTGACCCCCAGTGCCTGCGACGTGTGCATCATCAGGCCATAGGTGTTCTCGGTCTCCATCACCGTCAGCTTGTCGGCTGGCGTGGGATGGGTGCCGTTCGCGGCGACGCGGATGTTCGGTGCATCCTTGTCGATCAGGTAATGCGCCACTGCCGTATTGGGGAGCGAGGCATAGGCCGAAGCCGGGGTCGGAGCATTCTGGCCGTGGAGGTTGCCGACAATGCTGTTCGGGTTCCCCGTCGGCGGCAACGTCCACGCCACCGCCGGCACCGCTTGGCCGCGGTGGCAGGTGTAGCAGGTCACGCCGGTTTGCTTGACGTGCGACGACCAGGTTGAGTTGATCGTCTGCGTCATCTGCAACATGCGCCGTGCGACAACCTTGGTGTAAAGCTCGTCGGAAGCCATGTTGGCCGGGTTGTGGCAATAGTTGCAGCCTTTTTCCGGTGCGATCCACTGCGTGATAGCGGCCATCGTATAGCTGAACTGGTCTTCGGAGACGTCGCCCAGCACCTGCACGTTCTGATAGGCCTCGCGCGCCGGCTTGCCGCCGGGCGCGGGCGGATCATAGGGCGGGGCCGGGACAGGCTCGACCAATTTGGCGGATTTGAGCTGGATCTGGTCCATCCCGGTGCCGCGATAGCCGAGCTGCTGGTTGGACTTGGCGCCGGGCTGGCACGCGCCAAGCAGCGCCACCCCGACCATTATCGCGCCGAAGCGCAAGCTGGTGACGTTCATTGTCCCTTGCTCCCCAGGCTGGCCGGATCAACCACCCCGGTGTCGGGGTAGGACGGCGCGTAGTGGTGTTCTTGCGCCCACAAATACCAGTTATCGACCACGGTGCCGGTCAGCAGGATGCCGATCCCGCCGGTCAGCGTGGTCAACACGGCGAACCACCACGCCCAGCGGTGGATCGATTCCATCGTGGCGTTGAAGCCCATCGTCCAGCGCCAGAACAGCGCCGCCCGCTCGGATGCCGTGCCGCGATCGGTGATCTGTTCGATCTCGCGCTCGCCGCCATACCGGCCGACCGCCAGGATCGTCGCGCCGTGCATCGCAAACAGCAATACCGATCCATAGAAGAACACGATCGAGAGGCAGTGGAACGGGTTGTAGAACAGGTTACCGTAGCGGATCGAAAATGCCGCAGTCCAGTCGAGGTGCGGGAAGATGCCGAACGGCACGGCTTCCGACCAGTGCCCCATGAAGAACGGGCGGATGAACCCGAGGACAAGGAACAGCCAGATTGCCGAAAGGAAGGCCCACGCCACGTGGGTGCCCATCCCCAGCGCCACAGCGCGGCGATAAGTCCGCACGAACCATAGCAGCACCGATGCGGTCAGGAACATCCCGGCAAGGATCCACCAGCCGCCTTTGGCGAGCGGTACAATGGGCGAGAATCCATACTCGGGCCCCGGCGGCTCGAGGCTGAGCCACGGCAGCAGCCGGATGAACTGTGCCGGATTCCAGCCGACCGATGCGAGCATGTTTAGCCCGATAATCTCGAACGCCAGGAATCCGCACATCAGCGAGGCTATCCCGGTCCAGCCAAGATAGATTGGACCGATCTGCGCTTGACCGAACCGGCCAAACAAGTGGTTGAAACTGGTCCCTGTGCCGCGCGGATCGCTGCCGGGGCGCATTGGCACGCCCAGTTCGGGGGCGTGGCTCAGCTGGACCTGGGTGAAGATATTCTGATAGCGGGCCATCGTTAGTGCTCCTTCACGACCAGATCGGCAGGTTGAGCCACCAGTTCCACCATTCGGGCCAACCGCGGGTCCACAGTGGACCGCTGATGATGATGCAGATTGCGCTCCAGAACCCGGCGTTGAGCGCGAGCAGCAGGCCAAGGCGGTGGATGCCCAGCGTGCCGATCGAATAGCCGATCAGATCGCGGAAGAAGGTGTCTTCGTACTCGGGGGTCTTGACCTCTTCACCCTTCGGCGGATTGACCGCCGACAGCACCAGCGAACCATGCAGCGCCAGCGCCAGAATGGTGGTGAAGAAGAACGACACCGCCAGCATGTGCACTGGATTGTAATGGAAGTGGAGGTACTGGTAGCCGGTGTTGGAAACCCAATCGAGATGGCTGAAAATGCCATACGGGAACCCGAAGTGCCAGGCGCCAAGCAGCACCGGCCGGATTACCACCAGCGAGATATAGGCGAAGATCGCGAAGCTAAACGCAATCGGGACATGGTAGCCCATGCCCAGTTTGCGGCAGATTTCGACCTCCCGCAGCGCCCATGACACGAATGACACGATCGCGCAGACCGTGATCACCTGCCAAAATCCGCCTTCGCGCAAGGGAGCGGCTCCAAGCCCGTATTTGAGATCGGGCGGGGCGATCGAGATCAGCCAAGGATTCCACGTGGGACCAATAGCTGCCGAGTAAAGGATCAGGGCCGTTCCGAGCGAAGCAAAGATCGCCGTGGTCACCCCGAAAAAGCCGACGTAAAACGGGCCGACCCAGAAATCGAATAGGTCGCCGCCGATCAACGTGCCGCCGCGCACGCGATATTTTCGCTCGAAACTGAGGAGCGCCATAGCTCTATCCTCCCCCGCCCAAGCCTGGCGGGCCCAAGTTATTGAAAAGACAAGGCTGGAGGCGGCACGCCCGCCAGGGCCGCCGCCTCTCGCTTTGCGACGGTCAGGTTCCCGCCGGTGCGTTGGCCGGTGCAGCGGCTGCCGCACTATGGCCAGCCGGGAACCAGCTATCAATGCTGTAGTAGCTCGTGCTGATCATGATGAAATGCAGGGTAAATGCCAGAACGAACAGGAAGACGAACAGCGCCACCAGGGCCCTGCGCGGATCGAAAATAAGCCAGATTCTCCACATGGTCTCTATCCTTGTGAATGCGCCCTATTGGCGCGGGAGTATTGTTTCGGCCAAATGGCCTTGCAGCCGGTATGGCGTGTGGTTCTGGTTCAGAACCAGGGGCGCCACATCCACACGAGCAGGTGGGCAACCACGGCCACCGCAGTGAAACCGAGGAAGCTGCTCATGAACATTTTGTGGAATTCCTTGGCTTCCTCGGGCGTAAGGTACGTCCGCACGCCAAGGCGATCGTCGGGATCGGTCATTGCTCCATCTCCAGTCTTTTGGTGCAAAGCGAGAGGCGCACGTCGCCCCCCGGCGGTATCCCCGGGCTGAAATCCACGGGAATGTCGGTGCCTGCGGCGCAGGCGAAAGGGTTCGCGCCGATCATGACGCGGATTCGCTCAAAAGCGCGTCGGCCAGCCGGTCGGCGGTGACGCTGCTGTCGCCGGCGCGGCGAGCGGCCTGTTCGGCCGCATCACGCAGCCGCTTGGCAAAGGAAATGCGGATCAGCACCGGCTGCGCCTCAACCAGCTGATCAAGCCGGGCCTTGGCCTCGTCGCTCCACGGCAGCTCGCGGTGGAGCCGAGCCGGGGTTGGCGGCACCGCGTCGAGCTTGGTTGCCAGCGGCAGGATGTGGAACAGCGCATCGAACAGCGCGTTGCATACTTCCTGAATCAGGTAAGTCGCGCCGGAATAGCCCATGAACGGCGTGCCGGTATGGCGGCGGATCGCCGCGCCGGGGAAGCTCGCCGGAATGTAGATGCTGCGCGCACCGCACTCGGCCAGATACATCCGCTCGTTATAGCTGCCGAACACTACCATCGGCGCCCCGGCGTGGATCGCCGCGCGCACGTCCTCGTTGCACGGCTTGACCCCGGCGCTGCGCGAGAACGCAAAGGCGCAGGGCAGGCCCATATCGTCTTCAAGGAAATGGCGGATGCCCCGCGCATACGTCTCGTTCGCCACGATGCCGAAGCTCGCGGTGCCGAAGAAGTCCTGCGTCACCGAACGCCACAAGTCCCACAGCGGCTTGATCGTCGTGTGCTTTTCGCGGGTGATGAACGGCTGTGGATCAAGGTCCAGCGCCGCGCCCACCGCTTCCAGAAAACGCGTGGTCGAATCCAGCCCGACCGGCGCCTGAAAATAGGGCCGCTCCAGCAGCTCGCACAGGTTGCGCCCGAATTCGCGGTAGAGGCAGATGTTCACCTCGGCATCGGCCAGCCGGCGGATATCCGCCAGATGGCAGCCAAGCGGGAACACCACGTTGACCTCGGCGCCGATCCCTTCAAGCAGGCGGCGTATTTCGGCCAGGTCAGAGGCCATGTTGAACATGCCGTAAGCCGGGCCGATGATGTTGACTTTGGGCTTCTCGCCATCCTTGCGCGCGCGGGGCGCGGGCATCGCCTTGGGGCCGAACTCGGTCCACAGCCAGCTCAGCGCGCGGTCAGCCGATTGCCACTGGTCCTCGTCGATCGTGCGCGGCAGGAACCGCTTGATGTTGGTCCCGCCCGGGGTCACGCCGCCGCCGATCATCTCGGCGATTGAGCCGGTTACGACCACCGCCGGCAATTCGGGATCGAGCGTCTTCCACGCCCGCCGCATCGCCGCCTCGGTACCGGTCTTGCCCAGCTCTTCCTCGCCCAGCCCGGTCACCACGATCGGCAACTCGTGCGGTGGCAAGCCGTCGGTGTAATGCAGTACCGATGTCACCGGCAGGTTCTCGCACCCGACCGGCCCATCGATGATTACTTGCAGGCCCTTAACCGCGGTGAACACATAGACCGCGCCCCAGTAGCCGCCGGCGCGGTCATGATCGATCACCAGCGTCATGATCCCACCGCCTCGGCCGCCTTGCGCGCGGCCTCGTTCAGAGCGGCGTACTTCTTCTTGAAGCTCGGCTTGTCCTGCGGGGTCTCCTCCCACACGCCGGTGGCGTGGCCGGTGCCGACGCCTTCGAAGAACGCGGTCATCTTCTCGAACCGCGCCTTGCCCGCCATCGCCGCGTTGACCACCATCGCCAGGCTGCCGGCGCCGGCCGGCCCCATCAGCGGCCGGGCCGAGATCAGGTTGGTGAAATAGAGCGAAGGGATCGCGCGCTGCTTGGCATATTGCACCACCGGAGTGGTGCCGATCGCCAGATCGGGACCGAACTCGTCAACCGCCGCCAGATCCTGTTCCAGGCTGGCGCGATATTGCACCCGCACTCCGCGGGCGGTCAGCCATTCGCGGTCGGGATCGGACCACACCGTGCGCGGGCAGGCGGTGCCGACATAGGGTACGTCCGCACCGCTCTCGATCAGCAGCCG
>CANGQZ010000047.1 GCA_947455865.1 Sphingomonadaceae bacterium
CAACGCTTCTGGCAGCGTGGTTACTTCTCGACCACATCCGGCAACATCACCGATGACATCATCATGCGGTATCTGGACCGCCATACCCACAAGGAAGGCTTCAGCCCCTCCACATGATCCTACCGGCGTCAGCCGGTCAGTGATTCAGCACCGCGGGACTTAAGACATTATCACCGGCCGCGAACCAAAACGCGCGGATTTCTGTCATTTTTCAGTCAAATTACGGACTGATGACTTAGCCCGTTGATGTCCCGGTTAACCTGCGGCGGGCCGGAATGTCAGCGCCGCCCCATTCATGCAGTAGCGCTTGCCGGTCGGCGGGGGGCCATCGTCGAAAACGTGACCCAGATGGCCGCCGCAGCGCAGGCAATGCACTTCGTCGCGGACTATGCCGAGCGAGCGGTCGCTACCGATCACGACTGCGCGCGGCAGCGGCTGCCAGAAGCTCGGCCAGCCGGTGCCGCTGTCGAACTTGGTGGCCGAGGAAAACAGCGGATTGCCATCGGCCGCGCAGCAGAACGTGCCCTTGCGATGTTCGCTCAGCAGCTGCGAGCTCCCCGGATATTCGGTGCCCTGTTCGCGCAGGATGTGGAATTGCGCCGGGCTTAGCCGCTGGCGCCATTCGGCTTCGCTGTAGCGTACCGGATAGGTCTTCGCTTCCGCATCACCCGCGCCGCAGGCGGCGAGCACTGGAAGCGCCGTTGCCGCGCCCAGCCAGCCGAACAAGCGGCGGCGCGAGAGGGCTATGCAGGTCTGGGTCATCACGCGGTCCTTTCAATCCCCGCAAGCGGCGCCGTCAAGGGGGCGCCCCGGCGGAAATCATGGGGTTGGTCCGTGATGAATACGCTTGGCACGCCGGTTTGGTTACAGCCTGTTGGTTCAGGCCGGCTGTGGCTGCGGATTGGCCCGCTTGCTGCGGCGGGTCGCCGGGCCCGATTTCATCACCCGCCGCCGGAACAGCTGCGCGCCGAACCGGACGAACAGGATAACCCACACCGCCTGCCAGCCAAGGGCTGCCAGATGCTGGGCCAGATCCGGGCTCTGCGCGGCGCGGGCGAGCATCGCGAAGGGCGAACTGAACGGGATAATCACCGCGGCCTGCTCAAGCGCGCTGCCCGGGGTGGACATGGTATAGCTGGAAAAGAAGAACACCAGCAGTTGCAGCATGGTCACCGGCATCGACAGGGTCTGCACTTCCCGCACTGTGGCCGCCATCGAGCCGATCGTCAGGAACACTGATCCCAGCAGCAGATATGCCATCGCGAAGTACAGCACGCCCAGCGCGATGAACGTCGGCCACCCGACCGCCGGGGCACTGAAATCGGCCAGCGAATGTCCGCCGATCAGCAGGACCGAACCGATCGTGGCACCCCACACTGCAATCCCCACGAAGGATACGGCCAACATCGCGAACAGCTTGCCCAGAAACACCGCATCCATCGGGATGGCAGCGGCCAGGATCTCGATGATCTTGTTGGCCTTTTCCTCGACAAGGTTCGACAGGACCATCCCCGCCAGCAACATTGTCAGCAGGAACAGCAGTGTTTGCCCGGCTTGCGCGGTGCGCAGCCGACCGATCCGGTCCCCCACCGGCGCGGCCTTGGTCGCGGTCAAGGTTACTGGCGGAAAGCCGGTTGGTGCGGCGCGCAGCGTATCCGCCGCGATCAGACCCACTGGCCCTTGCCACGCCTCGATCAGGCCTTCGGGGCCGGTCAGCACCGGATGTGCCGGCGTGCCTGACAGCACCGCCCCGATCGCGCCATCGCTGTGCGCCAGCACATGCGCCGGCGCGGGCAGGCGGCCGCCGGCCATGGGCGGCACGACAATCAGTTCGGGCACCATCCCATTAAGCTGCGGCTCCAGCCGGTGGGCCGAACTGCGGATCGCCGCGGCATCGGCCGGGCTCATCGCCAGCGCCAGTGTGGCCCGGCCGGCGTTGGCTTCGACTTGCTGTCCGACCCCGCTGGCCATCGTTCCGACGAGCAGCGGAAACAGCGGGCCGATCAGGAAGAAGATGAAGCTGCGGCTGAAGAGGATCGCCCCGAAATCGCGCCGTGCGACAACCATCGCCGCAGCAAAGGTGGAAAGACGCCCGCTCATCGTGCCTGCTCCTGCTCCGGGTTTTCTTCCAGCGCGCGCGCCGCGACCTCTCCAGCGATCGCCACGAAGGCATCGTGCAGTCCGGCGCGTTCGATCGAGAGCGAGAGAATGCCGGCCTCGCCTTCGATGAGGGCCCGCAGCAGCGGCTCGATCCCGGTGGGCGGCAGCGGAAAATAGAAGAACGAGGTGCCATCCTGCCGTCGGTCATGTCGGGCATCGGCGGGCAGTGCGGCGCGCCATGCGCCATCGGCGGCGCGGGTTTCCAGCCGCACTTGCGGGCGGATACGGTCGCGCGCCACATCGACCGGCCCGGCGAACGGCACCCGGCCGCCAGCAATGATCGCCACCTGATCACACAGGCGTTCGGCGTGCGCGATCACGTGGGTCGAGAAGATCACCGTCGTCCCGCGTTCGGCAAGGCCGCGCATCATGCGTTCGAGCTTGCCCTGATTAAGCGCATCTAACCCGGAAAAGGGTTCGTCGAAAATCACGAGCCGCGGTTCGTGCACCAGCGTGGAGAGGATCTGGACCTGCTGCGCCATGCCTTTGGAAAGCTGGCGGATCTGGCGGTCCATCGCATAACCCAGGCCGTATTCCTCCAGCAGTTCCTTGCCGCGCCGGCGCCCTTCGGCCAGCGGCAGCCCGCGCAGCGCGCCAACGAAGGCGATCGCCTCATAGGCCTTCATCGCCGGATAGAGCCCGCGCTCTTCCGGCAGATAACCGATCAGGTGCGACACTTCGCGCGGCTCGCCGCCCAGAATGCGGCGATAGCCGGCATCGGGATCGATAATCCCGAGCAACATCCGCAAGGTTGTGGTCTTGCCCGCGCCGTTGGGGCCCAGCACCCCGTAAATGGCACCTTCCGGCACGGTCAGGTCCACCCCGTCGACAGCGGTGAAGCCGTCGAACCGCTTGACCAGCCCGCGTGCCACGATCGCCAGCACGGGCTCATGCCCGTCCGGCGCAGCCACGTTGCCCGCCGCCTGCCATTGCCCTAGTTCCATTTTCATCGCTGTGGACCACTAATTCCCGCTGGTGAAGAGGAGCATAGGGACGTTTGGTTAAAGCTTCGGTCCATCCGCAGACCGCCGTGCCTTTAGTGGAAGCCTTGCGGGCCGAGGCAGGCGCGCTCGGCTTTGCCGCCTGCGGGATCGCGCCAGCAGACGAAGACCCGCGCGCCGCGGGCCGGCTGGCCGAATGGCTAGCGGCCGGGATGCACGGAGACATGGCATGGATGGCAGACCGGGTGGACCAGCGCCGCGCGCCCGCCGCGCTCTGGCCCGAGGCGAAGAGCGTGATCGCGCTGGGCATGTCCTATGCGCCCGCCACCGATCCGTTGGCACTCGCCGGCCAAGCCGATCGCGCCCGCATCTCGGTCTATGCCCAAGGCAGTGATTATCACGATACCGTCAAGCGCGCGCTCAAGGCGCTGGCCCGCTGGCTGATCGATGCGGCGTTGGAGCGCGGGCTGGGGGAGGCCGCGGTCAAGGTCTTCGTCGATACCGCGCCGGTGATGGAAAAGCCGCTTGGGCAGGCCGCCGGATTGGGGTGGCAAGGCAAGCACACCAACCTCGTCAGCCGCACGCATGGCTCGTGGCTGTTCCTGGGGGCGATCTACACCACGCTGGCGCTTGAGCCGGACGCGCCGGCGGCGGATCGCTGCGGCTCGTGCAGCGCCTGCCAGACGGCCTGCCCGACTGACGCGTTCCCGGCGCCGTATCGGCTCGATGCTCGCCGCTGCCTGTCATACCTCACCATCGAGCACAAGGGGCCGATCCCCGAGGAGTTCCGCGCACCGCTCGGCAACCGAATCTACGGCTGCGACGATTGCCTGGCGGTCTGCCCGTGGAACAAGTTCGCCAGCGCCGCGCAGGCGATGCGCGCGTTCCTGCCGCGGGCCGAACTCGCCGCGCCGCGCCTCGCCGATCTCCTCGCGCTCGACGATGCGGGGTTCCGCAAGCTGTTCGCCGGCTCGCCAGTCAAGCGGATCGGGCGGGGCCGGTTCGTGCGCAACTGCCTCTATGCCGCCGGCAACAGCGGGGATCGCACGCTCGCCCCGCAAGTGACGGCGCTCGCGGATGACGGCGATCCGGTGATCGCCGACGCGGCGCACTGGGCATTGGCCCAGCTGGAGCGGGCTGCGCCGGGTTAGTTGATAAAACACATGCGCGCGGGGCCGTTTTGCGCCGGGACGCGGCGGGCTCGGGCAAGCGCACGCACAGGCGCTTGCGCAGTGTGACAGCCGCACGCAATGTAGGAAAATGCTTTTTGCGCAGCACGGGCGGCCGGCTCGTCAGGCGGGCAGCAATTCCTTTAGCGGCACGCCGGCATCGGCCAGCCGGTCCAGATCGGGCGAAACCCCCGCTTCGACCAACTTGCGCCCCTGGACATAATCCTTGGTGGAATTGACACAGTCGAGCGCGATTACCCGGCCGTTCTTGAGATAGATCACCGAGAACGAACGGTCCTCCGGCTTGCCCCGCGTGACGGTGGCATCGTAGCCGAGCGAGAGCCCGGCGGTCTGGAGCAGCAGATCATACTGGTTCGACCAGAACCACGGGAAGGCGTGATAAGGCTGTTCGTCGCCGCAGATTGCCTTGGCGACGCAAGTCGCCTGATCGTTGGCGTTCTGCACCGATTCGACCCGCATGACCGCCCCCCCGGCGTAATCGCAGGCAAACGACGCGCAATCACCCACCGCATAGATGTCGGGCAGCGAGGTGCGGCAGAATGCGTCGACATCGATGCCGTTGGCGCCGGCCGCGCCGGCCGCGAGCAGCGGGCCAACCGCCGCGACAATGCCGATCCCGACAATCACCGCCTCTGCCGGAATCACGCTGCCATCCGCCAGCTTCACGCCGCTCACCCGGCCCTCGCCGACCAGACTGTCGACCATTACCCCGGTGCGCAGATCAACGCCGTGGTCGCGGTGTTCCTTCTCGTAGAATGTCGAAAGCTCCGGTCCGGCCACCCGCGCCAGCACGCGCGGCAGCGCTTCAAGCAGGGTGACGTGGCAGCCGAGCTTGGTCAGCACCGCCGCCGCTTCCAGCCCGATATAGCCGCCGCCGATCACGACGATATTCTTCACCCCGCCATCGATTTCGCCCATCAGCTGATCACAGTCCGCGCGGGTGCGCACGGCATGGACTCCGGCCAGATCGGCTCCGGCGCAGCTCAGCCGGCGCGGATCGCCGCCGGTCGCCCAGATCAGCTTGCCGTAGGAAAAGCTGCTGCCGTCCGACAGGCTGAGCGACTTCGCAGTCGGATCGACTGCGGTAACTTCGATGCCAAGCTGCAGTGTGATCTGCTTGTCATGCCAGAACGGCAGCGGCCGGATGTAAAGCCGGTCAAAGGTCTTTTCGCGCGCGAAGTATTCCTTGGACAGCGGCGGCCGCTCATAGGGCGGCTCGGGCTCGCGCCCGATCATCGTCACGCTGCCGGTGAAACCGTTCTGGCGCAGCGCGATCGCCGCTTGCGCCCCGGCGTGCCCGCCGCCCACGATCACCACATCCGCTCCGCTCATGCCTCTGTTCCTCTTGTTCGGGGTCGGCAAACCTGCAGAGCGCGATTCGCCAAAAGCCCGGGCACGTCAAGCGCCGGGCTTCGCAAATGGCCGATTTTGGGAAGCGGCTCAGCCGGGAATTACGGCCTGGGCTTCGCGCCCGTCACCCTGCGGTGCCGAGACGATATCGCGGGTCAGTTCACCCTTGGCGACGGTGTTGGTGCCGGGATCGCCCACTGCCGAACGGATGCCGGGAGCGGGGGTGCCGGCGCGGCTGATCGCGGCCTTTTCCACTTCACTGCGCGGGGCCGATCCGCCGAACAGGGCATCGAGCGTCTGCTGCGCCGCGCTGCGGTCGGTCGGGCGCGGGGCACCCGGCTTGGGCGGGGTCAGCGCGAAATCGGGCGGAACCACCAGCGGGGCCTGGCGCTGCACCGCGAATTCGTCCGGGCGGGCACGGCTCAACAGCCCGCCGCGCGAACCGCAGGCCGTCAGCAGCACGGCACCCGTTGCCAGGGTCAGGATGGTCAGGGATTTGCGCATCAATCTAATTCTCCGTGGGCGCCGGCGATGGTTGCGGGCCCGCTGTGTCGGGCCGCTTTTCGCGCGAAAGGAACGAGCGGGCAAGGATTATCACCACCCCGATAGAGATCGCCGCATCGGCCAGATTGAAAATCTGGAACGGGCGGAACTCGCCGAAATGGAGATCGGCATAATCGGTGACGAAGCCGTTGTAGCCGCGGTCGGCGATATTGCCGAGCGCTCCGCCCAGCACCATGCCCAGCGCGGCAATCTCGGGCAGCGCCTTTTCGTGGAGCATCCAGAACAGCACGCCGGCGGCGATTGCCCCAGTCAGCAGGAGCAGCAGCATCCGCATCTCGATCGAATTGGCGGTCAGCAGCGAAAACGAGACCCCGTAGTTCTGCGCATAGCGCAGCGCGAAAAACGGCGTGATCTCGATCGCTGGCACTTTGTAGAGCTTCAGGCCGCTGACCAGGTAGATCTTGATCGCGCGGTCGGCGAACCACACCAGCGCGGCGATCAGCAGGCCGATGATGCGGCGCTTGCCCAGGGGGCTCAGGATCGGTCCGCTCATGCCCCGACCACGCCGGTGCAGCGATCGCACAGCGCGCCGTCTTCGGCCACTTCGGGGAGGTGCCGCCAGCAGCGGCCGCACTTGTGGTCGGTGGTTCTGGCGACGGTCACATGTTCCGACTGCCCGCGGGTCACTGTCCCGGTGATGAACAGTTCGGCCAGATCAGCTTCGGCCACCGTTTCGGGCACGTTGACCACCGCTTCCAGGCCCGAACCCAGCACCTTGTCGCGGCGCAGCGGCTCGATCGCCTCGTTCACCGCGACGCGCAGCGCGCGCAGATCGTCCCAGCGGGCAAAGTCGATCCCGGTATCGGCACTGATGTTCGGCCATTCCAGCAGATGCACGCTGCCCTTGTCGGGATAGCGCGTCCCCCACACTTCCTCGGCGGTGAACACCAGCACCGGCGCGGCATAGCGAATCAGCGCGTGGAACAGCACATCGAGCACGGTGCGATAGGCGCGCCGCTTCGGATCGGTAGGCGCATCGCAGTAAAGGCTGTCCTTGCGGATATCGAAGTAGAACGCCGACAGGTCTTCGTTGCAGAACTCGGTCAGGGCGCGGACATAGGCGTTGAAATCGAAATCGGCGACGGCCTGCCGCAAGGTCCCGTCGAGCCGGGCGAGCAGCGCCAGCATGTAGCGTTCGAGCTCGGGCATATCCGCCGGGGCCATGCCCTCGGTGCCGCCATCGAACCCCTCAAGCGCGCCGAGCAGATACCGGAAGGTGTTGCGCAGTTTGCGGTACTGGTCGGCCACGCCTTTCAGGATCTCGTCGCCGATGCGGTGGTCCTCGGTGTAATCGACCGAGAGCGCCCACAGCCGGACGATGTCGGCGCCGTAGGTTTCCATCACCTTCAGCGGATCGACCGTGTTGCCGAGCGACTTGGACATTTTCATGCCCTTGGAATCCATCGTGAAGCCGTGGGTCAGCACCGCCTTGTAGGGCGCGCGGCCGCGTGTGGCGCAGCTTTCGAGCAGGCTCGACTGGAACCAGCCGCGATGCTGATCGCTGCCTTCGAGGTATAGATCGGCCGGTGCCTGCAGATCAGGCCAGCGCCCGCTTTCAAGCACGAAGGCATGGGTCGAGCCCGAATCGAACCACACGTCGAGAATGTCGACCACGCGTTCGTAATCTGCGGCATCATACTTTTCGCCGAGCAGCGCCGGGGCGGCCGCATCGGACCATGCATCGACGCCCTGCTCGCGCACCGCCGCGATGATCCGGGCGTTGACTTCTGGATCGACGAGATACTGACCGGTCTTGCGGTTGACGAACAAGGTGATCGGCACGCCCCACGCGCGCTGTCGCGAAAGCACCCAGTCGGGCCGCCCTTCCACCATCGAGCGGATGCGGTTCTCACCCTTGGCGGGGACCCAGCGGGTATCGGTGATGGCCTGAAGCGCGGTTTGGCGGAGGGTTTCGCCATCGCCCTGCTGCCCGCGAATGCCGGCCTCGGCGGCGCAGAGTGCGGTCTGGCGGTCAACCGGCTTGTCCATCGGCACGAACCACTGCGGGGTGCAGCGGAAAATCACCTTTGCCTTCGAGCGCCAGCTGTGTGGATAAGAATGTTGATAATCTGTGGACGCGGCGAGCAGACCTCCAGCTGACTTGAGGTCGCTGCAGATCGGGCCGTCGGGGGCGTTGAACTTCGGATTGATGACGCTGCCCTGTCCGCCGAGCCAGGCCCAGTCGGCGCGGTACTTGCCGTCGGCTTCGACGGCGAAGACCGGTTCGATCCCGTGGGCCTTGCACAGCAGGAAATCGTCCTCGCCGTGATCGGGGGCCATGTGGACGAGGCCGGTGCCGCTCTCGGTGGTGACGAAATCGCCCGCGAGCAGCGGACGCGGCTTGGCGAAGAAGCTGCCGAGATGGTGCATCGGATGGCGGGCGACGGTGCCGGCGAGGTCGGAGCCGACAAGCGCTTTGACCAGCCGACCTTCACCCGTGGTGGGGTCATAACCCCAACGCTTCATCGCAGTAGCCTGAAGGCCGCTCTCGTTCGCGACAAGGAAGCGCTTTCCTTGCCACTCGACAATATCGTAATTGAGGTCCGGCCCATAAGCCAAAGCCTGGTTCACCGGGATCGTCCACGGCGTCGTTGTCCAGATCACCGCGTAAGCGCCGACCAGTTCCGCAATCGGCGATTCCGTGATCTCAAAAGCTACGTCGATCTGGGTCGAGGTGATGTCCTCGTACTCGACCTCGGCTTCGGCCAGCGCGGTCTTTTCCACCGGGCTCCACATCACCGGCTTGGCTCCGCGATAGAGCTGGCCGCTCTCGGCGAACTTGAGCAGTTCGCCGACGATGGTCGCCTCGGCCTGGAAATCCATCGTCAGGTAGGGATGGTCCCAATCGCCGTTGACGCCGAGGCGCTTGAGCTGTTCGCGCTGGGTATCGACCCACTTCTGGGCATAGGCGCGGCATTCGGCGCGGAATTCGTCGGCCGGGACCTCGTCCTTGTTCTTCTTCTTCTTGCGGTATTCCTCCTCGACCTTCCATTCGATCGGCAGGCCGTGGCAATCCCAGCCGGGCACGTAAGGCGCATCCTTGCCGAGCAGGCTCTGGGTGCGCACGACCATGTCCTTGAGGATATGATTGAGTGCATGGCCGACGTGGATATCGCCGTTGGCGTAAGGCGGGCCATCGTGGAGGATGAACTTTTCGCGCCCGGCGCGCGCGGCGCGGAGCTGTTCGTAAAGCCCGGCCGCCTGCCAGCGCGCGAGAATCCCCGGCTCCTTCTGGGGGAGCCCGGCCTTCATCGGGAAATCGGTCTTCGGGAGGAAGACGGTGGATCGGTAATCGCGCTGTTCGGTCATGACGCGCGGGCCTTAGCCGGGTGCGGGGATTCCTGCAAACGGGGCGGAGTGGCCGCCTAGTTCAACGCCTTGCGGCGGCGTTCGAGCGTGGCCGCCAGTTCTTCCTCCTGCCGCGGGTTGCGCTTGTTGAACCCTTCGCGCACTGCCGGGCCGACCGACCAGATATCCTCGACCATGACATAGCCGGTGTAGCTGGCGGGAATGGCGCGGATCTGTTCGGGCAGGATCAGGCCGGCGCCGGCCGGTCCGGTCATCACCGTCCGCGCGCCCACTTCGGCCATGCGCGCCTGCAGCCGGTTGGGCCAGCCAGCGAACAACCACGCGCTGTCGCCTGGCACGACGATGGTCTGTCCGGCGCAGGCCTGCGGGGTGATGCCGAACCAGCCCTGCCAGCGATAGGCGGCAGTGCATTCGGCCGCGCGGGTGCGGTCCCACAGCCACGCCTTGGGCCACGCCTTGGCGATGGGGGCGAGATCGGCCTTGAGCCCGCGGAAGGCGTCGCCCACCTTGAGCGGATCGCGCCCAGCGGCCTGCAGCGTCGCGACCAGCTGTGCGCCGGCACGCGGATCGGCCGGGAGATCGAACAGCAGCGGCTTTTCGGGGAGCGCGGTGAGCACTTCCTCCAGCGCCGGGATCGCGCCCACCGCGTGCCCCCGGAACGGAAAGCTGCGCCCGCCATCGGGGGTGTAGCCATGGCCGGCATCGAGCGCGGTAAGCTCGGCAAGGGTATGCTCGCCGACCATGCCCTGCCCGCTGGTGCGGCAGGCGAGATCGGGTTCGCCGAGCAGCACGAGGTGGCCGTCGCTGGTCATCTGCAGATCGAGCGAGACCATCTGCGCGCCCGAACGCCCTGCGGCGACCGCCCCGGCGACCGTGTTCTCGAGGAATTCGTGCAGCGGCGGCTCGATCGCCTTGGCGGTGCACCGCCCCACGCCGATCTGGTGAAGGCCTTTGCTGGCGACCAGCCGGACATAGCCGCGCGGGGAGGGGGCCAGCCAGCTCGCGTCGACGAAAGTCAGCGCCAGAAACGCCAGCGCCAGCAAGAAGGCGGCGATCCGCAAACCCAGCTTCATGGAAGCATCGCGCGGGCGCAGGGTAACTTTGGCGGGACCATCTCCGGGCAATAGCGACAAAGCCGGGAACTTTTTGTGACAAAGATGGCACAATAGCCCCCCCCCGCCGTGCCTCGGCTGCGTCGCGGAAACCGGCTATCGTCTCAATCGCCACGCACAAAGGAATAGCCCATGACCGCCACGACACTTGGAACTGCAATCGTCGCTGCGCGGGGCCGCGCAGGTCTGATTGCCAATGTTGTGCTGCTGCTGATCGTGACGATCGGGATCAACGGCTTCCTGTTTGCGGTCGGTTGGGCCGGACCTGCCGCCGATGCCCGGCGGATGCCGATGGTTCCGCCGGGCTATGTGGTCGGGCTGATCTGGACCGCGCTGCTGGCGCTGATGGGCGCGGCGCGCTGGCTCTACGTGCGCTCTACCGGCGACAGCGGCTGGCGATCATGGGCGCCGTTCGCGCTGGCGGCGGTGTGCATCGCCTATCCCTTTTACACCAACGGGCTGAAGCCGGGCGCGCCGGCGTTCTGGGGGACTGTGCTGACCATCGCGGCGACGCTTGCGGCGATCTTCGTGCTGCGCCAGCGCGACTGGCGCTCGCCGTGGCTGCTGCTGCCCACCGCCTGCTGGGGCGGCTATGTGGTCTGCGTGATGCTGGCCTACCCGGCCTGAGCGAGCAGTTCGCGCGCCCGGTCGCAATCGCGTTCCATCTGCGCGACCAGCGCATCGAGCCCATCGAACTTGGCCTCGGGCCGCAGGAACGCGTGAAATTCGACCTCGATCTCCTGCCCGTAGAGGTCGCCGGAAAAGTCGAAGAAATAGGGTTCGAGCAGTTCCTTGGGCGGATCGAAGGTGGGGCGGATGCCGATGTTGGCCGCGCCATTGCGAACCAGCCCACCGGGCAGCAGGCCCCTGACCGCATAGATCCCGTAGCGCGGGCGCAGATACTGGTCGAGCGGGAGGTTGGCGGTGGGAAAGCCGATGGTGCGGCCAAGCTTGTCGCCATCCTGCACCACGCCGCGGATGGCGAACGGGCGGGTGAGCAGGCGGGCCGCGGTTTCGCATTCACCGGACTGCAAGGCGGCGCGGATGCGGCTGGAGGAAATCGGCCCTTCGGCATCGTTGACCGCGCCGACCGCACGGGCGCCGATCCCGAAGCGCGCGCCAACTTCGGCCAGCACCGCCGGATTGCCGCCGCGCCCCTGACCGAACGTGAAATCCTCACCGGTCACCACCCCGGCGGCGCCGAGATGCTGCGCCAGCATCGCCTCGATCCACGCCGGCGCGGCCATCGCCGCAACCGTGCGGTCAAAATGGATCACCAGCATCGCCGCCGCCCCGGCGGCCGCGAACAGTTCTTCGCGCTGATCGAGCGTGGTCAGCCGGAACGGCTCGGCTTCGGGCACAAACAGTCGCACCGGATGGGGATCGAAGGTGGCGACAATCGCCGGCCGCCCTTCCGCCCGCGCCCAGGCGGTCGCTTCGCCGACGACGGCCTGATGGCCAAGGTGGAACCCATCAAAATTGCCCAGCGCGATGATCGCGCCGCGCAAGTCTGCAGGGATCGGGGAACGGTTGTCGAGACGGATCATCGCGCGCCCTATAGTGCCGGTTCGAGCGTCACGAAAGCAAAGCCGGGCCGATCGCCCTCCGGGGCATGTTCCGCGCGCGCGGTTTCGCGCCAGCCGGGGCCGAGCGGGGGGAGGAAGGTGTCGCCGGGAATGTCGGCGTGAACTTCGGTCAGCTCGATCCGCGCCGCATGGGGCAGCGCCAGCGCGAAGATTTCCGCGCCGCCGATGACCATCACCTCGCCGTCACCGGCCAGCGCCAGCGCAGCGGCCAGATCGGGCGCAACCTCCGCTCCGGGTGCGCTCCACGCCGGGTCGCGAGTGAGCACGATGTGGCGCCGGCCCGGCAGCAGCCCGGGGAGCGAGGCGAAAGTCTTGCGCCCCATCACCATCGGCTTGCCCATTGTCAGCGCCTTGAACCGCTTGAGATCCGCCGGAATATGCCAGGGCAGCGTGCCCCCGGCACCGATCGTGCCATTGCGCGCCGCCGCGACGATCAGGACCAGCACTTGTGCCATCTCAATCCAGAATCAGCCGGGTGACGTGGCCCATCTTGCGCCCGGGCCGGGCCGCTGCCTTGCCATAGAGGTGGAGGTGGTTGGCGGGATCGCCGAGGATTGCCGCCCAATCGTGCGCGGCATCGCCGATCAGGTTATCCATCACCACGCCTTTGGCGGCGAGCGTGGTATCGCCAAGCGGCAGCCCGCAGATCGCGCGGATGTGGTTTTCGAACTGGCTGGTGATTGCGCCCTCGATCGTCCAGTGGCCCGAATTGTGGACGCGCGGCGCCATCTCGTTGAACACCGGGCCATCAGCGGTGGCGAAGAATTCGAGCGCGAGCACGCCGACATAATCGAGCGCTTCGGCCACCGCGCGGGCGAGCGTGCGCGCCTCGGCCACTTGCGCGGCGATGGCGGCGCCAGCCGGGATGGTCGAGCGCGAGAGGATGCCCTTTTCGTGATCGTTGCGCGCGCTGTCCCAGACGCGGATTTCGCCGTCCGCCCCGCGGCAGAGGATCACCGAGAACTCGGCGGAAAAACGCACCAGCCCTTCATAGATCAGCGGCTGCGCGGAGAGCGCGAGGCCAGCTGCCTCGGCCGCGCTGGCGATGCGCCACTGGCCCTTGCCGTCATAGCCTTCGCGGCGGGTCTTGAGGATGCCGGGCGCGCCGATGGCGTCGATGGCGGCGAGCAGGTCGGCCATGCTGTCGACCGGGGCGAAGGGCGCGGCCCGTCCGCCCAGATCGGTGACGAATGTCTTTTCGCTCAGCCGGTCCTGCGCGGTGGCGAGCGCATTGCGGGCCGGATGGAGGGGCACTGCGCCCAGCGCGGCAAGGGCCGCCACTGGCACGTTTTCGAATTCGAAGGTGATCACCGCGCAATCGGCGGCAAAGCGGGCAAGGGCGGCAGTATCGTCCCACCCGGCATTGGTGAACGCGCCGCAGACGTCGGCCGCGATCGCATCGGTTTCGGGCGCGTAAATGTGGCAGCGGTAGCCCAGCTGCGCCGCCGCCATTGCCAGCATCCGCCCCAGCTGGCCGCCGCCCAAGATGCCGATGGTCTCTCCCGGAGCGATCATGGCGTCAGCCGGGATGCTCCGCCACGCCGGCGGTCTGCGCGGCGCGCAAGGCCTTGAGCCGCTCGCCCAGCGCTTCATCGCCAAGCGCGAGGATCGCGGCGGCGAGGAGGCCGGCGTTGGTCGCCCCGGCCTCGCCGATGGCGAGCGTGCCGACGGGAATGCCGGCGGGCATCTGCACGATCGAGAGCAGGCTATCCTGCCCGGACAGCGCCTTTGACTGCACCGGCACGCCCAGCACCGGCAGATGGGTGAGGCTGGCGACCATGCCGGGAAGGTGCGCCGCGCCGCCCGCGCCGGCGATGATCACCTTGAAGCCTTCGTCCGCCGCGCCCTTGGCAAAGGCATAGAGCCGCTCAGGCGTGCGGTGGGCGGAGACGATCCGCGCTTCGTAAGCCACGCCGAGCTTGTCGAGCGCCAGCGCCGCGCCCTGCATCGTCGCCCAGTCAGACTGGCTGCCCATCACGATCGCGACAGGGATGGAAGGCGCGGCCATGCTCAGCGCGCGGACAAGTAGTAGCGCTCGATCGCGGCCAGATCCGCATCGAGTTCGTAGACGATCGGCTGGCCGGTCGGGATTTCGAGGCTGACGATATCAGCATCGGAAATGCCCGAGAGGTGCTTGACCAGCGCGCGCAGCGAATTGCCGTGGGCCGAGACGATCACCGTCTCGCCCGCGCGCAGCAGCGGGGCGATGGCGCTTTCATAATAGGGCAGCACCCGCGCGATGGTGTCCTTCAGGCTCTCGGTCGAGGGGATCGCGATCCCGGCATAACGCGGATCGGCAGCAAGATCGAACTCGCTTCCGGCTTCGAGCACCGGCGGGGGAATATCGAAGCTGCGGCGCCAGATCCTGACCTGATCCTCCCCGTGTTTGGCGGCGGTCTCGGCCTTGTCGAGCCCGGTGAGCCCGCCATAGTGCCGCTCGTTCAGGCGCCAGTCCTTGGTTTCGGGCAGCCATACCCGGCCGGCGGCTTCGAGTGCCAGGTGCAGCGTGCGGATCGCGCGGGTCTGGAGCGAAGTGAACGCCACCGTCGGCAGCACGCCTTTGGCGGCGAGCAGCGTGCCGGCGGCGCGGGCCTCGGCCTCGCCCTTCTCGGTCAGATCGACATCCCACCAGCCGGTGAAGCGGTTTTCAAGGTTCCACTGGCTCTGGCCATGGCGGACAAGGATCAGACGCGGCACGGAAGGTTTGCTCCCAGTTTTGGCGGAAGCAGCACGCCCTAGCGGCTGGGCGGCGGTTTGGAAAGGGGATCGTCCGGCGCGGCAGATGGCGGCTCCGCCCCGGCCATGCCAGCCGCGCGCGCCTGCGCCTTGCGGCGGCGCAAGTTCTCGCGCAGCTTGGCGGCGAGGCGTTCCTCGCGGGTCGGTGCTGGGGTATCGCCCATCGCGGCGATCCTGCCTTCCGGCCCGGCCCGGGGCAAGGTCCGTTGCGGGGATTCGTTTGCTTGACAACCACAGCCCCCGCAGCCAATAGCGCCGCCCTGCCCGGCGCCGCCTTTGCGCGCGTCCGGTGCTCCGCGCGGAAATGGTGTGCTGCTGTAGCTCAGTGGTAGAGCGCATCCTTGGTAAGGCTGAGGTCGGGAGTTCAATCCTCCCCAGCAGCACCATTTCCGGAACCGATGCATTGCTGTTATGCTGTGCGTCTGATGATGAACCAATCCCCCTTCGATCCGCGCTGGATGCGGCTGGCCAACGAGAGCTGGCTGCTCGGCACCGAATCCGCGCTGGTGATCTGGCTGCGCCTCAGCCGGCTGGCGCTGCAGCCCGATGCGGAGGCGGCGCGCGAGGTGCAGCGGATGGTGGCGGAAAAGGCCGGGGCCGCGGCGCTGCTGAGCGTGC
>CANGQZ010000048.1 GCA_947455865.1 Sphingomonadaceae bacterium
TCCGGCTGGCAGCGAACTGCTCGACGAAGTCGCTGATGCGCTGCGGCCTTGTGTCGGCAGCATTATCGCGATCACCGGCCATACCGATTCGGGCGGCGATCCGGCGACCAACCTGCTGCTCTCGCGCCAGCGCGCCGATGCCGTGCGCGCCGCGCTGGAAGCGCGCGGGATTCCTGGCGATGGCCTGCGCGCGCAGGGGCAGGGCGCAAAGGTGCCGTTGCCGGGGCTCGCGCCGGAAGATCCGGCCAACCGCCGCATCGAATTCTCGGTAATTGCGA
This sequence comes from Sphingomonadaceae bacterium, assembly GCA_947455865.1. GTDB lineage: Bacteria > Pseudomonadota > Alphaproteobacteria > Sphingomonadales > Sphingomonadaceae > Novosphingobium. Next base: position 279 of record CANGQZ010000048.1, read on the forward strand.
CGCGGCCGCTGAAGCCGACCCCGATCGACACGCCGGGGGCCGGCTGATGCCGCTGTGGATCGAGGTTCTCGTGCTGGTCGAGGCCGGCTATGGGTTGGGGTTCGGCCTCGGCTGGCTCTTGTGGGGCCGCCGCCCGAATGACGACACGACATGACAACAGGGGATTAGGCGATGATGCAGCTTGTGGAAGCCAACTGGCTGGCAGTGGTGCTGGCACTGGTCATCGGCTTGCTGGTGGCGTGGTGGGTATTCGCGCGGGCGAGCAAAGCGGCCCCGCGCGCCCATCGGCCCGACGTGCTCGACGAAGGAGCCGCGCCCGCCCAGCGCAACCAGGCGCTGATCGATGCGCCCAGCGCCGCAGCGGCGGCTGCGGCCGCCCCGCCGGTGATGCCGCCTGCCGCCGAACTGATGGGCGGGATCGGCGAGGTAATTGCGGCCGCGGTGCACGAAGAAGCGGTTGATGCAGCGGACACGACCGGTGACGATCTGACCAGGATCAAGGGCGTTGGGCCGAAGCTGCGGACGTTGCTCGCCAGCCTTGGTGTTACCCGGTTTGCCCAGATCGCGGCATGGAGCGAGGCCGATCTGGCGCGGATCGATCCCCAACTTGGCGCCTTTGCCGGCCGTCCGGCGCGTGATCAGTGGATCGAACAGGCAAAGTTGCTCGCCGCTGGCGATACCGCGGCGTACGAAGCGCAGTTCGGCAAGCTTTAGACGGAGCGCTTCGGCGCCCGGTCGCTCGCCCGGCAATCTGTAAGGACACGGCCGGGTTCGCGGCTGGCCGGGAGCTTGAGCGTGCCGCCGCCGGGCAAGGTCGCCTCGACCGAATTGCCGCCCTTGAGCACATCGAGCCGGTCGTCGCTCGCCGGGATCAGCCCTTGCCAGACCCCGGGGTCTCCGGCTTGCCGGGCGTCGAGCGGAAGCCGGGAGATCCGGCCGTTGCCGATCAGCGCGAACAGAGCCTTCGCATTGTCTTCGGCGCGGGTCATGCGGGTGATGCGCAGCAGCGCGGTGCCATCGGGAGCGTGATCGCAGCCGATCGACAGCAGGTCCTGCTGCCCGGGGACGCCGAAATGGACTGCCTGTCCGTCTGCGCGCCATGCCGCGTCCTGCGGCTGGAGCGGAGCAGTCTCGGCCGGAAGCCCCTCTCCGGCGAGAGCCACCCGCGCCGGGTAGCCGCCGCCCGGCGCCGCGCCGCCTGCCACCTCCCGGCTCTGCGTTGGGGTGCAGGCGGCCAGAGTGAGGATAAACAGGAGGGGTAGTGCAACCGTGATCTTCATGACGCTGCGGTATTTGCGGCCCGCATACATTGTTGGCAAGGGCTGTGGAGGCCAGTTCCCACCATCGGGAATGGAATCAGGACGAAGCGTCATCAGGCCGCGGGCGGAACAATTCGATCGAGCGCGTTGTTGAGCGCGCGCTTGGCTTCTCGGATTTCCAGAAAATTTGAATACGGGGCACTGTCGTTCACTTGCCCCACTTGCGCTTCGTCTCCCGTCCGAACCGGCCTTTCCGCGTGCCCGGCTTGCCTTCATTGCTGCGGCCGACCAGCGGCGCCTTGCGTTCGCCATCCGGGATGCCGAGTTCGGTTTCTTCCAGCCGGCGGATCTCGTCGCGCAGGCGGCCGGCTTCTTCGAACTCCAGATCGGCGGCGGCGGCGCGCATGCGCTTTTCGAGGTCCTCGATATAGCCGCGCAGGTTGTGGCCGACGAGATTGTTGATCCCGTCATCCTCGAGCTCCACCAGCACTCCGTCGCGGCTGGCGGTGTCGGCGATGATATCGGCGATGCCGCGCTTGATCGTGGTCGGGGTAATGCCGTTGAGCTCGTTGAAGGCGTGTTGCTTTTCGCGGCGGCGGTCAGTCTCGGCGATGGCGCGCTCCATGCTGCCGGTCATCCGGTCGGCATAGAGGATCACCCGCCCATCGACGTTGCGCGCGGCGCGGCCGATGGTCTGGATCAGCGAGGTTTCGCTGCGCAGGAAGCCTTCCTTGTCGGCATCGAGTATGCAGACCAGCCCGCACTCGGGAATGTCGAGCCCCTCACGCAGGAGGTTGATCCCCACCAGCACGTCATAGACCCCGCGCCTGAGGTCGCGGATCAGCTCGATGCGTTCGAGCGTTTCGACGTCGGAGTGCATGTAGCGCACCCGCAGCCCCGCCTCGTGCATGAACTCGGTGAGGTCCTCGGCCATGCGCTTGGTGAGCGTGGTGACGAGGGTGCGATAGCCGGCGAGAGCGACCTTGCGGCATTCGGCGATGCAATCCTGCACCTGATCCTCGACCGGGCGGATTTCCACCGGGGGGTCGATTAGCCCGGTCGGGCGGATCACCTGTTCGGCGAAGACCCCGCCCGATTGCTCCATCTCCCACGAACCCGGCGTGGCCGAGACCGCCACTGTTTGCGGGCGCATCGCGTCCCATTCGTTGAAGCGCAGCGGGCGGTTGTCGATACAGCTGGGCAGGCGGAAGCCGTATTCGGCGAGCGTGATCTTGCGGCGATGATCGCCTTTCGACATCGCCCCGATCTGCGGCACCGTCTGGTGGCTTTCATCGACGAACAGCAGCGCGTTGTCGGGCAGGTATTCGAACAGCGTCGGCGGTGGTTCGCCGGGGAGGCGTCCGGTGAGGAAGCGCGAATAGTTCTCGATCCCGGCGCAGGAACCGGTGGCGGCGATCATTTCGAGATCGAAGTTGGTGCGCTGTTCCAGCCGCTGGGCTTCGAGCAGCAGCCCGGCGGCGTTTAGTTCCTTAAGCCGCTCGGTCAGCTCGAAGCGGATCGCCTCGGTCGCCTGCTTCATCGTCGGGCCGGGGGTGACGTAGTGCGAATTGGCGTAGACCCGCACCTTGTCGAGCTTGGTGCCGGGCTTGCCGGTGAGCGGATCGAATTCGACGATCGCCTCGATTTCGTCGACGAAGAACGAGACGCGCCAGGCCATGTCTTCGTAATGGCTCGGGAAAATCTCGAGATTGTCCCCGCGCACGCGAAAGTTGCCGCGGGCGAAGGCGGCGTCGTTGCGCTTGTATTGCAGGGCGACGAGCTTGCGGATGATCTCGCGCTGGTCGACGCTTGTCCCCTTCTTGAGATCGAAGATCATCGCCGAATAGGTCTCGACCGAGCCGATGCCATAGAGGCAGGAGACCGAGGCCACGATGATCACGTCATCGCGTTCGAGCAGGGCGCGGGTGGCCGAATGGCGCATCCGGTCGATCGCCTCGTTCACCGAGCTTTCCTTCTCGATGTACGTGTCCGAGCGGGGGACATAGGCCTCAGGCTGGTAATAATCGTAGTATGAGACGAAATATTCGACCGCGTTGTCGGGGAAGAAACTGCGAAACTCGCCGTAGAGTTGGGCGGCGAGGATCTTGTTGGGGGCGAGGATCAGCGCCGGGCGCTGCAGTTCCTCGATCACCTTGGCCATCGTGAAGGTCTTGCCCGAGCCGGTGACGCCGAGCAGCACCTGCGTCTGCTCACCATCGCGCGCGGCGCTGACCAGTTCGGCGATCGCGGTCGGCTGGTCGCCCGCCGGCTGGTATTCCGAGACGATCCGGAACGGCCGGCCGCCGTCCGATTTCTCGGGACGCTGCGGCTTGTGCGGGACGAATGCGCCCGAGGTATCGGGTTCGGCAAGTCCGCGGCGGATGACGAGTTCGGCCATGGCACGCAATATGGCTGTTCGCGGTGCGTTCCGCAATGCGCGGCAGGCGGCCGCTTTTGCGCAAGGGCCGGGTAGGACCGCATTTACCAATTGCTGCTATCTTTGCGTTAACCCTGAATCGCAGCGACGGCTTGCCGTCCTGAATGGCGGGGATGCAGACTAGGATGGCAACGGCGATGGACGAAACAAATCAGACTGCGCGCCGCTCCCAGCGCCTCGCGCTGGTCCTGCCGGCACGGTGCCGGACGCTCAGCGGCTTTGTCGACGATGTCGTGATCCGCGATCTCTCGCCCGAAGGCTGCCGGATCATGAGCTTTGCCCTTTCGGTGCGCGCCGGGGCCAAAGTGGTGCTGCGGCCCGAACACATGGAAGGATTGTGCGGCACAGTGCGGTGGGTGAACGGGAACGAGGCCGGGGTCGAATTCGAACACCCGCTCTATGCCCCGGTGGTCGAGCATCTGCATCGCAAGTACGCCGAATTTCTGCCGCCGGTCCGCCCGCTGCGGGCGTCTGGACCGCGCCGGCTGGCGGCCTGACCGCCGGCTTACTTCTCTTCCTTGCCGGTGCAGGCGCCCTTGTACTGGGAGGCGAGCGCCATGGTCATCGTCATCGCCTGATCATTGGCATTCTGCATGGCGATCCGCATGTTCGCCGAGCAGCTGCCCGGGGTGCAGGTGCCGCTCAGCGTGATCTGCCCCTTGGGGCCGCCCCTGGTTTCGCAGGACACCGCACCATCGAGCTTGCCTTGATGGAGCGTGAAGCGCTCCTGCCGGCACTCCTGCGAATCGAGCCCGATCATCCGGAACCCGGGATTGGCGACATCCTGTTCGGTCAGGCAGATTAGCTTGCTGTCGGGCTTTTGCGCCAGCTGCGCCTCGGCCCGCTTGACCACATCGGCCGGAGTGCCGGGGATTTCGAGCTTGGCCAGCTTGATCATCAGTTGCCACTGGCCCGGTTGCAGCATCACCTCGGCCTCGGGCGCGACCGACGCCCCGCCGGTGGCATCCTGCCACGCCTTTTGCGCTGGACCGCACCCCGCCGCGAGCAGCGGGAGCAGCGCGGCAAGAACCGCCGGGAACGATCCCCGGTGCAAGCGAAGCGGCATGTCTATCACCCCCCTGAACGATGCCCGGCGACGCTACCACCGCAGCGCGGCAAAACCAGCGGTTCCGGCATCGGTGCAGGGTTTTTTTGCCGCCCTGCGCATGTGCGTCGCGGTCATCGCGGATGGGCGAAGCGATTGGCCCTTCTCTCGCGCCGTCTGCCCGGCTAGCGTTTCGGGCAGACCCCGGGAGGAGAAGCCCCATGCGCACATTCGTCATCGTCCCCGTTCTTGCCGTATTGGCGCTCGCCGGCTGCGGCCGCGGTCGCTTCGGCGGACGGCCTGCCCAAGCCGACGCCGGGCCAGTACAAATCGACAATGTCCGTGGTTAGCTTCGAAGCACCGGGCCTGCCGCCGCAAATGGCGAACGAAATGAAACAGGCCATCGCCAAGGGCCAGGAGGCGGAAAACAGCTTTTGCCTGACCGGGGAGGAAGCTTCGCGCGGCTATGAAGAGCGGGTCAAGAAGCTCGCTGGCCGGCCCGATTGCACGATGGACCGCTATAGCGCCACCGGCGGCACGCTTGATGCGGCGTTCACCTGCAAGGGCGATAACGGGATGAAGTCGGTCATGACGATGAAGGGCCTGATGACCCCGACTGGCTCCGATGTAACGATGAGCATGGAGCAATCGGGCTCGCAGATGCCCGGCGGCAGCATGAAGATGACGATGAACGTCAAGTCCGAGCGCATTGGCGATTGCAAGTAACCCCGCAGTGAGGGCTTTCGCCGGGTAGGGAACCCGCACCGTTCATCGTCGTTCAGCCCCCACACAGCTTGCGGGCGGCAAAATATGATGATGAACAGCACGACGCTCTCCCAGCTCCGCGGTGCTGCGGCCTTGACCGGTGAAGGCCTGCGGCGCGGCGGGGAAATCCTTTTGCGCCGCGCCGAACTGGCGCGTCAGCCGCAACCGAGCGGGGTGCGGACCCCGCCGCTGGCGCTACTCTGGCGCGAACTGGGCGATCTGCTGGGCGGTCCGTTTGATGATCGCCGGTTCGAGCGCGCGGGCCGCTCCCACGCGGTGATGCTGCTTCCCGGGTTCGGCGCCCACCCGCGGCGGATGCGACGGCTGGAACGCGCGCTGGGCGAGGCCGGGCATCGCCCGCACGATTGGGGACTGGGCTTCAACTTTGGCCCGACGCCAGAAAATTTCGCCTTTCTGCTCGCCCGGATTACCCAGCTGGCGCGCAGCGAAGGGGAACCGGTGACGCTGATCGGGTGGAGCCTGGGCGGGCTGTTCGCGCGCGAACTGGCCAAGGTACGGCCCGAAGCAGTGGCGCAGGTGAGGATCACAATTCCAACCACGTCACGCTGATCTCGGTCGTGCCGGGGACCACCGAACTGACCGTCGCCTGCACCGGGGTGATCGAGACGGCGGACCGGGCCGGGGTGGTCGGCAAGCATGTTGGATCGCTGCCGCTGTGGTCGTTCCTCCACCAGACCCCGCTGACCCGCCCCGGGCCCCGCCTGCGGGCGCTGCTGGCAGGACTGGGGGTGCGGCAGGACGAGCCGCTTGGCCTACTCCATGCGTTGTCGGAAGCAGTGCTGGCGGCGATCGCCTATGAGCCCGGCCAGACCGACGCGGCGACTACCGCCGAGGAAGCGCTCGCTGCCGGGAGCGGGGTCTGTCAGGATCACGCCCATGTGTTCATCGGGGCGGCCCGCGCACTGGGGATTCCGGCGCGCTATGTCAGCGGCTACCTCCTGATGAACGACCGCACCGAGCAGGAAGCCGGGCACGGCTGGGCCGAAGCCCATGTCGACGGGCTCGGCTGGGTCGGGTTCGATATCTCCAACGCGATCAGCCCTGATGCCGGCTATGTCCGCGTCGCCTCGGGCCGCGATTATGCCGAAGCTGCGCCGGTCACCGGGATCACCTTCGGCGCCAGCGACAGTCTCCTGTCGGTCAGCCTTGCGGTCGAACAGCAGGCGGTCCAACAATAGCCCCCGGGCACTAGCGGCGAATCGCGTGCGGCCGGAAAGCGGCCGTGTTGCAAAGCCGGACAACAGCGGGGCGGAGGCGGCATGACTTACTGCGTGGGCATGATGCTCGACCGCGGCCTGGTGTTGATGAGCGACACCCGCACCAATTCGGGCGTGGATAACATCTCGGTCTTCCCCAAGATGTTTCACTGGGAAGTGCCCGGCAAGCGCGTGATCGCGATCATGACCGCGGGCAATCTTGCCACCACCCAATATGTCATCAGCCAGCTCGAGGAGCGCAACAAGGCACCCAAGGACCGGCACAACACCCTGCTCGAAGCGCCGACGATGTTCCAGGTCGCGGCAATCGTCGGCAAGCTGCTGAACGAGACCATTCGCGAGCGGCAGAGCTTCAACGGACAGGACGGTTCAGGCAAGTTTACCGCATCGATGATCGTCGCCGGCCAGATCGAGGACATGGAGCCGCGCCTGTTCATGATCTACCCCGAAGGCAACTTCATCGAGGCGAGCTACGACACGCCGTTTTTCCAGATCGGTGAGACCAAGTATGGCCGCCCGATCATCCTGCGCGGCTATGACAAGGCGATGAGCTTCGAGGATGCGGTCAAGCTGATGATGGTCAGCTTCGATTCCACCCTCAAGGCCAACCTTTCGGTCGGGCTGCCGCTCGACATGATGGTGATCGAGAAGGACAATCACGCACCGCTGCATACGAAGCGGATCACCGCCGCCGATCCCTATTTCCAGAAGATCAGCTCCAGCTGGGGCGAGGCGCTGAAGCGCGCGTTCTATTCGCTACCGGGGTATTCGTTCGAGGATGAGGCGGAGTAACGGCCCGCCCTACTTGCACAGCCCCTGCCGGCCCCCCAGTTCGACATGAAAGTGATCGCGGTGCGCGGCGTTGTATTCCGGGCCCAGCACCGTTCCAAAGCGCTTGCAGGCGCTGGCGTGGACGGTCTGGAGGAAAGCGCGGGTCTGCGGCTGACCTGACGACCAGTCGCCGCGCACCGAGATGCGCCGGCCATCGGCCAGCACGAAGGCCGATACATCGATCGCACTGGCGGTGGCGTGCGCGCTCATCCGGCTGGAACCCGCGATCGTGCGGCAGTTGTAGCTACCCATCGTCTCGATCCGCACCAAGGGGCTGCCCATGATCTGGCGCGCCGCGCGGTCAACCCCGAAACGCGCCCAGGCGGCGAAGGTCTGCGCGAGCGGGCACGTCACCGGGCCAAGATTGGTTACGCCGAAGCGCGCCCCGTCGCCACTCAGGCTGGCCAGACGCACGGTGTTGAGGGTGGAGCAGCCGGCCCCGAAATACTGATCGGGCAGAGGGGTAAAGCTGGCTTTGGTTTGCCCGAGCGAGGCTAGGCAGGCCTGCGCCTCCGGCCGTGGAGACATATACTGAGTAGATTGGCGCAGCGGTGCCTGCTGGCGGCCTTGCGGGATCGCTCCGCAGGCAGCGAGTATCGCGATCAACGGCAACAGGGCGAGGCTCCGGCGCATGAGGGCCGATTTGCGCCTGCCATGGTTAACAGCGGGTAAAAGCGGCGGGGCGAATTTCGCTGTTTGCGACCAGCCGCAGCCCTTTCGGGCAGGCCGCTACGGGGTACTACCTGCCTCGGTGTCCTTGACTTGTCACCGCCCGCCCTTAAGAGCGGCGTCGGGCCACGCGGTCCCAACGCCGCGCGTGCTCTCTGCAAGGAGAGACTACATGACTGTACCCCTACCCGGCACCAAGCCGGCGCGCCCGCATTTCTCTTCGGGCCCCTGCGCCAAGCCGCCCGGTTATTCCCCATCCAAACTCGCGCTTGAATCGCTCGGCCGCTCGCACCGTGCCAAGATCGGCAAGGCGCGCCTGCAGTATTGCATCGATCTGATGCGTGAAGTGCTGCAGCTGCCCGATACGCACCGCATCGGAATTGTCCCCGGCTCGGATACCGGTGCGTTCGAGATGGCGATGTGGACGATGCTTGGCGCGCGCGGAGTCACTGCGCTGGCATGGGAAAGCTTCGGCGAAGGCTGGGTGACCGATGCGGTCAAGCAGCTCCGGCTCGAACCCACCGTGATGCGAGCGGATTACGGCCAGCTCCCCGATCTCGACAAGGTCGATTGGGCGGATGACGTGCTGTTCACATGGAACGGCACCACCAGCGGCGTGCGCGTGCCCGATGGCGAATGGATCCCGGCCGACCGCGAAGGGCTGTCGTTCGCCGATGCCACCAGCGCGGTGTTCGCCTATGACATTCCGTGGGACAAGATCGATGTCGCCACCTTCTCATGGCAGAAAGTGCTCGGCGGCGAAGGCGGCCACGGCGTCCTGATCCTCGGCCCGCGCGCTGTGCAGCGGCTGGAGGAATACACGCCGGCATGGCCGCTGCCCAAGGTCTTCCGGCTCGTCGCCAAGGGCAAGCTCAGCGAAGGCGTGTTCAAGGGCGAAACGATCAACACCCCCTCGATGCTCGCGGTCGAAGATGCGATCTTCGCGCTCGAATGGGCAAAGCAGGTCGGCGGTCTGGAAGGCCTGAAGGCGCGCTGCACCGCCAATTCCGATGCCCTCGCCAAGATCGTGGCCGAACGTGAGTGGCTCGGCCATCTCGCCATCGATCACGGCACCCGCTCGAAAACCTCGGTCTGCCTGACGGTGGCCGGCGCGGACGAGGCCTTCATCAAGGCCTTCGCCGGCCTGCTCGAAAAGGAAGGCGCGGCCTACGATATCGCCGGATACCGCGATGCCCCGCCGGGCCTGCGCATCTGGTGCGGCGCCACGGTCGACACCGCCGATATCGCGGCGCTCGGCCCCTGGCTCGATTGGGCCTGGGCCACGCTCAAGGCCGCCTGAGCCTCGGTTTTCGCGAACACCGCGTCACCCCGGCCTTGAGCCGGGGTCCCACTTTCCGTTTTCCGCCCGCCGAGAATAGCGGGATCCCGGGTCAAGCCCGGGATGACGAAGCCAAAGGATCAGTCCCATGACCAAGCCCAAAGTTCTCATTTCCGACAAGATGGACCCCAACGCCGCCAAGATCTTCACCGAGCGCGGCTGCGACGTCGATGTGATCACCGGCAAGACGCCCGAGGAACTGATCGCGATCATCGGCCAGTACGATGGCCTCGCCATCCGCTCCTCGACCAAGGTCACCAAGGCCATCCTCGATGCCGCCACCAACCTCAAGGTGATCGGCCGCGCCGGGATCGGCGTCGATAACGTCGATATTCCCTACGCCTCGGCCAAGGGCGTGGTGGTGATGAACACCCCGTTCGGCAATTCGATCACCACCGCCGAACACGCCATCGCGCTGATGTTCGCGCTTGCCCGCCAGCTGCCCGAAGCCGATGCCAGCACGCAGGCCGGCAAGTGGGAAAAGAACCGCTTCATGGGCGTTGAAGTCACCGGCAAGACGCTCGGCCTGATCGGCGCGGGCAACATCGGCTCGATCGTCGCCAGCCGCGCGCTGGGCCTGCGCATGAAGGTCGTCGCCTACGATCCGTTCCTCACCGCCGAGCGTGCGGTGGAGATGGGCGTGGAGAAGGCCGATCTCGATACGCTGCTGGGGAAGGCCGATTTCATCACCCTTCACACCCCGCTGACCGAGCAGACCCGCAACATCCTCAGCCGCGAGAACCTCGCGCGGACGAAGCCGGGCGTGCGCATCATCAACTGCGCGCGCGGCGGGCTGATCGATGAGGCGGCGCTGAAGGAAGGGCTCGATTCGGGCCACATCGCCGGTGCCGCGCTCGATGTGTTCGTGGAGGAACCGGCCAAGACCTCGCCGCTGTTCGGCACGCCGAACTTCATCTGCACCCCGCACCTTGGCGCGAGCACGACCGAGGCGCAGGTCAACGTCGCGCTGCAGGTGGCCGAGCAGATGGCCGATTACCTGACCACCGGCGGCGTGACCAATGCGCTCAACATGCCCTCGCTCAGCGCCGAGGAAGCGCCGCGGCTCAAGCCCTACATGGCGCTGGCCGAGCAGCTGGGCAGCCTCGTCGGCCAGCTCACTTCCAGCTCGGTCCCGCGCATCTCGATCCACACCGAAGGCGCGGCTGCGGAACTCAACGCCAAGCCGATCGTCGCCGCGGTGCTGGCCGGGTTCCTGCGGGTCCAGTCCGATACGGTCAATATGGTCAACGCCCCGTTCCTCGCCAAGGAGCGCGGGCTGGAAGTGCGCGAAGTCAAGACCGAGCGGCCGGGCGATTACCACACGCTGATCCGCGTCTCGGTCAAGACTTCCACCGGCGAGCGCTCGGTGGCGGGCACCCTGTTCGCCAACTCCGAACCGCGCCTTGTTGAACTGCTCGGCATCAAGGTGGAGGCCGAACTGGCGGGCGACATGCTCTATGTCGTCAACGAGGACGCGCCCGGCTTCATCGGCCGGATCGGCACGCTGCTGGGTGCGAACGCGATCAACATCGGCACCTTCAACCTCGGCCGCCGGGTCGCCGGCGGCGAAGCGGTGCTGCTGCTCTCGCTCGACAGCCCGATCCCCGCCGACGTGCTCGAACAGGCGCGCCAGCTGCCGGGCGTCCGGACGGTGAAGGCGCTGGCGTTCGGGTGAGGTTGGCCCCTGCCGGGCGGGCCAAAGGCCGTCCGGTCCGGGCTGTCCTACAACGCGGCACCCTGCTAGCCTTATCTGCCCGGCGGGCGCTCAGCGCGGCTGTGCAAAAGGCGCTCACCAGCATGTACTTCATCAACTTGCCCCCCGCCGTCGGCCAAAACCCCTTCCCAATCCGCCCTACTCCCGCCTAAAGCCCGCCGCATCATGGACGATAGCGACCGCGACCTGCTGCCCGAGGGGCTGGAAGACCGCCTGCCGGCAACCACCCCGGCGGCCACCCGCGTCACCCGTGCGATGCTCGATGTGATGGACAGCCACGGCTATGACCGCGTCCAGCCGCCGACCATCGAGTTCGAGAAGTCGCTCGCCAGCCGCATGGCCGGTGTGCAGCCGCGGCGGATGTTCCGCTTCGTCGATCCGGCGAGCCTCAGGATGATGGCGATCCGTCCGGATATCACGGTGCAGATCGGGCGCATTGCCGCCACTGGCCTTGCCGCCGCGCCGCGCCCGCTGCGGCTGGCCTATGCCGGGCAAGTGCTGACGATCCGCGGTGACGGGCTCGATCCGGCGCGCGAGCGGCTGCAACTCGGTGCCGAGCTGATCGGCAGCGACAGCGTGGCGGCGGCCGGCGAAAGCGTGGTGCTGGCGATCGAGGCGCTCACCGCCGCGGGCGCGCGCGGCATCTCGGTGGACTTCACCCTGCCCGATCTCGTCGACACGCTGGCGGCCAAAGCCCTGCCGCTCGCGGCCGATAGGATCGAAGCGGTGCGCCGCGAGCTTGATGCCAAGGACGCCGGCGGACTGGTTGCGGCAGGGGGCGAGGCCTATCTGCCGCTGCTGACGGCGATCGGGCCATTCGCGCAGGCGATCGAGCGGCTGGCGCAGATCGATGCCGGCGGCGCGCTGGCGAGCCGCATTGCCGGCTTGCGCGCGATTGCCGCCCGGGTGGGCGACAACGCGCGGCTGACGCTCGATCCATCGGAGCGGCACGGGTTCGAATACCAGTCGTGGTTCGGCTTCACCCTCTATGCCGAGGGCCTGCGCGGCGCGGTTGGCCGGGGCGGGACTTATGCCATCTTGCGCGAAGGCGGCGGGAGCGAGCCGGCCACCGGCTTCTCGCTCTATCCCGATCCGCTGATCGATGCGCTCGCTGCTGCCGAACCGGCGCGCGATGGCCTGTTCCTGCCGATCGGGCATGACCGCGAAGTGGCCGCACGGCTGCGCGCGGTGGGCTGGCGGACGGTGGCCGCGCTGGCCGAGGACGACGATCCTGCCGCGCTGGGCTGCACGCACCGGCTGGCGGGCAAGGACGCGGTGCGCCTGTAGACAGTGCCGGCCAAGCCGCCGCTTGCCCTTGCCGCCATGGTCCTCTAGGCCGCGCGCGGACTTTGAACTGTAACGGAAAGAGCGGGAAACCTTGGCCAACGTCACCGTGATCGGCGCCCAGTGGGGCGATGAGGGCAAGGGCAAGATCGTCGACTGGCTGGCCAGCCGTGCCGATGTGGTGGTGCGGTTTCAGGGCGGGCATAACGCCGGGCACACGCTGGTGGTGGGCGATCAGGTCTACAAGCTGAGCCTGCTGCCCTCCGGCATCGTCACCGGCACGCTTTCGATCATCGGCAACGGGGTGGTGCTCGATCCGTGGGCGCTGAAGGCCGAGATCGAAAAGCTCGAAGGGCAGGGCGTCTCGATCACCACCGAGAACTTTGCGATTGCCGACAACTGCCCGCTGATCCTGCCGCTCCACCGCGATCTGGACGGTCTGCGCGAAACCGCTGCGGGGACGGGCAAGATCGGCACCACCGGGCGCGGGATCGGCCCGGCTTACGAGGACAAGGTTGGCCGCCGCGCGATCCGAGTGTGCGATCTGGCGCATCTCGATGCGCTCGATACGCAGCTGGACCGGCTCTGTGCGCACCACGATGCCTTGCGCGCCGGCTTCGGCCAGCCGCCGGTTGACCGCGCGGCGATCATCGCGGCGCTGCGCGAGATCGCGCCGTTCGTGCTGCAGTATGCCCAGCCGGTGTGGAAGCGGCTGAAGAAAGTGCGCAAGGCCGGGGCGCGCATCCTGTTCGAAGGCGCACAGGGCGTGCTGCTCGATGTCGATCACGGGACATACCCGTTCGTGACCAGCTCCAATACGGTTTCCGGCACGGCGGCGGCGGGATCGGGTCTAGGACCCAACGCGACCGGATTCGTGCTGGGGATCGTCAAGGCCTATACCACCCGCGTCGGCTCGGGCCCGTTCCCGACCGAACTGGAAGACGCCATCGGCCAAAGGCTGGGCGAGCGGGGCCACGAGTTTGGCACAGTCACCGGGCGTAAGCGGCGCTGCGGCTGGTTCGATGCGGTGCTGGTGCGCCAATCCTGCGCGATTTCCGGGGTGACCGGGATCGCGCTGACCAAGCTGGACGTGCTCGACGGGTTCGATGTGGTGAAAATCTGCACCGGATACCGGCTGAACGGCAAGATCCTTGACTATTTCCCCAGCCATTCCGCCGATCAGGCCGCAGTCGAGCCGATCTACGAAGAGGTCGAGGGGTGGAAAGGCACCACCGCCGGTGCCCGCAGCTGGGCCGATCTGCCGGCGCAGGCGATCAAGTATATCCAGCGGGTGCAGGAACTGATCGAAACGCCAGTGGCACTGGTTTCGACCAGCCCCGAGCGCGAGGACACGATCCTCGTGCGCGATCCGTTCGTGGACTGACCGCAGCGATGCTCTGCCGCCTTGCCGCAGTTTTGCTGCTGCTGGCAGACGCGGCGGGGGCGGAATTGCCCGAAGCGGCGGTGGCGGACGAGGTGATCGTCCACAAGGCGGCGCGCACGCTGGAACTGGTGGCGGAGGGGCAAGTGATCCGGCGGATCGCGGGCATCCAGCTGGGCCGCGAGCCGATCGGCCCCAAGCGCTTCGAGGGCGACGGGCGAACGCCGGAGGGCCGCTACACGGTGGACTGGGGCAATCCGGACAGCAGCTATCACCTGTCGCTCCACATTTCCTATCCGGATGCGGTGGACAGTGCCTTTGCCGCCGCGCAGGGGCGCAGTGCCGGCGGCGCGATTTTCCTCCACGGCCAGCCGAACGACTGGACGGGCCCGGGGCGGGTACCGGGGGACTGGACTGCAGGCTGCATCGCACTGAGCGACGCCGAGATGGAAGAGTTGTGGCAGCGCGTGCCGGACGGGACTCCGATCCGAATCGAACCATAGCCGGCGCGCCGCGCGGCGGCAGAATGGTGCGGTGTATTGCGGCAAAAATCGTTTTTCATCATGCGGTTGGGTAATTGCTCCAAAATGGAGGTGTGTTCTTGACGTGATCATTATGTGTTCTATTTATGTTCAAATTGGAACGGAGTAGGAACTCATGGCCACTGCCAACTTCGCTTATGCCGCGTCCGCCGATGATGCCGCCGGGCAGCCTGTGCTGGCGATCTATGCCGACCGGCCGCATTTCCGCCACCAGTTGCGCGAAGATGCGCTGGCAGCCGGGTTCCGGGTGGACGAGAGCGGGCCGGTCGCCAGCCTGAATGAAGGAGATGCCCGGCCGCTGGCCGAAGTGGTGCTGGTTGATTGCCCGGCGCCCGACGGTGCGGCGCTGGCGGCGCTGGCGCGGCTCGACATGCGGGTGCTGCAAGCGGGGGCGCACTTGATCGTGACGACCAGCGTGGCTGCACTGGAGGATGTGTTCGGCTGCCTCGATCAGTCGCAGCCGCAATTGCTGGTCGATCCTGGTGCGGCGGATATCGCGCTGGCGCTGGGCCGCGCGCTGGCGCTCAGCCCGGGGCGGTCCTTGCGCGAA
>CANGQZ010000049.1 GCA_947455865.1 Sphingomonadaceae bacterium
CTTGATCGCCCGCCAAACGGCGGTGGCGCCATAGATGTCTTCCTGAGCCCACAGTGAGTGAACCAGCATCACCGGGACTTTGAGCGGTAGCTTGGCGAGGATCGTGTCCATCGCCTGTTCCTGCCAGTACGCGTCATAGGCGGGGTGCTGGGTCAATTTCTGCCACGAGCCGATCTGGTCGAGCCCGTGGTGGCGGCCCAGTTCGCCGGCCGAGCCGGCATCCATGAATTCGGTGTATTGATCTGACGAATTGTGGAACCACGGCGACGAGTTATCGGCCGTGGCGACCTGTTCCCATATGTAATCGATGTTCATCTGGCGGAACGCGCCATTGTGGAACCAATCGTCCCCGCGCCAGCCATCGACCATCGGGTTCATCGGTATCGACACTTTGAGCGCGGGGTGGGGATTGATCAGCGCGACCAGCGATTCATAGCCATCGTAGCTGATGCCGATGATGCCGACCTTGCCGTTGGATTGCGGCAGGTTCTTCACCAGCCAGTCGATCGTATCGTAGCAATCGGTCGAATCGTCGACCTGGGTCGGGTTCAGAGATGAGCCGACCAGCGGCCGGTTCATCACATAATCGCCCTTCGAACCATATTTGCCGCGAATGTCCTGGATCACCCGGATGTAGCCGCCCTCGGCAATTACGTCATAGGTGTTGTCAAACCCTTCGAGCGCGGTGGCGAGGTCGCCCGCTTTGGCGATCGTGCCCATCGCTTCGGCATTGTAAGGCGTGCGGGTCAGCAGGACCGGGGCGCCTTTCGCGCGCTTCGGCGTGAGGATCACGGTGTGCAGCATTACGCCGTCGCGCATCGGGATATCGACGCTGCGCCGATCGTAATTCGCCCCTTCGTTGATGACGTTCAGGGTGGCCGGGCGGTCGGAATAGCTTTGCGCCATGGCAGTGCTGGTCAGCAACGCCGCAGCCGCCACGCCGCCCAGAATCTTGCCGATCATCGCCATACTCCTATTGCCCGCTTCCGCCCGCTCGCTCGCACAGCGATCGTGCTGGCGCAATGGCGCCAGCCCGCGCTGCGACATGCGCGAACGGGCAGGACACCCCGCTCTAATCGAACACGCCGCCGATATGCGCCAGCGAGCGCTGGGCGTTGGTGATGGCGCCGATGATCTTCCACTGGAACACCGCCGAGCCGGCGAGCAGCAGGCTCGCCAGAATGCCGAGCGCGGTGTTCACGCCCGGCGGGGTGGTAACGTAAAGCCGCGGAACAAGGTTGATGGCCGCGACCATCCCCAGCACCACCTGAATGATCAGCGCGCCGATATAGCACGACCACCACGACGAAACGTCGGCTACTTCGGCATCGGCATGCCAAGCTTCTTCCCCGTGGCTGCGGTTGTAGAGCTCGCGCATCGCGCGGAACGGGACGACGAGGTTGACGAAGGGGATGAAGTAACTGGCGACGATCCACCCCTGCGAACGCCGCAGATCGACGATGCCGGCATCGACCAGATTGCGGCTGGCCCGATAGAGCCATATCAAAAAGGCAAGGCTGCTGCCGAGATTAACGAAGACCATCGGCAGCAGCAGCGCCGGCGCAAGCTGCAGCACCAGCGCCGGTGGCAGCAAATCGTGCCCGAGCTGCGCGCGCAGCAACAGCGCAGCGAGCAGTGCGCTGATCGCCACAAAGCCGATGTAAGCTACCAGCGCGGCCCTTGCGAGCATGGCGCGGCGTCCGAGCTAATCGATCCTGATGCCGCGATCGACTGCCACATTGCCCCCATGGCGTGTTGCCTTGCCGCATCATCTTGCCCGGCCTGCGGCCGATTGCAACGCATCCGGCGCGATAAGTTGCCTTTAACCATTCTCGCGCATGCGCTGTTTACCGTTCGTGCCGCAGCTATCGTTCTGGGCTCGCAATAGAGTTTACTGGAGAACAGGGCGGTGGCATCGATCACCATCGACGGGCTGGACGAAGAGGTGTTCCGCAGGAACATCGAAGCGATGTTGCGCGTGGGCGAGGCAGACCGTGCCGCCGCCAAGCTGCGCACGCTGATCGAACCCCATGCCGGCGAAGGCAAGACGCTGCCGGCGCGCTTCCTCACGATTTCGGCAGCCGATATCGAGCTGGTTGGCTGGGATAAGCTGGGCGAGCGGCTGGCCCGCAACGATCGCCCGCGCCACCACATTTCCGCGCTGACCATCGCCGTTGCCGACGCCGAGGCGCTCGACTTCGAGCCCCCGTTCAACGCCCCGACCGCGCCCAAGAAGGCCGCGCCGGTGCCACTGATCGCGACCAGCCACTATACCGACGAGGCCTTTCCGTTTTCGGATAGCGGGATGGGCGACTTGCTCGATGGCTATACGTTCTACGGCTGCGAATGGCATGGCAGCAGCGCGCACATGGATCTGGCGCTGTCGCTTTCCGGGGTTGAAGATCTCTACGCTGCGGTTGCCGGGCTCGAGGCCGAGCTGATTGCCAGCAAGGCCCCGAAGGTCGACCAGATTCGCGCCGGATCGCTGGCCTCATGCTATCTCTCGGTGCTGCTCTATCAGGCTGTGCGCGACACGATCCGGACGAAGGGCGTGCCGCGCGCGCTGTGCGTCACCGCCGGCAACGAGGGGGTCTATCCCTATTTCGATGCGCCGGTGATCGGCAGTGCCGAATGCGTCGAACTGGGCCTGGTGATCGATGCGGCCAACGACACTGGCGAGCCGATCGAGGCTGTAGACGCGCCGGCGCCGGCGGCAAGCCTGGTCGGTCTGGTCGCTGCGGTGAACGACGATATCGTCGAAGTGGGCGAAGGCGAACTTGGCCTGGCGCGCGCAGTTGGCGATTCCAGTTTCGGATATGACCGCCTGCTCGGGATGACCGGCCGCAAGAGCGAGAAGAAGCCGGTGCTGCAACTGGCCGAGGCCGAACTGCGATCAGCAGCGGAGATGTTTGAACGCGCCGGCGAAGAACGCATGGGCGGCCGAGAGGCGACCACCCGCGATCCGGCCAGCGAAGAGTTGCTGGCGCATCACGGCGCTCCGCGGGCGCGCACCGAACTGGCGGGGGACGGGCCCGAACCCGACGTCTTCGCCGATCCGCGCGTGTTCCACGAATTGATCGGACCGCGCCGCGCCGCGCCGCCAGCCCTGGAAGTGGACGCAGGCGCAGCGGAGCCGGCCGGTGTAGAGGTTGAGCCCACCGGTCCGATCTGGACCAATGTGGCGTGGCGCGCGCCGGAAGCAGGCGAAGCCGAGCTGCCTCAGGCTGCCGATGCAATCATTGCAGCGGCGCCGGCGCTGGGCATCGCCGCGCCGATCATGCCCGAAGCGGCCAACGATGAAGAGGGCGCTGCTGCGCCCGAAGGGATCGAGTTCGCCGTCGAGGAAGCCGAGCTTGTCGCGCAGCCGGCCCGGCGCAGCCACGGCCTGCGCGCGCGGATTACCGAAACGCCGCAAGCCCCAGTGCCCGCGCCGCGGCCCGAACTCCCCGGCCCGTTCGCGGCGGTGCTGCGGTGGCTGCGCAATCTGTTGGGGCTCGGCAACCCGAACTGACGCGGCCCGCGCGTAGCGAGGCGCTGCGCTGGCCTAACTCTTGGCTTTGGTCAGCAGGGTCATCGCGTGCATCGCCTGTTCGATGCCGTTCTGCATCACCCGGTCTCCCCTGCGATCGGAGATTTTCGGCCAGGCCGCAGCAAAGCCTTCAAGCGTCTGATCCTCAGGCGCCAGCAGAGCGCCTTCGTTGAGGGTGAGGTAGAACGACTGGTAGACGCCGGCGCCCGCGCCGACGACCGCGTTCGACGGGGCATCGTCCGAAACAAGATAGAGCGCGGCGGGCACCACCGCTTCGGGCCGGAACGACTTGTAGGCTTCCTCGGGGAAGATATCCTCGGTCATCCGGGTGCCGGCGGTGGGGGCGAGCGAGTTGACGCGGATGTTGTTGCGCGCGCCTTCGAGGTGGAGCGTCTTGGCCAGTCCGACCAGCCCTAGCTTCGCCGCACCGTAATTGGCCTGCCCGAAATTGCCGCCGAGCCCGGTGGACGAGGTGGTCATCAGGATGCGGCCATAGTTCTGTTCGCGCATGGTTTCCCACACCGCCTTGGTGACATAGGCCGAGCCGAGCAGGTGGACGCGAACGACGAGTTCGAAATCCTCCGGCTCCATCTTGCTGAAGGTCTTGTCGCGCAGGATGCCGGCGTTGTTGATCAGGATATGGACGCCGCCCCAGGCTTCCTTGGCCTTGGCGACCATTTCGGCCATCTGCGCATATTCGGTGACGCTGCCGCCGTTCGACATCGCTTCGCCCCCGGCGGCGCGGATTTCCTCGACCACCGCCAGCGCGGCATCGGAGTGGCCGGTGCCATCGCGCGCGCCGCCGAGATCGTTGACCACGACTTTCGCGCCGCGCCGGGCGAGTTCGAGCGCATAGGCGCGGCCAAGACCGCCGCCCGCGCCGGTGACGATGGCGACCTTGTCGGTGAAGGACATGCTCATTCTGCGCGCTCCATCCATGCGTTCCGGCAGCGGGGATGACACGCCGACGCCTAGGTTTCAACTGCCGCAGCGCTGCGCCAACCGGCTGATTTGCGGACGATTCGGACATGGCTATCGCAAGCGGCCGATGGTAAGGGCCCGCCCCGTGGGCAGGCCGTAGCGTCATTGATGGCGGGGCAGCCGGGTTCACGTTTTCCAGACCCTACCGAGTGGATGGATGAAAAATTATGCCCCGCTTCCCGCGCCTTGGCGCGCTGCCGATGGTTATCGGCTGTCTTTTCGCGGCTGCCGCAAACGCAGCCGCCGCCGAATCGTCCGGACCGCTGCAGCAGGCGATCGGCAATCCCAGCGACTGGAAGATCGCTGCCACCGTGCGGGTGCGCTACGAGGCGCTGGATGGCCAGCCGCGCCCGGCGCTCGACGCCGACGAGGACCTGCTCGCGATCAAGTCGACGCTGGCGATTGAATACAGGACCGGTGCGTGGCGGATCGGGGCCGAGCTGAACGACAGCCGCGCCTATGGCGGTTCGGCCGATGGCAGCGTTACCGCAAATGATGTGAACACGTTCGAGCCGGTGCAGGCCTTTGTCGGGCTCGATCTCGGCGATGCGCTGGGCAAGGGCAGCAAGACCGCCTTGCTGGTGGGGCGCTTTACGGCGAACCTGGGCTCGCGGCGGTTCCTCTCATCGGACGAATATCGCAATGCGACGAGCGCCTACACCGGGCTGAGGGCGGATGTGAAGGCGGGCGACGGCACGGCGGCAACGCTGTTCTATTTGCTGCCGCAATTGCACCTGCCCGACGATCAGGCCGCGATCCTTGCCAACCGAAGCGCGCTCGACAAGGAAACGTTCAACCTGCAGTTCTTCGGCGCGCTGGTTTCGCATCCTCGCACGCTGGGCGGCGCTATGGGCGAGCTTGGGTTTTACCGCTTGCGGGAACGCGATGCGCCGGGGCGGGCCACGCGTGACCGGGACCTTTACACGTTCTCGGCCCGGTTGGTGCGCGAAGCGCGGGCGGGCAGGTTCGATTTCGAGCTCGAAGGCGCGTGGCAGATGGGCCAGATCAGCGCGAGCACCGCGCCCGGCGCGCGATCGCTCAACGTGAATGCCGGGCTGGTTCACGCCGGGATCGGCTATAGCTTTGCCGGGCCAGCCAAGCTGCGTCTGACGCTGGCCTATGACTGGGTCAGCGGCGATACGCCGGGGGGCAGCTATAACCGGTTCGATACCCTGTTCGGCCAGCGGCGCGGCGAGTATGGCCCGGCGGGGCTGTTTTCCGCGATCGGTCGAGCCAATCTCAGCGCGCCAAGCCTGCGGCTGGAGGCGGCGCCGGGCAAGCGGTTCGATGCGCTGGCGGTCTATCGCCCGCTGTGGCTGGCGAGCCCGTTCGACAGCTTTTCCACGACCGGGGTGATCGACAAGGCAGGGGCATCAGGCCGTTTTGCCGGCCACCAGATCGACAGCCGGCTGCGCTACTGGCTGGTGCCGGGGCGGCTGCGCGGCGAGCTCAATTTCGATTGGATCGCCAAGGGCCGGTTTCTGAACAGCGCGCCAAATGCCCCGCGCACCGGCGACACGCATTACGTTGGGGCGGTGCTCACCGCGAGCCTATGAGGGTTACAGCCGTTCGAGGGTGGGGATCAGTTCGTCATAGTGATCGATCACCGCATCGGCGCCGAGCTGATCGACCGGAACGTCGGTAAACCCGAAGCTCACCGCGACGCAGGGAAACCCGGCGGCGCGCGCCGCGCGGACGTCGAAGGTCGAATCGCCGACAAACGCAGCGGCCCCGCCGCCCAGCCGTTCGCGCATTGCCAGCAGCAGATCGGGCGCGGGCTTGGCGCGGCCCGGACCGAGCGTGTCGCCGCCGAGGATCGTGCCGAGCCGGCCGGTTAGGCCCACTTCGTCGAGGAGTTTGACCGCCAGCGATTCGAGCTTGTTGGTCACCACCGCCAGCCGCACCCCGCGCGCTTCCAGCGCATCGAGCATCGCCGGCCCGCCGGGAAACTCGCAGGAATGGACCGAGATGTTTTCGCGGTAATAGGCGATCAGTTCGCGATGCAGTTCGCTCAGTCGCGCGTCGCTGACCGCGCCGCCGTTATCGTCGAGCGCCCGCTGCAGCATCACTTTGGCACCGCCGCCGATCAGATCGCGCACCCGCGCCACCGGCACCGCCGGGCGCTCCGCCAGCGCGAGCGCATGATTGAGCGCCATGCCGAGATCGACATGGGTGTCGAGCAGCGTACCGTCGAGATCGAACCCGACGATGGAGAAGGGAAAGGCTGTCATAGGATCAAACGATGGCGGCGAGCGGTGGAATCTGCAAGCATTTGCTGGCAAGGAGCGGGGCATGACCGACCCTGCCGTTGACTCGCTCGCCCCGCTCGCCGTGATCGTGCTCGCTGCCGGCAAGGGCACGCGGATGAAGAGCGATCTGCACAAGGTGCTCCATCCCATCGCCGGGCGGCCGATGATCGAGCATTTGCTGGCCAGCGTGGCACAATTGGCCCCGGCGCGGCAGGTGGTGGTGGTTGGCAGCGGGCGCGAGCAGCTGGAGCGCCAGCTTGGCGCGCGCGCGGCGATCGCGGTACAGGAGCCACAGCATGGCACCGGCCATGCGGTGCAGCAGGCCGAAGCGGCGCTCGCCGGGTTTTCGGGCGATGTGCTGGTGCTTTACGGCGATGTCCCGTTCGTCCGTGCCGAGACGATGCGGGCGATGATCGCGCGCCTCCATGCCGCCGATGCGCCGACGGTGGTGGTGCTCGGCTTCGAACCCGCCGATCCGCTGCAATATGGCCGGGTGATCGCGGGGGCGGACGGCGCGATTGCCAAGATGGTTGAATTCAAAGACGCGAGCGCGGCCGAGCGGGCCTGCCGGACGTGCAATTCGGGCCTGTTGGCGGCGCGCGCGGCGGACCTGTTCGCGCTGCTTGCGCGAGTTGGCAACGACAATGCCCAGAGCGAGTATTACCTCCCCGATATCGTCAACATCGCCATCGCCGATGGCCGGGCCTGCGTGGCCGTGACCACCGGCGATGCCGACGAGGTGATGGGGATCAACAGCCGCGGCGAACTGGCGGCGGCCGAGGCGCGCTGGCAGCAGGCGCGGCGGGCGCAGGCGATGGCCGATGGCGCCAGCCTGATTGCGCCGGAGACGGTATTCTTCGCATGGGACACGGCGCTTGGCCGCGACGTCATGGTGGAGCCCAACGTGGTGTTCGGCCCGGGCGTGACCGTGGCCGACAACGTGCGCATCCGCGCCTTCTCGCACCTTGAAGGGGCAACGCTTGAAAGCGGAGTCGAAGTCGGCCCATACGCGCGGCTGCGACCCGGCGCGGTGCTGAAGCGTGGCGCCAAGATCGGCAACTTCGTCGAGGTCAAGGCGGCGGTGATGGGGGAAGGGGCCAAGGCCAACCACCTCAGCTACATCGGCGATGCCGAAGTCGGCGCCGGGGCCAATATCGGCGCGGGCACGATCACCTGCAATTACGATGGCTATTTCAAGCACAAGACCGTGATCGGCGCGCGTGCCTTCATCGGATCGAACAGTGCGCTGGTCGCCCCGGTGCGGATTGGGGCCGATGCGATCGTGGCGGCGGGCAGCGCGGTGACCCGCGACGTGGGCGACGGCGAGCTGCGGCTGGTCCGCGCCGAACAGCTGGTCAAGCCCGGCTGGGCCGACCGCTTTCACGATGCGATGAAAAAGAAGAAGGCCGAGCGCAAGCGCGAGGACTGATCCTGCCGCCGCCCTCCGCACGGCACCCGATCCGCAAAGTTACGCGAAATTCACCCCTGCGACAGCACAGGGCGGGCACTGCCATGGCATTGGTCGAGTCGTGCTGAAGCGACTTTGGGCTTGACTGTGTATATCATGATATCATATACAAATATCATGCGGATTCTGGCAGACCTCCCCGACGACGACATCAAGTGGCTCGATGCCCGCGCGGCCGAGCTGGGCAAATCGCGCGCGGCGCTGCTGCGGGAAGCGGTCGCTGCGTTTCGCGCGGGTGAGCGCGACTGGATCGAGCAGGGCTTCGGGCTGTGGACGCGCTATGGCCAAGGGATCGACGGCGCGGTCTATGAAGGCACGATCAGGGCGCAGTGGACCCGCGATTCCGGTGGCTCACCCGGGATTGGCCCGGCATGACCGATTTTTGCTTCGATACGGGCATCGTCGTCGATACCCTGTCGGGTCACCGGCTGGCTGTGGCCGAACTGCGCCGGGCCAAGCGCCCGTGGATCAGCCGGATCACCTGGCTGGAAGTGATGGCCGAAGTGCCCGCCGCCGCGCGTGACGAGACCGAGCAGTTCCTCGCCCACTTCGCGATCCGCGAAGTCAGCCCGGAAATCGCCCGGCGCGCCGCTACGCTGAAGGCCGAGCGGCCTTCGCTGAGCCTGCCCGCGGCGCTGGTGTTCGCCTCGGCGCAGGAGCACGGGGCAATCCTCGTCACCCGCAACAGCACGGATTTTCCGCCGCACATTCCCGGCATCCGCGTTCCCTATACCTGAGACGAAAGGCACTTTCCCCATGTGCGGCATCATCGGCATCGTCGGCAAGGATCAGGTGGCGGATCGGCTCGTCGATGGCCTGCGGCGGATGGAATACCGCGGTTATGATAGCGCCGGCATTTGCACCGTCGATCACGGAGAACTGATCCGCCGCCGCGCGCCGGGCAAGCTGGCCAATCTGGTGATCGAACTGGCGCGCCACCCGGCTTCGGGCACCACCGGGATCGCCCATACCCGCTGGGCCACTCACGGCGCGCCGACCGCGGCCAATGCCCACCCCCACGCCACCGCCGAGCTGGCGCTGGTCCACAACGGCATCAACGAGAACTTCCGCTCGCTGCGCGAAGCGCTGACCGCGCGCGGCCGCATGTTCGAGAGCGAGACCGACAGCGAGGTGGTGGCGCACCTCATTTCCGAACAGGTCGAGGCTGGGCTCTCGCCGCAGGAAGCGGTTCACGCCGCGCTGCCGCAACTGCGCGGCGCCTTCGCGCTTGCCATCGCCTTCCGCAGCCACCCCGATATGCTGATCGGCGCGCGGCTCGGCTCGCCGCTGGTGCTCGGCTTCGGCGATGGCGAGACTTACCTCGGCTCCGACGCGCTGGCGCTGGCCCCGCTGACCCAGCGGATCAGCTATCTGGAAGAGGGCGACTGGGTGGTGATCACCCGCGAGGGCGCGCAGATCCATGACCGCGAGGGCGAGCCGGTTTCGCGCCCGGTGGTCAGCTCGGGCGCCTCGGCCGCGGCGATCGAGAAGGGCAATTACCGCCACTTCATGCAGAAGGAGATCTTCGAGCAGCCGACCGTGGTGGCGCAGACGCTGCGCAGCTATATCCGCCAGATCGACCAGTCGGTCGCGCTGCCGCAGTTCGATTTCGACCTCTCGTCGATCAGCCGGGTGACGATCGTCGCCTGCGGCACCAGCTATTACGCGGGGCTTGTGGCCAAATACTGGTTCGAGGCCTTTGCCCGGCTGCCGGTCGACATCGATGTGGCGAGCGAGTTCCGCTACCGTGATCCGGTGCTCGAACCCGGCGGTCTGGCACTCTTCATCTCGCAATCGGGCGAGACCGCCGACACCCTGGCCGCGCTGCGCCACTGCAAGGCGGCGGGGCAGACCATCGCGGTGGTGGTCAACGTGCCAACCAGTTCGATGGCGCGCGAGGCCGATCTGCTGCTGCCGACCCATGCCGGCCCGGAAATCGGCGTTGCCTCGACCAAAGCCTTCACTTGCCAGCTGGCAGTGCTGGCTGCGCTCGCCGCGCATCTTGCGGTCAAGCGCGGGAAGATGAGCCGCGCCGAAGAGTGCGGTCTGGTGGCGCAGCTGATCGAAACCCCGGCGCAGCTCAACGCCGCGCTCAGCCATGACGACGAGATCGCGGCGATGGCCCATCTTATCGCGCCGGCGCGTGACGTGCTCTATCTCGGGCGCGGTCAGGAATATCCGCTGGCGCTGGAAGGCGCGCTAAAACTGAAGGAAATCAGTTACATCCACGCCGAAGGCTATGCCGCCGGGGAGATGAAGCACGGGCCCATCGCGTTGATCGACGAGGCGGTGCCGGTGATCGTTCTCGCCCCGTCCGGTCCGCTGTTCGAAAAGACCGTGAGCAACATGCAGGAAGTGCGCGCGCGCGGCGGCAAGATCGTGCTTATTTCCGACGCTGAGGGCCTCGTCGAAGCGGGCGAGGGCTGTATGGCGACGATCGAGATGCCCAAGGTTCACCCGCTGATTGCGCCGCTGGTTTATGCCGTGCCGGTCCAGCTGCTGGCCTATCATGTCGCCTGCGTTAAAGGCACCGACGTCGACCAGCCCCGCAATCTGGCGAAAAGCGTGACGGTAGAATGAACTAGGCACTCTGCGCCGCCGGCAAATTGCTGCGGCGACCCCCCGGATTTACCCGGTGCTAACGATTATCCGGGTAGCAATGCAGCGGTGAAGCGCAAAGATCCGGAAATATCCATGCTGCCAAGGGACCTTCCGGTCCTGGCGGTCCTCGGGCTTACCAGCCCGCCCGAGGGAGACTGGGCGCGTCTGCGCGGTTTGCAGTATTCCAGCCTTGCCCGCGTTACCGTCGCCCGGCTGATTACCCATGCCATTGCGGCGCTGGCGACAGTGCAGATCCTGATCGACAAGATCATGCTCGCGGCGCTGATTGGCTGGTTCGTCGCACTGTGCGGCGCGCTTTACTACGGATCGCGCTACGACCGCTCGCTGGGCGACACCGACCGACGGCGGATGAGCCGCGAGGAGCTCAACACGCAGACCATCAGTGCGGCGATTGTCGCCATGGTCTGGGCGATCCCGATGCTGTTCTTCGCCCCCTATGTCGGAGTGGTCGAACGGCTTGAGCTGTGGACCGTGCTGGCGATGCTGATGACCGCCGCAGCGGTGGTGGTGCCGGCCGTTCCGCTCGGCACGATCCTGTTCAGCTCGATCGTCGGCGGGGTCGCGGTGCTGCAGTTCGCCGCATACGGAATGTGGCAGATGGCGCTGGTCGCCACCACTTTTCTTGCCATCATCGCGGTCGGCACGGTCGAGGGTGCGCGGACTTATCTCGCCTCACGCGTTGCCGAAGCCGGGAACGTCGAAAAGGCCGAAGTCGTTTCGCTGCTACTGCGCGAATACGAAGAGGGCGATGCCGACTGGCTGTGGCAGGTCGATACCTCGCGTCGGGTCCGCGCGATCAGCCCGCGCTTTGCCTTTGCGCTGGGGCTCGATCCCGAAGACATCGAAGGCAAGCCGTTCATCCAGCTGATTGCCGGCCCAGCCTGGGAAACCGGCCAGTTCCCCTCAAGCCTTCACGATCTGGCCGAGCGGATGAAGCGGCGCGAGAACTTTTCCAACTTGCTGGTGCGCGTGACGGTCAAGGGCCGGCAGCGCTGGTGGGAGCTTTCGGGTACCCCCAAGCTTGACGAGAACGGCGTATTCGAAGGGTTCCGCGGCGTGGGCTCGGACGTGACTGAACAGCGCGAGAGCGCCGACAAGATCGCCCAGCTGGCCCGCTACGATACACTGACCGGGCTGCCCAACCGGCTGATGCTGACCGAGGCGATGGCCGATGCGATGCGCTATGCCGAACACTGGCGCACGCGCTGCGCTTTCCTGATGATCGACCTCGACCGCTTCAAGGCGGTCAACGATACGCTTGGGCATGTCGTTGGCGATCAGCTGCTGGCGCGGGTTTCGGGCCGGCTGAAAGAGCTGATGACTGACAACGAGCTGTGCGGGCGGCTCGGCGGTGACGAGTTTGCCATCGTGATCCGCGATGCCTCGGACCTTGGCCGGGTGGAGCAGGTGGCGCACAGCGTGATCGAGCGGCTGTCGCAGCCTTATGAAGTCGACCATCACACGCTTTACGTCGGCGCCAGCGTCGGCTCGGCAGTGGGGCCGCGCGATGGCTCGACCGTCGAGACGCTGATGCGCAACGCCGATCTGGCGCTCTACCGTTCGAAAGATGCCGGCGGCGGCAAGCACTTCACCTATGAGCCGGCGCTTCACGCCCATGCCGAGGAACGCCGCCAGCTCGAATTCTCGCTGCGCCATGCGCTCGAACGCAATGAAATGCTGCTGCACTACCAGCCGGTGGTGGATGCGACGAGCGAGGGCGTGGTCAGCTTCGAGGCGCTGCTGCGCTGGAACAGCAAGGACCATGGCGCGGTCAGCCCGGGCAAGTTCATCCCGCTGGCAGAAGATACCCGGCTGATCGTGCCGATCGGCGAATGGGTGCTGCGCGAGGCCTGCCGCGAGGCGATGAACTGGCCGAAGCACATCAAGGTTGCGGTGAACGTGTCGGGCGAGCAGCTGCTCGATCCCCACTTCGCCTCAACCGTGGTTTCGGCGCTGGCAGTAACCGGGCTGCCCGCGGCGCGGCTTGAAATCGAAGTGACCGAGAGCATTTTCCTGCGCGACGCCAGCGCTGCGCGCAACACGCTTGAACAGATCATGGGGCTGGGTTGCTCGATCGCGCTGGACGATTTCGGCACCGGCTATTCCTCGCTCGGCTATTTGCGCAAGCTGCGCTTCTCGACGATCAAGGTCGATCGGACGTTTGTGCAGGGCGCGGCGCACAGCAACCCGGAAAGCCTTGCGATTATCCGCGCGGTGGTGGCGATGGCCGAAAGCCTTGGTGTGACCACGACGGCGGAAGGCGTCGAGACCGAGACCGAACTGGGGATCGTGCGCCAGCTGGGCTGCAACAAGATCCAGGGGTTCTATTTCGGCCGGCCGATGACCGCGGAAGATGCCGGCGCGCTGTTTGCGCCGCGCGAGACTTCGGGTTCGCGGCGCACCGGCAAGGCGGCCTGAGCTTACTCAGGCCCGGACCAGCGCCGCCACCGCTGCTTCGAACAGGGCCCGTCCATCGATCCCGCCGTGAGCCGGTTCGACCGCGCGTTCGGGGTGCGGCATCATCCCCAGCACGGTGCCCGATGCATTCAGCACCCCGGCGATATTGCGTGCCGAGCCATTGACCGGCTCGGCATAGCGGAACGCGACCCGACCTTCGCCCTCCAGCCGGTCGAGCGTATCGGGGTCGGCGAAATAGTTGCCGTCGTGGTGCGCCACCGGAATGCGGATCGCCTGGCCGGCGGCATAGCCGGCGGTGAACAGCGTCTGGTTGTTGGCGACCGTAAGCGCCACTTCGCGGCAGACGAAGCGGATGCCGGCGTTGCGCATCAGCGCGCCGGGCAGGAGCCCGGCCTCGGTCAGCACCTGAAAGCCGTTGCACACGCCGAGCACCGGCACGCCACGCGCCGCCGCTGCCACCACCGCCTGCATCACCGGCGAGCGCGCGGCCATCGCGCCAGAGCGGAGATAATCGCCATAGGAAAACCCGCCGGGCAGCGCGATAAAATCGAGGCGATCGGGCAGGGCGGCGTCGCCGTGCCAGACGCGCAGCGGCGGCGTGCCCGCAACCTGCTCAAGCGCGGCGGCCATGTCGCGGTCACAGTTCGATCCCGGAAAGGTGATGACAGCGGCGCGCAGCGACATCAGGCGGGGACCCGTTCGATCCGGTAGTTTTCGATCACGAGGTTGGCGAGCAGCTTGCCGGCCATCTCATCGAGCGCGGCGTCGGTCACGCTCTCATCCACCTCAAGTTCGAACAAGCGCCCAGCGCGAACATCGGCCACCCCGGAAAAACCCAGACCTTCGAGCGCATGGTGGATCGCCCGGCCTTGCGGATCGAGCACGCCGGGCTTGAGGCTGACGTGGACGCGGACCTTCATCGGCGGGCCTTTCAAAACACTTGGGAATCGACCCGCGCTATGCCGCCAAGGCCGCTGCGGGGCAAGGGTTCGGCCGATCTGTTCAGCATTGCCTGCCGACTTATGAACTGCCTGCTCAATCTGGAAAAAACTGCCGATTTGTGGAGGCATTGGCCGCAAAAATGGGGCGGATCGGCGCAGTCGCTGTCATGTCCGTGTCGGGTTTTGGCCGCTTAGAGGCCAATCGCCGGCCATATTACCCCCAGACCAAGCGCGCCCTCGCTGTCGCAATTCAGCCCGGCAGGCTGTCCATCACATAGCCCATCGAGCGGACCGTGCGCAGCGGATCGGGCACGCCGTGCGCCCGCAGGCCGCGGCGCAGGCGGCCGATCCAGACATCGACCGTGCGCTCGTCGATCACTTCGGTATCCTTGCCCAGCCGGCCGATCAGGCTGCCGCGGGAGAACACCTGATCGGGGTTCTCGACAAAGTGGACCAGCAGGCGGAATTCGTTGGGACGCAGCGGCAGGATCTTGCCCTTGAAGCGCGCCTGAAACGCAGCGAGATCGATCGTGAGGTCGCCATGCCGCAGGCGCGGCCCCGAACTGGGGCGCGAGCGATCGGGAGCGGCGGCTTCGATGCGGTCCAGCAGCGCTTCGGGCGTCAGGGGGCCGACCATGTAATCATCCGCCCCGGCCGCCAGCGCCCGGCGGCGCGATTCCGCATCGGGGCTTTCGAGCACCATAGTTAGATGGGCGTGGCGGGTGTTTTCCGCTTCGCGCAGGCGCCGGCACAGCTCCAGCCCGGAGAGCTCCGGCAGCAGCCAGTCAACGAAACCCCACACCGTGCCGCGGAAACGTTCGGGTGGGACTGCCTGACCAAGCGGCACGACCTGAAGGTCCGGACGCAGCCGGCTGAGGGTCGTGACCATCCGGCCATCGGGCGAGGTCAGAAGGAGGGTCGCGGTCGCTGTCATTGTCTCGCGCGGCTCGTGTTCGGTTGCGACGCTGTTGCCAGCGCGACGTGACGGATTCGTGACTTGTTAGCGTCATTATGATTGTCGAATTACATCCATA